>CAKRPI010000006.1 GCA_934376945.1 uncultured Lachnospiraceae bacterium | reverse complement strand
ACAACAGGAAGATTTTGTTTTTCAGGGAAGAAATCGGAGACCGCCTCTCGATTATGTGAATGCACTGCTTTCTTTTTCTTATTCATTGCTTGCGGGAATGTGCGCATCTGCTCTGGAAGGTGTCGGTCTCGACTCGTATGTCGGATTTTATCATACAGATCGTCCGGGACGCATTTCATTGGCTCTTGATTTGATGGAAGAATTGCGGAGCGTTATGGCAGATCGTTTTGTATTGACTCTAATCAACCGAAAAATGGTTACAAAAAATGATTTTATAAAGAAAGAAAACGGTGCGGTAATTCTGACTGATACAGGAAGAAAAACAGTACTGTCCGCGTGGCAGACAAAAAAGCAGGATTTAATTCGCCATCCATTTCTGGAAGAAAAAATGGAATGGGGAGTGGTTCCGCATGCGCAGTCACTTTTGCTTGCACGATATCTGCGGGGAGATTTGGAAGAATATCCGCCGTTTTTCTGGAAATGAGGTGTGAGATGCTGGTACTGGTTACTTATGATGTCAATACTGAAACAATAGAAGGAAAAGCAAGACTTCGTAAAGTGGCGAAACAATGCGTAAATTATGGAAGAAGAGTACAGAATTCTGTATTTGAGTGTATCGTTGATAATACGCAGGCGGTTCAGATGAAAGCAAATCTGGAAGTGCTTATTGACAAAAAGACAGACAGTCTGCGATTTTATTATCTTGGCAACAGCTATAAGACGAAAGTGGAACACGTCGGCGTTGACAGGGGAACTGCAGCGGATGGATTGCTTATAATGTAGAAAATGTATCCACTGTTATTAGAATTTTTGAGAACGAAATAAAAAAGCGCGTGTCCAGCACCGATAGTGTATGTTTCAATCTGCGCGAGGGTGTAAAATAAAGTGTGTAAGTTAAGAAAACAAATTTTAAAACTTACACAAAAAACTTGACAACCCCTGTCACTTGTTATTGTCATGAAATTATTTCAACCGAGTCAAGCAAGTCCTCTGCTTCAATTGCGCGGAGTAATAAGCAGTGGGTAGGGACTTGTTTGTATCAAGAGTGGTACAAGCAACTCCTGATAAGCTGCGAAGCAGCTGCTCGGTTATGAGCAAGTAGCGAAGCGGATTGTGAATATCCGCTTTGACTCCACGCTCCTGTGCAGGGAGCGACTTGCCTCCGTGTAACCTGCACTTACCGCATAATCATTTCAATCCACGCTCCTGTGTAGGGAGCGACCGGCCTTGTAATGGATAGTAACACTTCAACGATATTTCAATCAACGCTCCCACGCAAGGAGCGACAGGTTTGCGTACCATACATTTTTACATCATTCTCATTTCAATCCACGTTCCCACGCAGGGAGCGACGGATTTGTCGGCGTTTGATACAACAAAAGTGACATTTCAATCCACGTTCCTACGTAGGGAGCGACTATAGCATTTCTGTAAATTAGTGCATATATCCACACGCATGGAACCATCCCCTCACAATCCGTATGCTTTACCGTTTTCAGAGCTTTTTTAACCGCTTCAGGCAACTCACAAGCAACATGTACTTTTTATTAATGCTTTTCGGGTAAATGTTAAACCACAAGTACCTTGACAAGTATCCGGCCGCTCCTCGCGGCCGTGTCATTTTTTATTGGCGTTCTTTGGTTTTCTGATGTATTCCGGCAGCTTTTCTGACCAGGGCAGGAGATCAGCTAAAAAATCTGTATTACTTTCATCCTGATGTTTCGGAATCTCAGTCAGCAGATATTCGAAATACTCATACGGCTTCAGAACGTTTGCCTTTGCTGTTTCTGAAATGCTGTAGATGATTGCCGAGGCGGATGCACCATGCACCGTGTCGATCATCTCCCAATTTTTTTTCCCGATACAGAAACCGTGGATTGCCCGTTTACTCGCGTTGTTATCCATTGGCACATCCCTGTTTTCCAGAAAAACTCTCAGATACGACTCCTGGTTCAGCACGTAAGCAAATGCCTCCCGGTTTTTCCCACTTTTGGACACTCTGCCGGAATTCTGTTTCACGTACGCAAAGAAAGCATTCACCAGTGGTTTTACCACCAGCTGACGTTTTCCAGTCCACTCATCTTGTTTCCAGCCCTTTTCCCCGAATTCCGCAGCCAGTTCCTTTTCGCTGAGGTAATGGTCAATACGGCGGACTGGAAGCCCCGCCAGGTCTGCTTCCCTTTTACCGGTCTGCTTTTTCTTTTTTGGCGGCTGTGGCTCCAGGCTGTCCGGTTCCGGGGCATCCAGGTCGCAGGCTGCTTCTGCCTCGTTAAAAAACACAATCTCCCCATCCACCTCCATAAAACGGATCTGACCAGGTTCTGTCATTTTTTTGCTGGATCAGCCAAAACGGTTTTTTTAGGAAAGGACCAGCTGTTCCATCATCAGCTGCATTTTATCATTTAAGGTCTGCGTCTGCTTTGTCAGCTCCTCCATCTGGTCCTGAAGCCCCAGGAAGAGCTGTACCAGCAGCTCTTTGTCCAGTTTATTCAGTTGTTCTTCTGTGTATTTGGATGCCATGGCCGGAACTCCCTGTCTTTTTACTGGTTTTGATTATAGCATGTTTTCTGTATCAGCGCTAATCAGGCCATTTGGCCATTTCGGCATTCTGACTGTGGATAACACATCCGAAAAGCGGTACTTTCAGCCGCTGGCTGGATGTACCATCCACATGTATCGGTCTGTATAGCGCCACGCTGTGCGGGGAGGGTCGTATGCGTGTGGATAAGTTCACAGACGTGAAGCTTCTGCAGTTTTCTGATGGCTTTTACACTTTTTTATTTTCAGCATCCTGCACAAACTACAGGAGATGGATCCAGGGAAAACTGGAAGCGCACAATCGCTGCGAGCCCATCGATCCCGCGGCGCAGGTCTGTAAATCCCGGTGCCAGATATACTTTTTTGAACTGTGAAACATGGGCATCATTCAGCATGGCCGAAAACCTCCACGATGCAGCGGGGCATCTCTGGGGAAATGTCCGGAAAGATTTCTGCGGAGAGTCCGCCTGCATTCCGGATACAGGCCACTGGTGCTGCTGTGCTGCATCCGGGATTTGAAAGAAGTGTTACCTCTTCAGAACTCTTCCTGCGCGGGACAGGGACTTCGATAAAAGCAGGGTCTTCAGTATCTGGAAGCAGGTTCAGGCATGCTTTCCGGACACGTTTGAGACGGTAGTAATAGTTTGCTTTTGTAATACCATGCTGGGCGCACCAGGCCGCCACGTCCATTTCCCTTGGACGGTTCTGACAGTCCTGTATCTGCTCTGCCCACTCCATGAGGCGGATCTGCTTTGCTACTATGCTGGTTTGTGATGTCATTTTGACTCCTCCTGATTATAGCCGGTCAAAAAAGTTAAGTACTTAACTTTTTTGACTCGGATAGTTTTGTTGGAGTTTATTATGGCATGGATTAGAGAGGGCAGAAAGGTACCTGCTTTTTACCGTTTACCAGGGAGCGACTAAGTACCCTTGATAGTTGGGCTAACATATTTTCATTTCAATCCACGTTCCCGTGCAGGGAGCGACTTCAACCCTGCCACCCACTACAAAAATAATAGGACATTTCAATCCACGCTCCCGTGTAGGGAGCGACGAAGCTTCACGGCTGCGTACTTATCCACATGCATATTTCAATCCACGCTCCCGTGCAGGGAGCGACAACATTTTTCTTACCGCACGACGGAAGATGAATATTTCAATCCACGCTCCCGTGCAGGGAGCGACGAAGTAGCTGTTTTTGCTTTCAAGTGTTGCAAAATATTTCAATCCACGCTCCCGTGCAGGGAGCGACTCGAACAGCCAAGCAGTCAATTCGTATTCCAGATTATTTCAATCCACGCTCCCGTGCAGGGAGCGACATGCCGTTTTCAACGAAGATATACTCCGGAGAGATATTTCAATCCACGCTCCCGTGCAGGGAGCGACTGTGCATCTCCGGTTCCTGCCTTTAGGCCATCCGTATTTCAATCCACGCTCCCGTGCAGGGAGCGACTTGGAAGCGAACAGAGGATGATTACCTATGAGGTATTTCAATCCACGCTCCCGTGCAGGGAGCGACCACGCCCACAGGGCTTGTGGAGGTTTCCAATTTATATTTCAATCCACGCTCCCGTGCAGGGAGCGACTGCAATTGTCACCATTTTACCTCACTTTTCAATATTTCAATCCACGCTCCCGTGCAGGGAGCGACAGCAAAAACATACAAATAATCAGTTCAATTTCCTGATAATATAGTATGTTTTTGTATTTACGCTTATAGTATATCTTTTTTTCGATGAATAAGCAATTAATATGGAAGAAAAATTTACTGATTTTTTGGTGCGAATCTATAAGGATTTTCTGTGTGCTCGATATTCGCACACCACTTTATAACTTTTTTATAAAAAATATCGTACAGGTTTTTCAGGTGTATAATGAATTTTCTACAAAACATTACAAAGAAAAGTGTCTCTGTACAACAAAATTGTCACGTAACGAAAATACTTTAATTGGTAGACTTTTACCGACATTTTTGATACTTGGCATTTGTTTTACATCGTGTATCTGTTTGCTCTGTATAAGAGCTTTCCAGCTGATGTAATAAGTCTCTTTTGTTAAAAGATCGCGGGTATAAATTGGCTTTTTTACCTTACTTCAAAGGTATAGTACATATAAATATATGTACCCATACACATTATAAGCAAAGCTATACAGGATATATGATGATGTATTCATAAGAAATGTTAATAGGAGCTTGTGGAATGGATTCAGGATGGTGCCCACGTAGCAGAAAAATATGCTGCACCCTGGCTCTGACAAGTCAAGATATGGTGTATTCACAAAGTCGGTCGAAAACCGGTCGATTTTTTACGAAACAACTACTTTTATCAAGAAAAAAATACATTCTCAAAACAACAAAAAAAGCCTGCATCTACAGGCTTTTTCTACATAATGGAGCATATGAGATTCGAACTCACGGCCTCAACAATGCGAATGTTGCGCGCTCCCAACTGCGCCAATGCCCCATGCGCTTAATATAGCACAAATAAGTGGAAAATGCAAAGTCGAATCTGGAAGAAATAAGAATTTTTTTGTGGATTCTTGTGCTTGTTTTTTGATTTTTGTGCAGATACATTTGCAAAAAGGGCTTTTCTATTTGACAGACAGGTGCTAATATAGAATATGGTTAGAAAAGACAAATAATGGAACGGAAGTGTAGAGCAGAGCAGAATAGAATAGAGACATAAAATAGAAATAGAATAGGAAGCTTTGCTTTGACCGGAAAGGATGAGGTGCGTTTATGCTGGAATTTCGTTATGATACACAGCTGCTGATCGAAGGGCATGACCTGGACGAGGATGTGATCAGCGATTATTTTACTGAGAATTTTAAGGGTGACTGTCTTCTGGCAGTTGGTGATGAAGATCTGATCAAAATCCATTTCCATACGAATGAGCCGTGGAAGGTGCTGGAATACTGTTCAACGCTCGGTGAAATTTACGATATTGTTGTAGAGGACATGGATCGGCAGGCCCGTGGGCTGAAAGGCTGAGAAAATATGAGCATAAAAGTGGAGTGCAAGCTTCACGATATGAGAATACCTGGCAGGATTGTGGGAGTACGAAGTATGGAACAATCCGTAAGGCATCTTTTGACCTTAACATCTTAGGACTTAAGAGAACAGAAAAACAGGAAAAGGAAATCCCCGGTCAGAATATTATTTATTGAAATTGTGTTCTGATCCGGGGATTTTGTGTCTTTACACTGTAGATTGGACAAGTTATAATCGATAGTTGTTTGGATATATATCATGGAACAACTGTGTTTATATCGTGTATACAGTAAAGGTGAAATGATATATGAGCCGAAAGGTGAAATTGTGTATGAGTTGACGGAAGAGGAGGTATTATGGAAATTTATCATGGAAGGCCGGAAAATGAGGAAGGCCGGCTGCAAAAAGAGATTGCGGTATATGATTTGCTGAACGAGCTTCAGATTCCGTTTGAACGGGTTGATCATGAGGCGCTTATGACAATTGCAGCGTGCGATGAAGTGGATCGTACTCTCGAAATTATGATCTGTAAGAATCTGTTTCTGTGCAACCATCAGAAAACGGATTTTTATCTGCTTATGATGCCGGGAGAGAAAAAATTTGTGACGAAGGATGTCTGCAAAAAGATTCCGTCTCCGCGCCTTTCGTTTGCGGATGAATCTTATATGGAAGAGTTTCTGAATATTACGCCGGGGTCGGTCAGCATCATGGGACTGATGAATGATACGCAGAACCGTGTGAAATTACTGATTGACCGGGAAGTGGCGGAGGCAGAGTATCTTGGCTGTCATCCATGTATCAATACTTCAAGCCTGAAGCTGCCGACGAAGGATGTACTGGAGAAATTTCTGCCCAAGGTGCATCATTCGTATCAGATTCTGGATCTGTAGTGTTTTTATGGGCAGGAAGCTGAAGTATGAAATGAAGAGTTACAACAAAATAAACAAAACGAGGAAAATATTATGTGGAAGCTTTTAAAGTATATGAAGGCATACAAGAAGGAGGCTGTCTGTGCGCCGCTGTTCAAACTGCTGGAAGCGTTGTTTGAACTGTTTGTACCTCTTGTTATGGCACGGATCATTGATATCGGTATTGCAGATGGAAACCGGCCTTATATTGTGCAGATGTGTCTTCTGATGGCTGCACTTGGACTGATTGGTCTGGTGTGTTCGATTACGGCGCAGTATTTTTCTGCAAAGGCAGCGGTTGGATTTGCTGCGCGGCTGCGTCATGAGCTGTTTGCACACATTCAGAGCCTATCTTTTTCGGAAATGGATGTGCATGGAACGTCAACGCTCATTACAAGAATGACGAGCGATATCAATCAGGTGCAGTCCGGAGTCAATTTGTTTCTTCGTCTGTTCATGCGGTCTCCGTTTATTGTATTTGGTGCGATGATCATGGCATTTACCATTGATGTAAAGGCAGCGCTTGTATTTGTTGTGGTTATTCCGATTTTGTGTGTGATCGTGTTTGGCATTATGCTTGCAAGTATTCCGATGTATAAAAAGGTGCAGGAGCGTCTGGACCGTGTGACCGGAATGACCCGTGAAAATCTGCAGGGAGTACGTGTTATTCGTGCGTTTCGTCAGGAGAAGAAGGAGATGGAAGCATTTGATAGCGGAAATGAAGCACTGGTAAAGATTCAGATGCTGTCCGGGCGGATCTCTGCACTGATGAATCCTCTGACCTACATTGTGGTTAACGGCGGGCTGGTTGTGCTGCTTTATACAGGAGCTGTGCGTGTGGATGGAGGTCTGATTACGCAGGGGGCGGTTGTGGCACTGGTAAATTATATGTCTCAGATCCTGGTTGAGCTTGTAAAGCTGGCCAACCTGATCATTAATGTGACAAAGGCGATTGCCTGCGGAAACAGAATTGAGAATGTTATGGAGCTGAAGCCAAGCATCGTATCCGGAGAACAGAAAAAGGCAGCAGTGGCATCTGCTGAGCATGCTCAGGCTCCGAAGGTTGAATTTTCTCATGTGAATTTCCGTTACAAAAATGCCGGAGCAGATTCTCTGACGAATCTCAGTTTTCGGGCAGAAAAGGGACAGACGATCGGTATCATCGGAGGTACCGGGTCAGGAAAGTCCTCTCTTGTATCGCTGATCCCTCGTTTTTATGATGTGCGGGAGGGCAGTGTGAAGGTAGATGGAATTGATGTAAGGGAATATGATCTGCAGCAGCTGCGCGGCAGGGTTGGTATAGTAATGCAGAAAGCGGTGTTGTTTGCGGGGACAATTCGGGAAAACCTGCTCTGGGGAAATGAAAATGCTACGGAGGAGGAGCTGCGGGAGGCGATCCATGCGGCGCAGGCAGATGAGGTGGTTTTTGAGGGAAAAGGCGGTCTGGATGCTTTTGTAGAGCAGGAAGGACGTAATTTTTCCGGCGGTCAGAAGCAGCGTCTGACGATTGCACGTGCTCTGGTGCGCCATCCGGAAATTTTGATTTTGGATGACAGTGCGTCTGCACTTGATTTCGCGACTGATGCAAAGCTGCGCAGGGCAATCAGGGATCTGTCCGGTGAGATGACGGTGTTTATCGTTTCACAGAGAGCTTCTACCATTCAGTATGCGGATCAGATTCTTGTGATGGATGACGGCGAGATCGTGGGCTGCGGAACGCATGAGGAATTGCTGGAGAACTGCAGTGTTTATCAGGAAACGTATTATTCTCAGTTTCCGAAGGAGGATACAAAGTGAAAAAGCAAACAGGACAGAAAGAGATCATGAAAAAGGTGCTGGCGTATATCCGCCCACAGTGGCTCCTTGTGCTGCTGTCGCTTTTGATGGCGATGGTTTCTGTGGCGCTGACGTTGTATCTGCCGGTGCTGACAGGTCGTGTGGTGGATCATATCCTGGGACCTGGAAACGTAGATTTTTCTGCGATTTTTAGCATTATGCGCGTGATGGCGACAGCAATCGCAGTGACGGCGGCAGCACAGTGGATCATGAATGTGTGCAATAATAAGATCGTGTATACGGTGACGCGGAATATCAGGGAAGAGGCGTTTGCAAAGATTGAAATTCTTCCGCTGAAGTATCTGGATACACATTCTTCCGGTGATATTGTCAGTCGGATCATTGCGGATGTGGATCAGTTTGCGGACGGACTTTTGATGGGCTTTACGCAGCTGTTTACCGGTATCGTTACGATTGTCGGAACATTGTTTTTTATGCTTTCTGTCAATCCAGGTATTACGGTGGTCGTAGTAGTGCTGACTCCGGTATCTTTGCTGGTAGCGAATTTTATTGCGAAGCGTACGTACTCGATGTTTAAGCTGCAGTCAAAAACACGTGGGGAACAAACTGCGCTTATCAATGAAATGATTGAAAATCAGAAGGTTGTGCAGGCGTATGGACAGGAAGAAAAGGTGCAGAAGCGCTTTGATGAGATAAATGATCGGCTTCAGAAATATTCTCTGCGTGCGACGTTTTTCTCCTCCATCACAAATCCAGCGACGCGTTTTGTCAACAGTCTTGTATATACAGCGGTTGGACTGACCGGTGCGTTTGCGGCAGTGCGTGGGGTGATGACAGTCGGACAGCTTTCGGCATTTCTTTCCTATGCTAATCAGTACACCAAACCGTTTAATGAAATTTCAGGCGTGATTACAGAGCTTCAGAATGCGATCGCATGTGCGGGCCGTGTTTTTGAACTGATCAATGAGGAACCGCAGATTCCGGATCCTGAGCCTGCAAAGGAGCTTCCGAAGGAGATTGGCCGTGTATCGATTTCAAATGTGAGCTTCTCTTATACGCCGGAGAAAAAACTGATCCGGGATTTTAACCTAGAAACAGAAAAGGGCCAGATGATCGCCATTGTCGGACCGACAGGCTGCGGAAAAACGACGCTGATCAATCTGCTGATGCGTTTTTATGACGTGGATGGTGGTGCGATCCGGATTGAAGGAACCGATATCCGTGATCTGAAGCGGGAGACGGTACGAAGTGCGTTTGGTATGGTTCTGCAGGATACATGGCTGCGCAGTGGTACGATCCGTGATAACATTCGTACCGGTCGGCCGGATGCAACGGATGAGGACGTGATCCGGGCGGCAAAGGAGGCACATGCGCACAGCTTTATCCGTCGTCTTCCGGAAGGGTATGATACGATGATCACAGAAAACGGCGGCAATCTTTCCCAGGGACAGAAGCAGCTGCTTTGTATTGCACGTGTAATGCTGTCTCTTCCGCCGATGCTGATTCTTGATGAAGCGACTTCTTCGATTGATACAAGAACGGAAATTAAAATTCAGAAGGCTTTTCAGGCGATGATGAAGGGAAGGACGAGCTTTATTGTGGCTCATCGTCTTTCTACGATTCGCAATGCGGATGTGATTCTTGTGATGCGTGACGGCAATATCGTGGAGCAGGGAACGCATAAGGAACTGCTTGAGAAAAATGGATTTTACGCGGATATTTATAACAGTCAGTTTGTCAGCACGAGGTGAAGATTATGACAAAGGATATGACGGATGGAAGACCATTGAAGCTGATTATCAGCTTTGCGATCCCCATGTTTCTTGGCATGCTGTTTCAGCAGTTTTACAGCATGGTAGATACAGTAATTGTCGGAAAGTTTCTAGGAGTCGGTCCTCTTGCAGGTGTTGGCTCTACCGGTTCGCTTAATTTCCTTGTGATCGGTTTTTGTACCGGTGTCTGCAATGGTTTTGCGATACCGGTTTCACAGATGTTCGGTGCAAAAAGAGATTCAGAGCTGCGCCGGTTTGTCGCAAACAGTGCCTGGCTCTGTGTGATTTTTTCTCTTGTGATCACACTGGTAACGGTGGCTTTCTGCCGTCCGATCCTGCAGCTGATGCGCACACCGGAGGATATTTTCGAGTATGCGTATGTGTATATCGTCATTATTTTCCTGGGAATTCCGACAACGTTTCTGTATAATGTGACAGCAGCGGTCATCCGGTCACTTGGAGACAGCCGTTCACCGGTTGTTTTTCTCGCCATTGCGTCCGGAATCAATATTTTACTGGATATTGTGTTTATTGTGATATTCCATATGGGTGTGGAAGGGCCGGCTCTGGCTACAGTCATTTCGCAGGGAGTATCCGGTATAAGCTGTCTCTTATATATGAAAAGAAAATTTGAAATCCTGCGTATCTCCAAAGAGGAATGGAAGCTGCGCAGCTCATATCTGAAGAGACTGTGCTATATGGGAATTCCGATGGGGCTGCAGTATTCCGTGACTGCGATCGGTACGCTTGTGATTCAGACTGCACTCAACGGTTTTGGTTCTCTGACGGTAGCGGGTGTGACGGCTGCGCAGCGTATCAACGGATTTATCAGCTGTCCGGTTGAAGCGATCGGGGCAACAATGGCACCGTACAGCGGACAGAATATGGGAGCCGGAAAGCTGGACAGGGTCGGAAAAGGACTGCGGGATGCTTCTCTTTTTGGTTTTGCCGTTTCGGCGGTGTTGTTTGTATTTGTGCTTCTGACCGGAAAGCAGCTGTCGCTTCTGTTTTTGAATACTGCAGATGCACAGGTGGTAGAGTATTCCTATCGCTTTCTGGTGATCACGTCGGCCGGGTACTGCTTGCTTGTGCTGGTTAACACCGTGCGTTTTACGATTCAGGGTATGGGTTTTTCGGTATTTGCAATCACATCCGGTGTGCTGGAAATGATTGCACGGTCACTGGCCGGTTTGGTAGTGGTACCGCTTATTGGATACACCGGCATTTGTCTGGCGCATCCGATGGCATGGATTTTTGCAGATGCGTTTCTGATTCCGGCTTTTTTCTGGTGTAAGAAAAGAGTGCAGGATTGTATTGGCAAAGAAGAGAAAGAATGAGAAAAAAAGAAGCTCCAACAGACCGTATTGGTCTGCCGGAGCTTCTTTTTTTCTGTTATGGGGCAGAAACGGGAGCGTTGTCTCAGCCGGCCTCGTAAAGTGCTTTTACCTCTTGGGCAGTCAGCGCTCCGAAGTATATCTTTACGTCATCAAATTTTGCGTTTCGGACATCTTCATCACCCCAGATGGCACCGCTGCCGACCATGACATTTTTTGCCTGTGAGATGCCGGTCTTGTTTTTGCGGAAGCAGTCAGTGAGATCCTTTGTCTCTTCGCCGATCAGTTCGCCGTCTAAATACACCTTGATGCCTTGCGGATCAACAGTATAAACGATGTGCTCCCAAGTATCGCGGGCTCCGCTTGAAGAAAGGAGAGAACCCTGCACGTCACTGTAGGAGTTTGCGTTAATCCGGGCAATCAGGTTTGCTCCAATGCGGGTAAGCGGATAGGCATTGTCGGCGTCAGCTTCAAACAGCGCACTGTGCTCAAAGGTGTCTGCACCGATCTTTACCCACATTGCAACGGAATAGCCGGATGGCTTGATGCCGGCAAGTGTATCCTCCGGGAGTTTTAAATAGTTCACATTTTTAGCGTCTGCTTCATTTGTGATCGTGAGGACATTTCCACGGGTTTCATCGGAGATGACGGATGCATCTCCAACCAGTGTGGCTGCCTGGGCAAGAGAAGAACCATCGATCGCGGAAACGGTACCGTCTTCGGAGACATTTTCAAAATCGTAACCGCAGATCAGATAAGCATGCTGGCGTACGACTACCTTGTAGGAGGATTCCACGGTTGTACTGCCGTAGGTGATGGTTGCTGTCAGCTTGGCACGGGTATCTTCGCCTTCCGGTACTGTAACGGTACCGTCTGAAGCAATGACAGATTCATCGGAGCTGCTCCAGGTGACAGCTGCACCAAGGACTGAGGTCGGAAGCTCCAGATTTTCTCTGGTAGCGGAAGGAATCATCTGTCCGATGGAGATGGACGCCATGTTAGCAAGCATTTCTTCGTCGTTCATATCGATCATGCTGCCCCAGATACAGGTATTGTCCGTTCCGGTTGCGGTAAAGGTCATAACAGGGGTCGTATCAGAATTTTCCTTGTGCTGGCGGAAGAAATATCCTTTATAGACAACATCGTTCATTTCAAATGTGACATAATCGTATCCGTTTCCTGAATCAGCTTTTGTCCAGGTACCGTTTGCCGCACCGGAGATAGTGCCGTCATCATTTAAAGTGAGCATTTGTGTATCAAGCATTTCGCCGTTTGTTTTTGTGCCATGATTGATCAATTCATAGGAGCCGACAACATCGTCTTCTGAATAGTTTTCCGGCTGTTCGCCGCGATATTCATAGACAGCTGTCACCGGCCAGTTGTCCTCGTTTAGAAACTGCTGATGGACGCGCACCTCATGGGCCTCAAGCTGAGGTTTGACGTCAAAGCGCTGATGGTAGACGAGATAGCGTGATCCGTCCTCATCGATCAGAGCAGAATTATGTCCGGCTGCACGTTTGCCGAGCTGGTTGTAAAAGCTGTAATTGCCAATCAGCTTGATTCCGTAGCTGTCATTGTTTTCACCGCTTTCGCAGGCATTTCCGCCGGCTGCATCCACGTACGGTCCGGTCGGATTTTTGGAGCGGAAAAGCCGCATATTATATCCGCCTTCTGCGGTAAGCCCTCCATACGTTTCATATAAGTAATAGTAGCCGGTTTCCGGGTCGTACTGAATATACGGTGCTTCGCCGGACTGATGATTTCCGCCGGCCAGGTGAACGCCGAAGTAGCGGTCCACGAAATTTCCGGAAGCTTCATCGGTGGAATCAACACCGGGATAGATCGCTTTGCCGGTTGTACGGTCAAGCTCAAGCAGAAAAAGGCCGCCGGACCAGGAGCCGTAGGACATATAGAGCTTTTCGCCGTCTGCGTCGAAGAACAGGTTTGGATCGATGGCATTTGGTGCGTAGTTGTTGTTCCATCCACCTGCGGAAGTAAACCAGTTGTCGCTGATTTCATCGATGCCGCCGCCTGCGCTTCCTTTTTCAATCAGGGCGGTGAGATTTAGATAATCATTGTCCCATTTTGTATTTCTGGAACTGTTGCCGTCTGTTTCTCCTGTTTTGGTAAAGCCGGAGTAGACAATTGTATCGACGTAGGTGTAGGTGCCGTCAATCGTCTTTGAGACGAGATAGCTGATGCAGGATCTGCGCCAGGTTGAGGAGGTACAGCAGTACAGCATATAGGCACCTTCGGATCCGTCCTCCCATGTATAGTATGGATTCCAGATGATATCGGGTGCCCAGATGGCGTAACCGCCGATGCAGTCACCGTCATTGTATCCGGCCCACTGGAAAGGAATTTTAAAGGTTTCCTGCAGATTCCCGTAGAAAGGTGTATTTTCCGGGCTGCCGTAATCAAAATTAAGCTGCGTCCACTGAATCATATCAGAGGATTTTGCGGAAGCCGTATGACTGCCGAGCACGTAATAGGTGCCGTCCTCATTGGAACGGATGATGGACGGATCGTGGACGGAAACGTGGGACAAAGCGGTTGGCTGTGCATCTGTAGGATCTTCGGAAGTATCGGAAGAAGTGATTTCCAAAGAACTGGTTTCCTCAGCAGTTTCCTCAGCGAGGACGGTGGAGACAGAAGCGGCTGTAAGCAGTGCGCCAAGCATTCCAGCCAGGATTGTCCGTGCCAAGCGGCTGTGCCGCATGGATCTGTTGTACATAAGTACTCCTTTCTGCCGGTTGATTTGCCGGTCTTCGCCTGAAAAAGCCCAGATCTTCGAAATATGAAACGTCAGAGGAGAATCTGAAAAACTTTGTCAGGTGCTGGATAGTTTCAAGTTTATTATTTTAGAAAAAACTAAAATAATATAGGTAAATCTATTATATAAGAGAAAAGAAAAAATGGCAAGAGAAAGATAGACGAAATGACGAAAGAAAACAGAAAAAAATCTGCAGGATTCGTTGAAAAGACGAAAAGAAACGAGGTGAAGACAGAAAAAGAGAAACAGAATCGGTGATCTATAAAAAGTCTATAAACTGGTTGCTATTTCCTAATCGGATGATATACTGATGGGGATAGTGTAGAGGAAAGAACCTTAAGTAAGCAAAAAAAGAATATTATTTCGCAATAATTTACTTGTGAATCTGGTGCGGCCGTAGTAAAATGGACAAAAGAAAAGCGGTCTTGTATGGCGTTTTTTGTCTATTTTGATTGGATTTACGGCTGTTTTGTCCGGAACAGACAGTGCGGGGTTCACAAGAGCAAGAATGGAGTGTTCAAATGGAAAAGCTTTTATTTGTATACAATCCTTGCTCAGGCAAGGGGCAGATCAGGAGCAGCCTTTCCCAGGTGATCGAAACGTTATCGGAAAAGGAATATGATATCACAATTTATCCCACCAGACGGGAAATGGATGCCTGTGAGACGGTAGAAAAGAGGGCAGCTGAGTTTGATATGATCGTCTGCAGCGGCGGAGATGGGACGCTGGATGAAGTAGTAACCGGCCTGATGCGCAGCGGACAGAAAAAAATGCTCGGATACATTCCAGCCGGAAGTACGAATGATTTTGCAAACAGTCTCGGAATACCGAAGCAGATGGAGCAGGCAGCCCGGCTGATTACAGACGGAGTGCCTTTTTCCTGTGATATCGGGAAATTTAATGAGAATTATTTTGTATACGTGGCTGCATTCGGAATGCTGACAGACGTTTCTTATCAGACGAGACAGGATCTGAAAAATGCGCTCGGTCATGCGGCATATGTGTTGGAAGCGATGAAACGCATGGGAACGTGGCGCAGCAGTCAGCTTCATATTGAATGTGAGGAGTATACAGGCGAAGGCGATTACGTATTCGGAATGGTGACGAATTCTGATTCAGTGGGCGGATTCAAAGGACTTCCAGGGAAAAATGTAGCTTTAAATGATGGCGTGTTTGAAGTAATGCTGGTGCGTACACCGAGGAATCTGATCGAATGGCAGGAAGCGATTTCCGCGGTACTGTTTCCGGATCAGAAGTCAGAGGTTGTGCAGCGGTTTAAGACAAAGCATATGGTGATCACCTCAGAGACTCCGGTCGCATGGACGCGCGACGGGGAGAACGGCGGTGAGCATACAAGGGTGGAACTCGACAATATGTGTCAGGTACTGGAGATTATGACGCCGGCCGACAATGAGCCGGTTCCGCACGGAGCGGCGCTGTAGTAATCTGCGGGCAGACACAAAACACCACACAGATCCAAAAAAACACCGTTTCGGTGGACAGAAACTTGCTGAAAAAAGCTCAGTGGCGGTGGATGGAAGCAGCGAAAGGAAAGGGAAAAGAATGTTATATGCAGGAGTAGATCTCGGTACATCGGCAGTCAAGCTGCTTTTGATGGACGGCGAGGGAAAAATCAAAAAAATTGTTTCAAAGGAATATCCGCTTTATTTTCCACATCCGGGATGGTCGGAGCAGAAGCCGGAGGACTGGTACGAGCAGACGATCGCAGGCTTGAAGGAATTGCTTGAAGGAAGCGATAAAAGTGAGCTGGCCGGTATCAGCTTTGGCGGTCAGATGCACGGGCTTGTAATTCTGGATAAGGATGATCAGGTGATCCGCCCGGCAATCCTGTGGAATGACGGACGCACTTCTGAGGAGACGGATTATCTGAACAATGTGATCGGAAAGGAAAAGCTTTCTGAATATACGGCGAATATTGCATTTACCGGATTTACGGCACCGAAGGTACTTTGGGTAAAGAAAAATGAGCCGGAGAATTTTGCACGTATAGAGAAAATCATGCTGCCAAAGGATTATCTGGCATACCGGCTTTCTGGCGTGCATTGCACGGATGTTTCCGATGCCTCCGGAATGCTGCTCTTTGATGTGAAGAACCGCTGCTGGTCAGAGCCGATGCTGGAAATCTGCGGAATCCAAAAAGAGCAGATGGCACAGATCTTTGAGAGCTATGAGGCAGTCGGCACGCTGCTTCCGGATGTTGCAAAGGAGCTTGGTGTATCAGAAAAAGTAAAGATCGTAGCTGGTGCGGGAGACAATGCAGCAGCGGCAGTCGGTACCGGAACGGTCGGAGACGGCATGTGTAATATTTCATTGGGAACGAGTGGTACTATTTTTATTTCTTCTGAAAAATTCGGAGTGGATAAATTCAATGCGCTGCATGCGTTTGCACACGCTGACGGCCATTATCATCTTATGGGCTGTATGCTCAGCGCAGCATCATGCAACAAATGGTGGATGGATGAGATCATTGGTACAAAGGACTATGCGAAGGAGCAGGAGCCGATCACGAAGCTTGGCGAAAACCACGTTTATTTTCTGCCTTATCTGATGGGAGAGCGTTCACCGCACAATAATCCGAATGCGAGAGCAACATTTATCGGCATGACGATGGATACGACCCGTGCTGATATGACACAGGCGGTTCTGGAAGGCGTGGCATTTGCATTGCGTGATTCTCTTGAGGTAGCGCGTGCGCTGGGAATTAAAATTGAGCGGACAAAGATCTGCGGAGGCGGTGCAAAGAGCCCGCTGTGGAAAAAGATCATCGCAAATGTCATGAACCTGAAGGTGGATGTGATCGAGAGTGAAGAAGGGCCGGCACTAGGCGGAGCAATGCTTGCGGCAGTAGCCTGCGGTGAGTATGCATCAGTAGAGGACGCGGCTGCAAAGCTCGTACATATCAAAGAAACTGTAGATCCGGATCCGGAGCTGGTTGCAAAATATGAAAAGAGGTATCAGCAGTTCATTCAGATCTATCCGGCATGCAAATCGGTTTATGACGCAATTGTATGATGTAAGTAAGAAGAAAGGAGATTTTACAGATGGAAATCAAAAAGATAACCGATGCATCATTCCGGAAATACGGACGTGTGCTGACCGGCATTGATTTTTCAGAGCTGCTGGAGAAAATGCAGGAGACGCCGTGTCCGGAAGATGTGATTTATGAGCCGTCAGTTGCCAGTCTGGAGGCGCTTCCGGTATATGAAGAGCTTCAGCGGATCAGCTACGGTGAGCTGCCGATTCAGGTAGGCTACTGCAACGGCAACAATTATAAGCTTAATGCAGTTGAGTATCATCGTTCTTCTGAGCTTGACATTGCGGCGAGTGATGCAGTGCTTCTGCTTGGATGGCAGCCGGATGTGACGGATGATTTTACGTATGATACTGCAAAAATGGAAGCATTTCTCCTTCCGAAGGGAACCGGAGTGGAGTTATATGCGACAACGCTTCATTATGCACCGTGCAATGCAGATGAAAACGGATTCCGTGTGGTGATCGTACTTCCGCGGGATACAAATCTTCCGATTGACGGAGTACATGCAGACGGAGAGGACGGACATCTGACCGCAAAGAATAAATGGCTGATCGGTCACCCGGAGGGAGGACTTCCAAAGGGAGCACCGCTTGGGCTGATCGGAGAAAATCTCTGCCTGAAGTAAAGAAGTAAACTGAAAAGAAGTGATCCCCGGCCGGACATAGATTTTGGCAGGATGATTACTGGTTCGACTGAAAAAGAACCGCATAAAGCAGGAAACTGCAAAAATAAACAGGAGGACAGAACAATGAACAACATTCCGAAAGTGAAAATTGGTATTGTAGCAGTAAGCCGTGACTGCTTCCCGGAATCTCTTTCCGTAAACAGAAGAAAGGCACTTGTAGAGGCATACAAGGCAAAATATGACGCAGAGGATATTTACGAATGTCCAATCTGTATCGTAGAGAGCGAAATTCATATGGTACAGGCTCTTGAGGATGTAAAAGCAGCAGGATGTAATGCAATTGTGGTATATCTTGGAAACTTCGGACCGGAAATTTCTGAGACACTGCTTGCAAAGCATTTTGACGGACCGGCGATGTTCGTAGCAGCAGCAGAGGAGAGTCAGAATGACTTAAGTGATGGTCGTGGTGATGCATACTGTGGTATGCTGAACGCAAGCTACAACCTGAAGCTGCGCAACATTCATGCTTATATTCCGGAGTATCCGGTAGGTACTGCACAGGAGTGTGCGGATATGATTCATGAGTTCGTGCCGATCGCACGTGCTGTTGTAGGTCTGAAGGACCTTAAGATCATCAGCTTCGGACCGCGTCCGCTGAACTTCCTTGCATGTAATGCACCGATTAAGCAGCTTTACAACCTTGGCGTTGAGATCGAGGAGAACTCAGAGCTTGACCTGTTTGAATCATTCAACAAGCATGCAGATGATCCGCGTATCCCGGATGTAGTAAAGGATATGGAGAACGAGCTGGGCGCAGGCAATAAGAAGCCGGAGGTTCTGGCAAAGCTGGCTCAGTACGAGCTGACGCTTCTTGACTGGGCAGAGGCTCACAAGGGATATCGCAAATACGTTGCAATGACAAGCAAATGCTGGCCGGCATTCCAGACGCAGTTCGGATTCGTACCGTGCTACGTTAACAGCCGTCTGACAGGCAGAGGAATTACCGTATCCTGTGAGGTAGATATCTACGGAACCTTAAGTGAGTTCATCGGAACCTGCGTAAGCAACGATGCAGTAACACTGCTTGATATCAACAACTCCGTACCGGCTGATATGTATGAGGAGTCCATCAAAGACAAATTTGCTTATACACATAAAGATACCTTCATGGGCTTCCACTGCGGCAATACCTGCACATCCAAGCTGGTAAGCTACAACATGAAGTATCAGAAGATTATGGCAAGAAGTCTTCCGGTAGAGGTTACAAACGGAACACTGGAAGGAGATATCATTCCGGGCGATATCACATTCTATCGTCTGCAGAGTACAGCAGATAATATTCTGCGTGCATATGTGGCAGAAGGTGAAGTACTTCCGGTAGCAACCAAGTCCTTTGGAGGAATCGGTGTATTCGCAATTAAGGATATGGGACGTTTTTACCGTCACGTACTGATCGAGGGCGGCTTCCCGCATCACGGAGCAGTTGCATTCGGTCACCATGGTAAAGCCCTGTTTGAAGTATTCAAGCTTATCGGCGTATGCCCGGATGAGATTGGGTATAATCATCCGGCAGGAGTACCGTACAGAACAGAGAATCCGTTCGCATAAAGAATAAAGACGAACAAGGGGCTGTCGCTTTTACAGGCGGCAGCCCTTTTAGCTCAGAACGGAAAATTTTGTGGAAGCGGACCTGATGATGTTCGCGGAGCATTTATAAAAGGAGGACGTAATGGAAAAGAAAAGTTTTGGAACGGCAGCAAATGGAATCGAGTATTCGCTTTATTCATTTACGAATAAGAATCATGTGACAATGGTACTGACGGACCTTGGCGCAACGCTTGTAAGTCTTCTGGTGCCGGATAAGGATGGTGTGCTGCGTGATGTTGTACTTGGCTATGACACACCGCAGGGATATCTGGATCATACCTGCTATTTCGGTACAGTGATCGGGCGCAGCGGAAACCGCATTGACAAAGGACATTTTGTGATCAATGGAAAAGAATATCAGCTGGCAGTCAATGATAATGAAAATAATCTGCACAGCGGACCGGATGGGTACGATAAACGGAAGTGGGATGCAGCACCGGGAGAGAACAGTATTGTATTTACACTGGAAAGCCCGGATGGAGATCAGGGATATCCTGGAAATTGTAAAGTCAAAGTGACCTATACACTGACAGAAGACAATGCAGTGGAACTTCATTATGAGGCAGATTGTGATGCAGATACGATCGTAAATCTGACCAATCATACGTATTTTAACCTTGGCGGTCATGACAGTGGCACGATTCTGGATCAGAAGCTGATGCTGACGGCGAAGAATTATACACCGGTCAGAGACCATCAGGCAATTCCTACAGGGGAAATTGCTCCGGTAGAGGGAACACCGATGGATTTCACGGAAATGAAGCCAATCGGAAAAGATATCGAAGCTGATTTTGAACAGCTGAAATACGTAGGCGGATATGACCATAATTATGCGATCTGTGAGAAACCAGGCGAGATGAAGAAAATGGCAGAAGCGTACTGTGACAAGACTGGCATAGCGATGGAAGCAGAGACGACCTGCTGCGGCATGCAGTTTTATGCAGGTAATTTTATTACGGATCCGCAGACCGGAAAGGGCGGTGTGATCTATAAAAAACGCCATGGCTTCTGCCTGGAATCTCAGTTTTATCCAAATGCGATCAATCAGGAGAATTTTGCAAGCCCGCTGCTCAAAAAGGACGAGCATTATGATTCTGTGACAAGCTATCGTTTTTCTGTTCGCTGAGTTATTCCGTATGTGAACGCAGATAAGCATTCCACTGCTTCAAGTGCGCGGAGCACTAAAAAAACTGCCGGAGGGAAGAGGCGTGAAGAACCGCGAAAAAATAAAACGAAGAAGATACCGGGTGCTCCTGGTGATGTCCGGGGTGACGGCAGTGCTTACTCTGCTGCTTTGGCAGTATGTCAGCCGTACCTTCGGGGATGAAGCCTGGCAGGAGCTTCAGTCTGACCGGAAGTATGACCGTCATTATGTTATGATTGTGGATGATGCGTCTTCTTTGCTCTGGCAGGATATTTATCAGAATGCAAAGGAAGCGGCTGCAAAGAGCAATGCATTTCTTGAACTTTCCGGAAACTGGGATGAAGAGGATTATTCGTTAAGTGATTATATGAATATTGCAATCGCAGCGAAAGTGGATGGAATTATTCTGAAGCCGGATGGCACGGTAAAGCTGCGAAAGACGATCGATCGTGCAGAAGAGGCAGATATTCCGGTTATTACGGTGATTGAAGATGACAGTGCGAGCAGCCGGAAAAGCTTTGTCGGTGTCAACAGCTATCAGCTTGGTACGATTTACGGAAAGCAGATACTGGAATGTATCGATCAGAATACGCAGAAGGTGACTGTGCTTTTAAATCGCGCAGATGCCGGGAAAGAGCTTGTGTACAAGCAGCTGCGCGCCACGGTGCAGGAGGGGCTGAAGGATGGGCAGAAGGTGGAAATCAATTCCCTTACAATTACGCCCGGAAGTCCGTTTGGATCGGAGGAGCTGATTCGGGATCTGTTTCAGGACGAGAATGGTAGACCGGATATTCTCGTATGTATGAGCGAAACGGAAAGTAAATGTGCATATTATGCGATGGTGGATTACAATCAGGTAGGAAGTGTAAAGCTGATTGGGTATTATCAGTCCGCCGGGATGCTGAATGCAGTACAAAAAGGCGTCATCCCGATGGTGGTGGCGCTGGATACGGAGCAGATCGGCAGATACAGCATTGAGGCGCTGGAAGAATATTACAGTATGGGATATGCGTCCAACTATTTCAGTGTGGATCTGGATATTATTACAAAAGAAAATGTCGAAAGTTATCAGAAGCCGGAGGAGACATGAGAGAGAAAAAAAACAGTCCGCTGCAGCGAATGTCGATCCAGACGAAGCTTCTGATGACATTTATGCTGACAGCAGTTCTGATGTTTGTGATTAATCTGATGATGTACAGTCAGATTAACCATTCCATGCGCAGGCTGGACGAAGTATATGCAACAAATGCAAGCCTGAATGAGCTTTCCGAATGCCTGGAGCAGACGCAGGATGATGTTTATGAATACCTGAATACAAAAAGCTCAGATTCGCTGGAAAACTATTATCGCAATACGCAGACGCTGCGTGATATGCTGGAGCAGCTGAATGCGGAAAATGTAGAAAATGACAGTAAGATTCTGGAGGCTAATATCCGTAATATGGCGGATACGTATCTTCGTTATTCAGAGGAGACCGTGCAGGCAAAACGTGGCCGCAATGTGGAAAAGTATAATACCGTATACAATGCGGCACTGCAGAATTATAAATATGTGCAGGCGGCGATCTATAGGCTTAACGATATGCGGTTTCGGAGCAATACTGATAATTATCGTCTGATGATGAAATCCATGAAATATATGGAGATTGTCTGTTCCGGCATTGTAATTGCGGCTGCGGTCTGCAGCCTGATGCTTCTTCTTTTAATGATAAGGACGATTACGGAACCTTTGCGGGCGCTGGCTGGGTCAGCAAATGAGGTGGCAGCCGGAAATTTTGATATTGAGCTGCCGGATACAGACAACCGCGATGAAGTCGGTGTGGTGCAGCATGCATTTGTCAAGATGATAGAGAGTATCCGTACATACATCCGCCAGACAAAAGAAAGTATGGAAAAAGAGCAGAAAATGATGGAACGGGAACTCTTAATGGAAACGCATTTAAAAGATGCGCAACTGAAGTATCTGCAGGCGCAGATCAATCCACATTTTCTGTTTAATTCGTTAAATGCCGGTGCACAGCTGGCAATGATGGAAGATGCGGAAAAAACAAGTATTTTCATTGAAAAAATGGCGGAATTTTTCCGTTATAATGTACGGATGAACGGAGGCAGAGCCAGTCTGGAAGAGGAATTGACCGCCGTCGATAATTACGTGTATATTCTGAATGTCCGTTTTGCAGGAGATATTCATTTTGAAAAAATGATTGATCCGTGTATTGAAAATACAGAGCTTCCGAGCATGATTCTTCAGCCAATTGTGGAAAATGCAGTGAATCATGGAATTCGCAATGTCACATGGGAGGGATGGATTTTTCTGCGGGTGGAACGCAGAAAGGACTGTGTGATGATTTCCGTGCGTGACAACGGAGAAGGAATGACGCAGACCAGGATTGCTGAGGTACTCTCCGGAAAGGCTGGACAGGGCGAGAAAAAAGATTCGACCGGAATCGCAGTTGACAATGTGATTAACCGTCTGGAATTGTTTTTCGGAGAAAAGGATCTGCTTACCATCGAAAGCGAAGGGATAGGAAAGGGTACCGAGGTACGGATTCGGATTCCGCTTGGTGGGGGAGAGCAAACGGGTGCATGAGGTATTGCGTTCATGAACAGGTCTGCTATCCGATGATGAATCACGAGGCACGGCGGCAGTGCATGAAGCATTGTGCTCAGAAACAGGCAGTGAGAGCTGAGCCGGTATGTCCGCCTTACAAGAGCAGGGAAAAAGAAAGCAGGGGAGAAATGTACAGAGTGCTGCTGGCAGATGATGAAGGTATTATGCTGGAATCACTGAAAAATATTATTACAAAAAATTTTGGGACAGAATGTGAGCTTGCCTGTGCGAAGACCGGACGTGCTGTTGTAGAGCTGGCGGAAACTTTTCGGCCGGATATTGCATTTATGGATATTCAGATGCCCGGAATCAACGGGATTCAGGCGATTCGTGAAATCCGTAAGTTTAACAGCACGATCAAGTTTGTGATAATTACCGCGTATGACAAATTTGATTATGCAAAAGAGGCGATTAATCTTGGTGTGGTGGATTATCTGACGAAACCGGTGCGGCAGCAGACCGTGGTGGAGGTATTGGAGCGTGCGATTCGCGAAATTGACAGTGAACGCAAAAAACGCAGTGATAATCTGCGCATTCAGGAAAAGCTTGAGACGGTGATTCCGATTGTAGAAAACGGATTCGTAAACAGCATGATCCTGCAGGAGGATGGGGCAAATGATCTTGGTTATTATAAAACGCTGCTTGATATTCAAAGTGAGCGGGCGTTTATTGTCCTGATCCAGTTTGGAATTCCAAATGAAGAAGGAATGCTGACGACGCCGGTTGGAATGAGTGTGAAGGCGCAGGCTTTTTATCCGGAATGCCGCGGTATCTGCAAGGAATTTTTCCGATGCATTGTTGGGCCGATTATGACGAATCGGATTGTGCTTGTGGTTCCATGTGGAAAGGATGAGAATACACAGGAATACGGAGAACGGATTCAGATCATCGAGCAGGCCAGAAATCTGACGCGCAAGCTTGGAAAGGGGTTTGATGCAAAATTCCGGGCTGGAATCGGAAAGAGCTATCCGATGGAGGAGCTGAAGCTTTCCTATGGAGAAGCCTATCGTGCCTTAAGCCAGAGTACCAGCAGCGTAGCACATGTGGATGATCTTCCGGTGCGCGGACAGTATGAGGGAAATTACCCGGATGAGACAGAGCGGAAGCTGTTCGTTCTGATCGCCAAGGGAGACTGGCCGGGGGCAAGACAGAAGGCAAATGAATTTTTTGACTGGATGGTGCGTAATTATTATGAGGATAAATCAGATATCCAGCTAAAGGTTCTTGAATTTGTCATTAGGGCTGAGCGGGAGGCGTTCATGAATGGTGGAATCGGTACGTACGGTTTTCATTCCAGAAAAGATTATATGGCAGATGTGCTGGCGTGTTCCGATTACATTGCCCTGCGGGAATGGTTTCTCGGAAAGCTGGAGGCTGCGTGCAGGAAAGTGGCGACGCGGCGTGAAGAGCAGTCGGAGAGTGTCATTTCGAAAGCAAAAGCGTATATTCGTGAGAATTTTGCAAAGGAACTTTCATTGGATGAGGTATCGCGGTATGTGAATATCAGCCCGTATTACTTCAGCAAGCTGTTCAAGGAAGAAGCCGGTGAAAATTTTATTGAGTATCTGACGAAGATCAGGATTGCGCATGCAAAGGAGCTGCTGAAAAAGCCGGAACTGAGTATTAAGGAAATCTGCATTATGTCCGGCTATAGCGATCCGAATTATTTTAGCCGGATTTTTAAAAAACAGGAGGATGTTACACCGAGTGAATACCGGGAGCGTCTGTGACACACGAAACCCAAAAACATCAGTAAAACAGTTCAGACACACTCTAGTGCACCGTTTCGTAAATAGCTATACCAATCGGATTCGCAGACAAGTGAGTGGTATAGTTATTTCGGAAACGATGTACTAGGGCAGGAACAGGGGGAAAGAGTCGTGAAAAGCAGGGAAAAAATGAAGCAAACCGTAGCAGTATCGATGGGATTTCTCCTGATTTTACTGCTGACTTTTTTATTGACGGGCTGCAGTCTGGAAAAGGACGAAGAGCGAAGCTCTGAAAGCAGCAGGGCAGAGCATCTGCAGATCGGCATGAGCTTTGATTCGTTTGTCATTGAACGGTGGCTGCGTGACCGGGATCAGTTTCAGCTGACGGCAAAGGAGCTTGGAGCAGAGGTGAATGTGCAGGTGGCAAACGGGGATGTGCAGGAGCAAATATCTCAGATCCGTTATTTTATTAAGAAAAAAATGGATGTGATCGTTGTGATTGCAGTTGATGGAAATGCACTTGTCGATGTGGTGGCGGAAGCGCAGAAAGCCGGGATCCGTGTGATTTCTTACGATCGATTGCTGATGAATGCACAGACGGATCTTTACATTTCCTTTGACAATGAAATGGTGGGAACGCTGATGGCAGAGGCACTGAAAAAAGCGCTGCCGGATGGCGGCAACATTTTTGCAATTTACGGTTCTCCGACCGATTATAATGTTACGATGGTACGCAAAGGTTTTTTAAATGGACTGGAAGGCAGCGGATTGAATATTGTATACTCGAATTACTGTGAAAACTGGCTGGCAGAGCTTGCGTTCGATGCAGTGGAGGAGGGGCTTGCAAAGACGCCGAGAAATCTGGTGGGAGTAATGTGTGGAAATGATGATCTGGCGAGTCAGGCCTTCCGGGCACTTGCAGAGAACCGGCTGGCCGGGAAGGTTGTGCTGGTTGGTCAGGATGCAGATTTGTCCGCATGTCAGAGAATCGTAGAAGGAACGCAGACGATGACGGTGTATAAGTCTGTAGAGCAGCAGGCTCAGACGGCGGCAGAATTTGCAGCTGCTCTTGGATATATGAAAATGGAGGCAGAGGGACGAATTGACGAAAAAGAAATTCCGCAGCAGGCTAAAGCACGTGCGGCGGAACTGAATGGACTCCGGACGATCAATGATACGGTAACGTACGGAGAAGAGCCGGAGATACACGAGGCTGCGCCGGCAGAACCGGGCAGCGGTGAGCGTGACAGGCATGAAATTCCGTATTATACGATTGATCCGGTTGCCGTGACATCGGAAAATATGGATGAGGTGATCATCGGAAGTGATTTTCATACGAGGGAGGATGTCTATCGGAACGTGAAGGAGTAATAAGGAGTTATGCGGTTTTTCTGTATACGTTCAAGGAAATCACTGCCGCTATGGCCTCCGCAATCCAGAATGCGTGCCAGACGCCGGTTGGGCCGATCAGGCGGCAAAGCAGGAAGGCGGCAGGTACAATGACAACAATGTAACGGCACAGGGAGATTACCAGAGACGGAACCCCTTTTCCGATTCCCTCCAGTGCACCGGAGGAAGTAACGGAGATGGAAGAAACGACAAATCCGAGGCTGATGATGCGCAGCGCAGTCTTTCCGGCTGCGATCGTTTCGGGATTGCTGGTAAACAGAGCAATAAGCGTATCCGGGATGATCATGCAGACGATCGTTCCAAACATCATGATCGATCCGGTCATGAAAAGGACGAGGCGATAGATTCTGCGAACACGTTCCGATTCTCCTGCTCCGTAATTAAAGCCGATGATCGGGCGCATTCCCTGTACAAATCCATTGGCAGGCAGATAAAGGAAGGTCTGCAGCTTGTAGTAGACACCAAGGATCAGAATATAGATCGGTGAGTACGGTGCAAGAATCGCGTTTAAGGTAGAGATCAGTACAGAAGGAAGTGCCATATTGAGTGTGGCAGGAATTCCGACTGTGTAGAGCTGCCGGATCATTGAAAAAACAGGGAGAAGATCCCTGCGATGGATTTTTACGCGGATTGGACGCAGAAAATAAAAAATAAGGTAAATTACAAGCGTGACGGTCTGACCGATGCCGGTTGCAAGGGCAGCTCCTTCAATGCCAAGTCTTGGAAACGGTCCGAGGCCGAAAATAAGAATCGGATCGAGAAGGATGTTTGTAATACAGCCGCAAAGCATACTGAACATAGATACCTTCATATTTCCGACTGCCTGGAAAATTTTTTCAAAAGTAAGTCCGAACATAATAATGGGAGTAAAGGAAAATGCAATTTTGCAGTAATGCATACCGGAAGTGATGACAGCATCATCAGAAGTGAATGCGCCAAGAAAAGCCGGCATGACAAGGATACACACAATCATGAAAAAAATCCCATGTACGGCAGAGAGAAAGCAGCCCTGCGCGGCAGCCAGATTTGCTCTTTTTTCGTTCTGTGCACCGAGGTTGATGGAAATGATCGCATTTAATCCAACGCCAAAACCAATCGCAACGGCATTGATGAGATTTTGCACCGGAAAAATCAGAGACAGTGCAGTGATCGCATTTTCGCTGATCTGAGCAACAAAAAAGCTGTCAATGATGTTGTAGAGCGCATTTACCATCATGGATAATACCATAGGAAGCGCCATAGACAGAAGCAGTGGAAGAATGGGCTTCTCTTTCATAAACTGGTCGTTCATATTTACCTCCGTATTGTCTGTGGCAGATGGAAAGACTGCCGATATAGTTTTACCAGCCGAGCAGGGAAGTGTTTTCCGAAGACAAAAAAAGCCACACAGCTCAAATGCTGTGTGGCGAAAAGATGACATACTCGATCGTCTGGAAAAATCCACTGCACAATTTTCAGGGGAATTGTATCATATTTCTTGTATTTGTCAAGCCTTTTCTGTTGTATGTATTTAAAGGGATATGCTATACTGCACATGGTAAAGATGTTAAGGCATCTTATAAGAAAAAAGAAAGAAGGGTGTGCACAGAAACCATGAATCTTCTGTCTTTTACAGTACTGCTTCTGCTGATATTTCTGCTGATCCTGCAATCAAACCCTAAAAACAGGGCAAATCAGATATGCTTTGTGGCAGGGTGCATTTTTGCGTGCGGAATTCTGAAGGAATATCTGTATGATCAGCTGGGACCAACGCTGATTGCACAGGGAATCTGGACGGTTCATTTTTCAGAAATGGTATACAGTGCCTTAAGCGTACTGTTGTATTATTTTGCACTTCCTACCGTTATGCTTTTCTGCTACTATTTCTGTGGTATGAATCTGAAAAAGCAGTGGCTTTTTCAGGTGCTGCGTGTCGTTCCTTATTTTCCTGCACTGGTGCTGCTTTGGATCTATCCATGGCAGAATATTATATCGGAACAGAAGGATCGTGCTTTTTGCCTTGTAGTTGGATGCTATAATGTATTGTATGCGACGCTGGTCAGTGTGATTCTTGGCGTACATTTGTGGAAAAACCGGCAAAAAGGAGAATTTTATCAGCGAACCGGTTCCGTGATCTGCATGATTGTATTGCTTGTGTTTTGGGTGCTGACCGCTTTTCCATATCATGCCCTTGGGCTTGGTGGCCTTGAGAATTTGTGGAAGTTTAATGTGGTAATAGTGATCGCAGTGCTTGGATTTGTGATTTTCCGGCTGTTCCATGGCGGTATCTGGGGAATGCGACTGCGGCTTGAACGATATAACTGGACAGACAGTGAAAGGACAATCCGGAGGAATGCAAGATACGTCGGCCATGCATTGAAAAATGAGCTTTCGAAAATTGAATGGAGTCTGCAGCTGCTGGGAAAGAAGGGGGTATCGGCTGAGGAACTGGAGATCATTCGTCATTCGGCAGAATATCTGAAACGGTTTATTCATGAAACGCAGATTTATTCAGACAGTATTTCATTGAAGCCGACGTGGTGCGATGTGCAGCAGCTGATGATAGAGGTACAGGAAGATTTAAAAAAGCAAAATGAGAAGGCGGCAGAGGTAGTGGTTTGTGTGTGTGACAGCCATCCGCTTTACTGTGATCGGATCCATATACAAGAGGTACTGAAAAATCTGCTGCTTAATGCAGCAGATGCAGGCGGAAACAATGGGAGAATCGAAGTTTCTTATATCGTTTCACGCAAAGGGAATGCAGTTATTTCAGTAAAGGATAATGGACGGGGAATTTCAGCAGCAGATATTCGCAGGATTTTTGAACCGTATTATACAACCAAGCAGACGGAACGAAATATGGGACTTGGCCTGTACTATTGCTGGAATGTCATGAATGCGCATGGCGGAAGGATTGAAGTAAAAAGCCGGGAGGGTGACGGAAGCGAGTTCAGACTTTACTTTCCGGCAAAAAAATATCAGAAGAAATATCCGAAGAAAGGGAAAAAAGATGCAAATGATGAGACCCACTCGTATATTGATTGTTGAAGACGATGAAGATTTTCAGCATCTGATCGTGCAGACACTGGAACTGGAAAATGATATCAAGGTTGTCGGGCTTTGCAAAAATAAAGAAGATGCTGTCTGTGCGGCGGAAGAAATGCAGCCGGATATCGTGCTTATGGATCTGAGCCTTTCCGGAGATGGAATGGAAGGAATTGAGGCTGCGCGGATAATACGAAAACAGACGAATGCGAAAGTACTGATACTAAGCGGCCATGAGGAGCAGGAAATTGTACTTGGCGCAAGCCGCAGGGCCTTTGCGTCCGGATATATCATGAAAAGTCAGTTTTTTATGATGCTTCCAATGATCCAGCAGACGATGCAGGGGGCGACACCACAGTCGCATATGATTCGGGATTCCCTTCTGCGGCAGCTCTCCGCGGCAGAGCAGTGTGTGTGCCGCCGGATGCTTGGCGAGGACGTGATTCTGCGTTCGTCTGAAAAAACGATTGCAAATCAGCAGACAAGCATCCTGAAAAAACTCGGATTATCTTCTAAAAAAGAACTGTGTCATATTTTTTCTGTGTATTAAAGAGTTTGAACGCAGGTCGCGAAGCGGATTGCGAATGTCCGTTTTACAACGATGTACCAGGCGGATTCGGATCTTTCGCGTCTGTCGTCATAAAATTACTTGACAAAACAGGCGGAAACGAGTATATCATAAAGTATTCGCAATCGTTCGGCCTGCAAACCGGACGGCCTGCAGGAGAGATGTGCGGCTGATTTCGGGTGGCTGCATGAGAAAGGAGAAAACAATGCTGATTACAAAACAGACAACCATGGGCGAGATGCTGGAGTATGACATGGGAATTGCATACGTACTGATGCAGGCAGGAATGCACTGTGTTGGCTGCCCGTCATCCATCGGTGAATCTCTTGAGGAAGCATGTATGGTACACGGACTGAACGCAGATGAAGTACTGGCAGATATTCAGGCATACCTTGCTGACAAGAAGGAAGAAAAATAAAATCAGGGCACTGCAGCTGCAGTGCAGTCTGAGCTGAGATCCCCGCAGAAATGCGGGGATTTTTGTGTTATCATGTTAACCGGAGTGATTGAACGCAGATAAGCATTCCATCCACCGCAGAACAGGGATTCTGCCTTTCAGATGCAGAGCAGTACGGTTTTGGTACACAATTTCCTCACAGTTTCTTTTGCAGTTTTTCACATTTTCATAGCGTAGTTTTCACATTTGCAGAATATACTGGCATCAGTTCAAACGAACAAAGCAGTAAAAGATAGTTCATCTGGAAAGGAAAGTGATACTTATGAAACAAAAATATGTGGCAATTTTACTTGGAGCAGCGATGGCGGTGTCTATGACAGGTACCACAACAGCAGGTCTGACTGTTATGGCAGAAGAAGTAGTGACAGAGAACAGTACGGAGGATACCGCAGAAGCTGGTGATACAGTGGCGCCAGATGAGACAGCAAAGGAAAACGATAAAGATAAAGATAAAGAAGCACCAGACAGTAAAGTGCAGAATAGGGATGGTAAGCCGCAGGAGGATGAGAATCGGATTATGGGCGAGATCATCACAGTTGGAGAGAATAGTATAACGGTCAGGACGGATGCTGGTGATGAGACAGAGATCAGCGTTACAGAGGACACCGTGATTTCCGGCCAGAGTATGGGAGACCCAGGAGCAAGCGGTGAAAAGCCAGACGGGGAAGCACCGAATGAAAATGGCGAAGCACCGGAAAAGCCGGATGAGGCACCGGATGAAAATAGCGAAGCACCGGAAAAGCCGGATGAAGCACTGAATGAAAATGGCGAAGCACCGGAAAAGCCGGATGAGGCACCGGATGGAAATGGTGAGGCACCGGAAAAGCCGGACGGTGGTGAACAGGAGACGCTTTCATTTTCGGATCTGGCAGAAGAAGACAAGGTTATGGTTACACTGAATGAAGACGGCACAGCATCCGAAATTACCGTAATGTCGATGGACGGTGGACAGGGTGGAATGGCACCGGGCGGAGCACCTGGCGGACAGCAGGGAGCACCGGAGAGCTATGAGGCGGTAAAGGAATATACAGAGGATGCGCAGTCGGACGGGGAAAGCTTTGCTTCCACAGGAACGGATGAAAATGCGATTCTGGTGGACGGAGGAGCCAAGGTCACAGTAAAGGATGCAGAGGTTTCAAGAAAGTCTGCTGACAGTACGGGCGGCGATACTTCAAGCTTTTACGGAGTCGGAGCAGCGGTGCTTGCAAAGGACGGAACGGTGACGGTATCTGACAGCACGATCGATACGGATGCAGCCGGAGCGGCCGGGGTTTTTGCATACGGAGATGGTGTTGCTTATGTATCGGACACAGATATTACAACGAAGCAGGATACTTCGGGAGGAATCCATGTTGCAGGCGGTGGTACTTTATATGCCTGGAATGTAAATGCTACGACCTCAGGTCAGTCGTCAGCAGCAATCCGAAGTGACAGAGGCGGCGGTACGATTGTTGCTGACGGAGGCAGCTATACTTCAAATGGTGTCGGTTCTCCTGCAATCTACAGTACGGCAGATATTGCAGTGAAGGATGCACAGCTGACTGCAAATGGGTCTGAAGCGGTCTGCATCGAAGGACTGAATTCGATTCATCTTTTTAATTCTGACCTGGCCGGAAATATGGCAGATGATGAGCAGAATGACTGTACCTGGAATGTTATCCTTTATCAGAGTATGTCCGGGGATTCAGAGGTTGGAAACAGTACATTTGAGATGGAAGGCGGCACTCTGACTGCAAAGAACGGTGGCATGTTTTATACTACAAATACAGAATCGACAATACTTTTATCTGATGTAGAGATCACATATGCGGATGACAGCGAATATTTTCTGCGCTGCACCGGCAATGAAAACCGCCGTGGCTGGGGAAGCGTCGGAAGTAATGGCGCAGACTGTCTTTTTACAGCCAAAGCGCAGGAGATGCAGGGCAATGTGATCTGGGATTCCATCAGTGATCTTGATTTCTATATGACGGAAGGAAGTACGCTGACGGGAGCGGTTGTGGATGATGAATCCTGCGCAGGAGAAGGCGGAAGTGGCAGCTGCAATTTTTACATCAGTGATGACAGCACCTGGGTTGTAACCGGAGACAGTACGCTGACGGATCTGCATTGTGCAGGTACGATTACGGATAACAATGGAGCAACGGTTTCTGTAGTCGGAACAGATGGAACCATTTACGTGGATGGAGACAGTGAATGGACGGTTACTGTAGAGTCCTATGAGGACAATGCAGATATGAGCGGTGCCGCAGCTTCTACTTCATGGAATGATTATGCAGTAGAACAGCAGGCATAAAAACAAAAAGAAAGCACTTGTGATTTTCCCTCTACTGTGCTAAAGTGTGTAAGAAACACGCGGAAAATCAGTGCCGGTTCTGTAAGCGAAAACGTGGATTGCGGTGTTCTCTTTACACAGAAAAGCAGAGGCGGCAGGGACAGAAGAGGGAAGAGAGAAAATGAAGGAAAAACACATATTCAGTAACAGGGATATCTGGAAGCTGCTTCTGCCGATCATGGTGGAGCAGCTTCTTGCTTCGCTTATGGGAATGGTAGATACGATTATGGTCAGCAATGTCGGATCAGCAGCAATTTCGGCAGTTTCACTGGTAGATTCCATCAATATTCTGGTGATTCAGCTGTTTTCTGCGCTGGCAGCAGGAGGGGCAATTCTCTGTTCTCAGTATATGGGCGGGAGAAATACCAGACAGGCAGAAAAAGCGGCGAACCAGGTGCTGCTGACGGTAACGGTACTTTCAACGGCAATGACCATAGTTTGTCTGCTGTTTCGAAGACCTCTTCTGTCACTGATTTTCGGTAAGGTAGAACCGGAAGTTATGTCAAATTCAGAAGTTTATTTTCTGTATACGGCCCTGTCCTTTCCGTTTATTGCAATTTATGACGCAGGCGCATCCGTTTTTCGTTCACAGAATAATACAAGATGTCCGATGGTGATCTCTGTGATTTCCAATTTTCTGAATATTTTTGGAAATGCAATTTTAATCTGGGGAGTTGGGATCGGAGTGGCCGGTGCGGCAATTTCCACGCTGGTATCCCGTATTTTCTGTGCGGTTGTTGTGATGATGTGGCTGCATAAACCGTGTTATGAGCTGCGGGTTTATAATTACCGATCGATTCGTCCGGACTGGAGGTATATTCGAAAAATTCTGGCGATCGGTGTGCCGTCCGGTATCGAAAATGCAATGTTTCAATTTGGAAAGCTGGCAATCCAGTCTACCGTATCAACGCTTGGGACGGTTGCAATCGCAGCGCAGGCGATGACGAATATCATGGAAAACCTGAACGGTATTGCGGCGATCGGTGTGGGAATCGGCCTGATGACCGTTGTCGGACAGAGCATCGGTGCAGGACGGGATGATGAAGCAGTTTATTACATCAAAAAATTTACTGCAATTGGCGAAGTCGTGATCGTTATCAGCTGTGCGGCTGTTTTCCTGGCAGGAAGGATGATTACTGTGCTTGGCGGTATGGAACCGGAGAGCGCAGAGATGTGTCTTGGTATGCTGGCTGCAATCACAGTTGTGAAGCCGCTTGTGTGGACTCTGTCCTTTATTCCGGCTTATGGCATGCGGGCAGCCGGAGACGTGAAATTCTCCATGATCGTCAGCTGCATTTCCATGTGGATGCTGCGAGTGGCACTTTGTGTCTATCTTTGCAGGGTACAGGGCTTTGGACCGATTGCGGTGTGGATTGGTATGTTTACTGACTGGACGGCACGAGGAATCGCATTTTTGTGGCGTTTCCGCAGCAGAAAATGGCTGCATCACCATGTGACGGCCTGAGATGCACAGACCTTTTCAAAAGGGAAAAAGTATGTTAGAATCAGAATCTGACAAGAAAGTCAGAGCGAAGAATTCTTTATCACAGGAGAAAAGGGGGTGTCTTTCACGATGACAGAAATCAGGCGAATACTTGCAGACAGTTTTAAAGAGCTTGTGCAGGAAAAAGGATTTCAGAAGATAATTGTAAAAGACATTACTGACCGTGCAAAGGTAAAACGTCCGACCTTTTATACGTATTTTCAGGATAAATACGATGTGATTGACTGGATTTTTGAACAGGAGATCTGGCAGCCTGCGCGTTCTCTGATCTCAGCAGGCTATGTAAAAGACGGTCTTCGTTTTATGCTTGTCTGCATGGAAAAGGACAAGGCGTTTTATCGGAAGCTGGTGGTGCTGGAAGGCCAGAATTCCTTTAAAGAGATCATGCAGCGTTATATTCAGGATGAAGTAAAAGAGGGACTCGCAAAGGTTGGATTTCAAAGCCAAAACCGGCTTTTGACGCCGGATACGATTGCAGAATATATGGCAAATATGTTCTGGTTTGTGATACAGAAATGGATGTGCTACGAAGGCGAGATCGGAGCAGGTGAGATTATAGAAATCTATTCGCTTCTGGCTTCCGATTCACTGGAGGATATTTTAAAGGAAAAATCTACTGCAGTACTGCCGGAGCGAATGTAATACAAACCCGGATGGCTGTGTTAGAAAAATGACAAAGGGTTAAAAATGTCAGAAAAATCAAACGACAAAAAAGGATTGAATATTCCAATATTCGATCTTTTTTTTTATGATAACAGCAACCGTTAAGAAGTAACAGGAATCAGATGGTTGGATTTCTGACAGCATCTGGAAAAAGGGGGGCGGACAGGATCAGTAGCACAGGTATGATATGCCTGGGAGCCGGAGTCGCATTTTATATTTTTGAATATGCACAGAAAATCGGCGCAACACAGGCAGATATGGGAGGTCGGAAAATCTTCCGGATTGCAGGAATCTATTCAGCTGTGCAGCTGCTGATGCTGGTTATCGGAATTGCGATCGTTGAGATCATACGAATCAGCGGTTATGAGCAGATGGCGGCGAGATGGTATCGTGCGCTGGCAACGGCAGTGCTTTTGATTTATGCAGTTTCATGCGTCAGGATGGCGTTTGATGAAAAGGGCATGGAGGAACGTCGGGAGCAGGAGCCGGGGACAGCAAAGCTGATCACTCAGTCGGCACGGACCGGAATTAAAACAACGATTATCAGTATGCTGGCCTGGTATGCGAGTAATCGTATTTTATGGAAGACAATGGTAATCTGGATGCTGGCAGTAGCAGCAGCGGTAGCAGGGTTGCTTTACGGATACTGGTATGGTTCTAAATGGAGCAGACAGATCTGTTTTGCAGGAGGAGGTTTTCTGATGGTGTTTGGTATGTTTCTGTTGGCTATGCCATACGTATGATACGAATACATCGTTATCGAAATAACTATACTAATACATTGTTATCGGATACATTGTTATCGGAATAACCATACTACTATATCGTTATTTACGAAACGAGGTACGAAAGAAAGCGGTTTAATTTAGAAAAAAGAAGAAAAAGAGGAGGAAAATATCATGGGAGCAGGACATAAGGTAGAACGTGCGTTGGTTGGGACAGCAATTGATGGTGTCCTTCATTATGTGAATAAAGATCCGGAAAACCGTCAGGAAGCACTTCTGAAGCTGGTAGATACCGTACAGAAGATAGCAGGAGGAATGTTTCAGGAGAAGAGCTATGATGCAGCGCGAGCAATGATTAAAGATAAGGACGGAAAATGGTACCAGTACGTCAATCGTCTGCTGGATGAGGTTGATCCGCATGTTTTGAAGATGACCGCCTTGAATCTCGGTTTTGAGGCAGCTTATTTTGGAACAAAGACGATCCGTGAAAAGAGAAAAGAGCTGCAGTGCCAGGTTCCGTGGCTGATCCTGATGGATCCGACCAGTGCCTGCAATATGCACTGTACCGGCTGCTGGGCAGCAGAGTACGGTCATAAGCTGAACCTTTCCTATGAAGATCTGGACAGCATCATTACACAGGGGAAAAAGCTTGGTATTTACTTCTATATGTATACAGGAGGAGAGCCGCTTGTGCGCAAAAAGGATCTGATCCGTCTGTGTGAAAAGCACAGTGACTGTGCATTCCATGCATTTACAAACGGTACGCTGATCGATGAAGAAATGTGCAAGGAGATGGTTCGTGTCGGCAACCTGTCTGTTTCGATCAGTCTGGAAGGCTATGAGGAGGTCAATGATTCCCGTCGTGGCGCAGGCTGTTTTGAAAAGGTAATGCACGCAATGGATCTGATGAAGAAGTACGGACTGATTTTCGGTACATCGATTTGCTATACCAGTAAAAATATTGAAACAGTTACGTCTGACGAATTCCTTGACATGATTATTGAGAAGGGCTGTCGCTATACCTGGTATTTCCACTATATGCCGGTTGGAAACGAGGCTGCGGTAGAGTTGCTTCCGACAAAAGAACAGCGTGAATATATGTATCACCGCGTACGTGAGATCCGTGGAAAAGAGGGCGGAAAAGAAATTTTCGCGATGGATTTCCAAAACGATGGAGAATTTGTAGGAGGCTGTATTGCAGGAGGCAGAAACTATATGCACATTAATGCAAACGGTGACGTGGAACCGTGCGTATTTATTCATTATTCAGGTGCAAATATCCATGAGGTATCGCTGCTTGAAGCACTGCGTCAGCCGCTGTTTATGGCATACCGTGACGGCCAGCCGTTTAATGACAATCAGTTAAGACCGTGTCCGATGCTGGAAAATCCGGAACTTCTCCGTGAGATGGTACATAAAACAGGAGCAAAATCAACGGATCTTCAGTCCCCGGAAAGTGTGGATCATCTCTGTGACAAATGCGAAAGTTACGCAGAAAACTGGGCAGGAAAAGCCAAAAAAATCTGGGATGAAAACCCACATCACGTGGAGAGCTTTCACAATTATAAGTTAACGTATCAGGATTAGGTTTACAGGATTTTCCAGTAAAAAGAATAAGAAGGCATCACAGATCCCCGGGCAGAAATGCTTCCGGGGATTTTTACGCTTGCCAAGCAGAAGACAACAGAGTACAATAAGCAAAGAATATTTGGGCGAATGGAGAAAGAATCATGATATTTGACAGTCATGCACATTATGACGATGAACAGTTTGATATGGATCGGGATGCACTTCTTTTGGAAATGCCGTCTGCAGGTGTCGGAGGAATCGTCAATATGGGAGCGTCGCTTGACGGCGTGGCGGCAAGTCAGAAGCTTGCAAAACAGTATCCGTTTGTTTATGCGGCGGCAGGTGTGCATCCGGATTATGTCGGAAGTCTGGATGAAGAGAAAATGCAGTGGCTGTATGAGCTGTGCAAAAAAGAGAAGACCGTTGCAGTCGGTGAGATCGGACTTGACTATTACTGGGATAAGGAATCGCATGACTGTCAGAAAAAGTGGTTTGCCGCACAGCTTGGCATGGCAAAGGAGATGGATCTTCCGGTAAATATTCACAGCAGAGATGCGGCACAGGATACATTTGATCTTATGAAAAAAGAGCATGCAGGCACCACTGGAGGCGTTATTCACTGCTTTTCGTCATCGGCACAGATGGCGCTTGAATACGTAAAGCTAGGGTATTTTATTGGAATCGGCGGTGTTGTGACTTTTAAAAATGCACGTGTTATGAAGGAAGTGGCTGCGGCAGTTCCGCTGGAGCGCATAGTAATAGAAACGGATTGTCCGTATCTGGCACCGGCGCCGAATCGCGGAAAACGGAATTCCTCGCTGTATCTTCCGCTTGTGATTGAGGAGATTGCAAGAATTAAGGAGATTACGCCAAAGGAAGTAGAGGATGCTACTTACGCAAATGCAAAGAGAGTGTATCAGAAGATTCGGCAGGTATAAAAAGATACTGCTTTGAAACAAATAGAGTGAAAAATACAGGGGGATCTATGACAGAAAAGTTATCCAATCCAAAGAAAACAATAGAAGTAATTCAGAAGCATGGTTTTGATTTTCAGAAAAAATTCGGACAGAATTTTCTGATTGATGCACATGTGCTGGACAAAATTATTGCGGCAGCGGGTATTACAAAAGATGATTTTGTGCTGGAGATCGGTCCGGGAATCGGTACGATGACACAGTATCTGGCAGAAGCGGCACGGGAAGTGACGGCAGTGGAGATTGACCGGAATCTGATTCCGATTCTGGAAGAGACACTGGCAGAGTATGATAATGTGACTGTGATCAATGAGGATATTTTAAAGCTGGATCTGGAACGTCTGTCACGTGAAAAGAATGGAGGACGTCCGATCCGGGTAGTGGCAAATCTTCCGTACTATATCACAACGCCGATTATTATGGGATTGTATGAGAGCCATGTACCGGTGAGTAGTATTACGGTCATGGTGCAAAAGGAAGTAGCGCAAAGGATGCAGGCAGGGCCGGGCAGCAAGGATTACGGAGCTTTATCACTGGCAGTTCAGTACTATGCATCTCCGTATATTGCGGCAAATGTACCGCCGAACTGTTTCATGCCGCGACCGAATGTCGGAAGTGCCGTGATTCATCTGGAAACGTATCAGAATCCGCCGGTATCGGTAAAGGATGAGAAACTGATGTTTGCGCTGATCCGTGCGTCATTTAACCAGCGCCGGAAAACCCTGTTGAACGGACTCAAAAATGCATCGGAGCTTTCTTTTGGAAAAGAGGAGCTGCTTGAGACATTTGCCAGTCTTGGCTGGAAGGAAACGGTGCGCGGAGAGGAACTGACTCTGGAGCAGTTTGCAAAGCTGAGTGACATGCTGACAGAGCGCAGAGGAAAATGAGCATAGCTAGTGTACTGTATCACTCACATTTGGCCTAATGGCTTGTCTGAATTTCCATCTGCTGCGTTATCGTCAATCGACGATGCCACCGCATCGCCTCATTCCTCCGCCTTGCAGATTGAAAATTCATCCTGCGCCATTATACTGAAAGTGAATGATACAGTACACTAGTGAAAAATGAATAAAATAGCGAATAAAGCAAACAAAACAAATAAATAAAATAAGACAAATAAAACAAACGAATAAAGCAAATAAAACAAATAAATAGAACAAATAGAACAAACAAATAAAACAGAGGAACGCCAGGACCGGCATTTACCGGCCCTGGCGTTCCTTTATGAGAGAAAAGCTTTGCGAGGATGCGCAGCGATTCTAAGAGAAAGTACTTTTAATAGGAGAAGTACTTTTAATAGGAGAAGTGTTTTTAATATCGGAATACGGTCTGCTTGCTAAAGCCATCTGTGAGATCGAAGGTAACAACAAATCCTTCACCTGCAAGGTACAGGGTATCACCGATATACAGTCCGCGCATGGTGTCAAAGTCGGTTACATCCATCAGATCATCCTCAAAGAAGTCGTAGACAAGCTGGCGCTGGAAGCCTTTTTCACTGTCATAGGAGTAGACAAGATAGCGGCCGTCACAGTAGAATCCGATCAGGTTCTTGGTTGAATCGACTAAAATCGATTTATAATCATCGATGGAAGGTGCCCAGGTGACACCGGATATTACAGTCTTACTTATTTCTTTTACATTCTCAGGATCTGAAATATCAAACATTGAAAGCTTGACGCCGGTTGTTTCTCCGGTATTTTCGTTTGCCTCATAACCGATTCCAAGCAGTGTTTCTCCGTAGAAGTGCAGATAAGAGGAGAAGCCGGTGAGCTTTAGCTCACTCTTGATTTCCGGAGAAGCCGGGTCGGAAAGATCAACACAGAACAGGGGATCCGTCTGACGGAAGGTTACAAAATATCCGGTGTCGCCGAGAAAACGGGCAGAACGGATCGTTTCACCGGAAGCTAGGTCATCGATCAGGCTGACCTGATTCATGTTGGCATCGAAGATCGTCAGAGCATTTTTTTCAGTCCAGTCGTTAGTGGAAGTATCGTAGTAGGTCGATACTGCCCGGAGATATCCATTGTACTCATTCAAGGAGAAGGAGTTGTTCAGGTATCCCTGTACGGAGGCTGCCGCAACACCGGTAATCATTCCGTTTTCATAGCGGAATTTAGCGAGTTCGGTAATCGTATCGTTGAAACCGTAATTTTCGGAGGCAATGTAAATGGCTTCTGTGCTGACATAAAAATGGTCTGCACCGGAAACAAGTACCTTCTGGTCGGTAACAGAAGCATTTTTATGCAGATCCACAGCAGTGATTACGAGGTACTGCTGACTGGACAGATGCTCCGGAAGGTAGAAGCAGCTGGCCGGAATTTCAGTTTGGTTGACACGCGGAGCTATGGTGCTTGCGGCGTAATTATCAAGGAGCTCCGGTGTATAGTTTGTAAAAAGATACAGATAGCTTCCGACCTTCCGTGAGGTGGAATATCTTCCCTCCTGAGTGAGAGTGCCGGTTTGTTTCGGCGCATTCCGGTCCGAGATGTCATACGTGCATAAAACGGATGTAAAGGCGGCGGTTGTGTAGTAAACATCATCATCCTGTTCAAGGCCGGTCTGGCGTCCCTCGTAAAGCACGGTAAGCTGATCGCCGTCAAGATACAGTTCTTTTACGGTCGGGTTGGAGAGACCGGAGGTATCAAGTGTTGTCGTAGAGCAGAGGGTAAGTGTGCTGCCTTCTGCATGGATAACGGAGAAGGTCATATCTTTTTTCAGAATGTAGAGATACTGCCCATCCGTTTTAACAATATCGCCCTCATCGACACCGACCTCCTGCAGATTTGTTTCCGAAAAATCCTTGGTGTCCTGAACATCGGACTGTGATTCAAGGGAAGGAGATGCGGCTGAGTCAGAGGCGTAGGAGCGGCCGGTATCGCTTGCAGAGTCTTCCACGAAGTCATAGGCAAGATCACGTGCATAGAGAGAGGTACCGAGTTCGCTCTTAATCGTGTTGTAGATTTGTTCGTAGGAATCTGCGTAGGTGAGTGCTTTTGTTTGTGCCTTGACTGTCTTCTGCTCGGAATCAGAATTGGCAGAAGAATTTGAAGAATCGGTTTCTTTCGTTTCTTCAGATTCTGTCGTGGAATCTGCGGTATCTGTGAGGACAGAAATGCTGGTATCAGCAGCTTCTTTTGCAGCTGTTTCAGTCTGAATTTCTGTAGCAGCCGCAGTTTCAGACTGAGCTTCTGTAGCTGCCACGGCGTTTTCCTGTGGCAGCGGCGCCTGGTTTTCTTTCAGTGAGGAAATCTGATTTGACTGCCACAGTACGGTGATGCCGAGCACGAAGACAGCGGCGAGACTTCCGTAGCGCGTTGCATAACGGTAAAAAGAGGTGTGTTTTTTCATAGTGTGTTCTCCTTTCTTTGCTGGGAAACCTGCCGGAGAAGAATCCTGCGAAAGCTTGGAGGCAGGAGTATTCATTCCGGGGTTGGCAGTGGTTTGGCTTGTATCCTGCATACCTGCAGTATTTTGTGTAAAAGAATCCGTCTGAGCTTTGTCAGAGGATCCGGCGCTGCACAGCATGCGTTCGATTGCGTCCGGTGAAAGAGAATCCGGAGGAAGGATTGTATCGGAAGCCTGTTTCAAACGGTCCAGAAGTTGTTTTTCATTCATATCGGTAAGTCATCCTTTCTATATGATTCTGCAGATAACGAAAGCGGATTGTAAATGTCCGGTTTGTTCGTCCGGCGTTCAGTCCAGCAGCGATTTTAATTTCTGTAATGCCCGGCTTTGGCGGGAACGGATGGTAGAGGCGTTCATTTCCAGCTGTTCGCCGATTTCCTGACTGGAATAGCCGCCAAAAAGATGGAGCGACAGGATCAGACGATCCTGCGGTGAAAGCGACTGAAAAGCAAGCCGGATGGCAGTCTGTTCACTTAAGCTGTGCGTATCAGAGGTAAGATTTTCGGTGAGTTCACAGTCGGCGTTTTTGTATTGTCTGATTTTCCGTTTGCATTTGGCAGACAAAATGGCAAACATCCAGCTTTTGAAAGACTCCGGTTTTTGAAGCGTACCGATACTGGAAAAGGCATCAAGTACTGTTTCACTGACGGCATCCTCAGCGTCCTGAGGATTTTGCAGGATGCACAGAGAAAAACGGTACAGATCCTTATAAATAAAAGAATAGAGCGTAGCGAATGCATGTGCATCGCCTGCTTTTGCCTGTCGGACAAGCTCTGAAGTCTGATTCATGTAAAATTCTCCTTTGGATGAAATAACATGGTTTTGCGCAAAACAAAATGCTTCGGAACAGCCTGTAAATCAGGTGTTCTGTCTATAAGTGTGCAAAAACGCGTGAATTGTTGCATGGAAAATAAAAAAATATAAAAATATAAAAATATAAAAATAATTGTAATTGTTCAGAGCCAACCTCCAAAATGCTACGCATTTCGTCGGTGTGGCGTATCCGCCAAATAAAATTTCAAAAA
>CAKRPI010000005.1 GCA_934376945.1 uncultured Lachnospiraceae bacterium | reverse complement strand
CGGGCGTGTAGCTCAGTCGGTAGAGCACTTGACTTTTAATCAAGTTGTCCGGGGTTCGAATCCCCGCACGCTCAGTATTGAAAATGGCTTAAATCCTTAAGAAACCTAGGATTTAAGCCATTTTTCGTATATCCTGTTTTGACCGATTTTATCCGGTTTTACTTATCTTATTTGTATCTTCAGGGCCTTTTTGGAAGGGCTTTATCTTCATTTCATCTTCAAAATTTTCTTCAAGATTCAGGGCATTTTCCACCACTGCAGCGGCGTCTTCTTTCTCTTCCATAATGTGGTTGTAAACCTCAATGACCATCTTTTCCGTGTCTCCCATCAGAGCAGCGATCTTCTTGATGCTGATCTTCGGAATCTGGTAGCAGAGGTTGGTGCAGTAGTTGTGCCGGAATACATGGGCTGTCAAATTAAAGACTACACGCAGCTCATCAGTACCACCAGCGGCGAGATTAATCTTGTTCACAATCCGCGCCCACATCTTGACGTAACTGGATTTGGTCATGAGGGTGCCGTCCTGCTTGGTGAAGAGGTAGGGGCCTGGAATGGATTTTAAATAAACCTGCAGCTGATCAACCAGATAGCCAGGGAGCGGCACGGTGCGCTTACGGAGGTTTTTAGTATCCTTGATGTAAGGATTGTTACCGTCAAAGCCCACGGCCTGAGTTACAGACAATGTCCTGGCCTGCAGGTTAATACTGGATGTAGTCTGTGCCAGAGCTTCACCGCGGCGCAGGCCGGTGCCAAAAATGAGCAGCACAAAGGTCTTTTCCATAGGAGAGAAATCTGTGACATTTCGGATACCGTATTTTTCCAGAGCTGTTAAGGCACGTTTCTCCTTCGGTTTGTAAGGCGGTAAGTCAATATTGCTGCAGATATCTTTCAGCGCATCGGCAGGGAGATATTTCTCCTGGATACCGTTTTCAACAACCTGGTGAAAAGTTATGTTGATTTGTTGACAAGTGCGCGGCTTCTTGTAGGCATTGTTGATAATTTGCTGGAAGTGCTTTTTCTGGATATCAGCCAGCTTAATTCCTTTTAATGGTTTAAAATGTACACCGATAATATTGGTGTACATGGCCTTGGTGGCTTTTTCACGGCCAGCCTTATAAGTTTTCAACCATTCCTTCGCGTACTCAACAAAGTCCTGATCTGTGGACCGGACATACTTCCGGTTTTCCACATCCGCTTTCATTTTATTGACGGTTTTCTCCAAATCCCCACTGGATTTTGTGGAATAAACGGGGACATAATGTTTTATGCCATCAGGACCATAGGTGCCGTCCCAGACCTTCGTCTGCCAACGGCCATCCTTGCCTTTTTTGTATTTGGCTTTTGCCATGGTATATCATCCTCCTTATGTGGTAAAAAGGGTAAAAAAAATAAGCCCTCTTGTCTGGCCGCTCCGAAGATGATATAATTCAGGTGTTCAAGCTGGATTTATCATAGCCGGGCGACCGGCAAGAGAAAATCTATGTAAAGCCGTTCGGTGTTGGTAGCACCGGGCGGTTTTTACTGTTTATGGATATTTGGAAGAATTGGTAATATATCAAATTCTTCAGAATGTGATTCTAGAGCTTTTCTATGTTGATCAAATATTTCATATTGTTCTTTTGCAAAACGATCAGCTTCTTCTCTCGAGATATGTCCACTATTGTCTAAAACTTTGCGGCCCATGAACTGCAAGAAAGCATTTAAACGTTCTTCCCAATCATTCATATACATGGGAATACGTTGCTTGGCTTGATCTTCTGCATAATCCAGATACATTGTGACGATACGATTTAAATTTTCAATTTCGTCTTTGTGAAGATAATTCTTGGCAATGGTAACATCGGCCTTTCGAACTTTAGCGCCTTTAAAAGAAGTTAATCCCATATTATCCTTGGTAGCGTCTGCACGTTCATGAATTAACTCAGGTGCAGTATGACCATGAACAGAATAATGCAGTTTGTTTTGAACTGTCTTGAAAAACTTATCAGCCTGTTCGCTTTTGGGATCGTAATCTATTGAGGTTGCAAATATATCGCGAACTTTCATATAAACGCGCTTTTCGGATGCTCTAATGTCTCGGATTCGATCAAGTAATTCATCAAAATAATCTTGTCCAAATTTTTTAGGATTTTTAAGGCGCTCATCATTAAGCGCAAATCCTTTCCTCATATATTCAGAAAGTACAGAAGAGGCCCAGTTTCTAAAATGAATACCGACATTGCTGCGAACTCTATAGCCAACAGCAAGTACCATATCAAGGTTATAATAATCCATTTCGCGAGATACTTGACGAGTACCTTCGGTTTGAACTGTTCGGAATTTCCGAACAGTTGAACTTTCATCCAATTCTCGATCAAGATAAATATTTTTAATGTGTTCGCTGATTGATGACTTTGAAACTTGATAGAGCTCACTCATAGAACGTTGTGTCATCCAAATTGTGTTATCGTTAAAATAGGCATCTACTTTTGTATCACCTTTTTCTGTTTGATATATTAAAATGCTTCCAATGTCTGTACTCATAAAGCTCCTTTCTTAACCGTCTGGAATTCCATACGGTTAGATGATTTGCCTGGCCGCTCTAAAGATGATATAACTCAGGTGTTCAAGCTGGATTTATCATAGCCGGGCGACCGGCAAGAGAAAATCTATGTAAAGCCGTTCGGTACGCCAATACCGGGCGGTTTTGCTATTTAAGGCGTTTCTGTTGTTCGCGTTCCAGTTGTTTGATGCTTTTTGCTGGTGTAGGTAAATTTTCTGGCATAGTGCCTCCAAGATCGGCTATGGTTTGCCGTACTTTTTTTCCTACCTCAAAATGCGTCTGATTGGCATTTTCTTTCCCCTGGACGTGATCTCTTCGAAGTTTAGCTTCTGTTTGAGTGGCACGGAATAAATTGGCGGCCAATTCTTCGTGTCCCATATAATCTAGGATATCTTGGCTTTTTTTGAGCTGTTTCTTGGCATGTATATCTTTTCTTGACAATCCACCATAAAGACCCTGATATCCTTTATTTTGGAATATTGCATAATCCATGGGTTTAATAACGCCTGCGTCATGAGCGGCATCTGCCAGTGATTTATTATGATCTTTCAGTTCCTGACGGATTGCTAAGCGCTTTTGATCATCAGTGAGTTCGTCATAGTTTTCTAGTAATTCTTGCTGTCTTGTTTTTGAAGCGAAGTAAGTCTGACCAAGTGCAATAATTTCTTTTTGCGGATCGCCGTTCATTACAATTAGATAGCAACCGTAACGTGATATTTGGTAGCTTCTGAAACCTCTTTTTGCATTTGAACCAATGGGGACCATCTCGGTGAATTCGCCGAAATGGTCGGAGATTTCATTTTCACTATTTCGACACGCTTCCATAGCTTTGAATATAATGAGTTCGAAGTTTCTGAAATCTTTATAATCCAGAACTTTGGCTAATTCTCTTGCATACCAAACTTCTTGTCCATATTCATTAATGTGTTTTATTGATTCAAATAAAGATTCGGTATAGGTATTTTCTTCTTCAGCAGAACAATTTTTAGATAATACTCGTTCATGTATGGCTTTCACTTTGGCTTCAAATTCGTCCTGATTCATAGGCATCTCCCTTATATTTAATTAATGTTTGCAAGTATATCATTTCTGACTAATTATTCTTGAACAAGATCCGGAAGACCATTCTTCCCACGTGGGAAAAATGGTGTGGTACATGCCAGAACTGTTCTTCTACAGATATCAGTCTTAAGCTTAGTTTGCCGGCGGCATTGCTAGAAAATAGAAATTTTGCTTTCTTACGATTTTTTGAATAGCTTGACAGATATTCAGCATACTATTATACTGTAAATAAGTTAACTCGTGATGGATAAGGCTGGGTTCCCGAATGGGAGTAGGTCGCAAGACTTAGAATTCCTTTGCCCCTGGGGTTAGCTTATTTTTTTGAAAGCAAATCTCTTAGATTCTGAATTATGTTTTCAGGATCTTTTTTTATTTCTTCTACGATGAAATCAATAGTCTGGATGCTATAACCATAAGTATGTGTTAAATGATGCTGATAACATAGTTTTGGGTTTTCCTTTATTCCGTAATATTTACAAAATAAGTTGAAATGATAAGAGTTAAAAGTTTTTTCCACCCCATTGAATTTCAAAATAGTATTTGACCGTTTCAATCGGGACTGAATTTCTCCAACACAGTTGGTGGAGCTGTACTTGTGAGTAACATTTGGATCTTTTAATTCTTTAATTATCTTTACCTTTGCATCAGCATTATTATCGATACCGACCACAGATGTTGCCTTATCTTTGTTTTTGGTAATATAGTGATAGTGTTCTATTTTTATAGCAAATTTAGCATTATTAGACTGAATGGATTCGGCAATATTTTCGCTGGTTGCAATAAGTTTCTGTGCAATTTCTTCTGGGTACTTTGCAACGATTTCTGATTCATCCAGAGCTTTCATGCTAACTGATAAAGTCAGAAAGTTTTGAGGAACAATAGTGGTCATGTCAATGTGGTGAAAGGCCATCATTTTTTCATTAAAATTCAAGACACAAGATTGAAATAATGGCACATATACCATTTCATACTCTTCTGTAATAAAATGCGTGCTGGTGTTGCGCAGTTCTATAATTTTTTCAAGATTAACCCGGAGCGGATCTTTATTATTGGTAAATACTTTTTGAATACAATTTTCTAATGTAAGAGTCCTATGTGGATTATCTGCATAATAGATACTCTTTTCACCGAATGTTTTTAACATATGTGCCTTCAGCATTAATTCCCACGCATTACAAATAAAAATAGCAAATCCTTCTACACGATAATGAATGGTCGGCTTATTGTATAATTCTATTGCCATAGCAAAAGCCTCTTTAGATTTGTCTAATAATCGGTCTTCAAGTTTTTTCATGATAAGATGCCACCTCCTTTTATTAATTGGTATATTTCAAAATTTTTCATACACACCCAGTACCGGTACAAAAGCAATAACATATCCATCCAGGTGTACAAAGCAACCATACTTCTCTTTGTAATACTGCAGAGCTTCTGCCAGGAACTCCTCAGAAACTCCCAGGCATTCAGCAAACTCATGGTGGTTTTGGTAATGAGAGAACATGGTAATGTATTTAGTCAATGGATTCAATAAAATATAATAGTTTTGACTTTAAGAAATTTAATTCATATTTCAAAACAAGTTGTACATAAAATTTTTCAGTATCGGAAAGTACTTGCGGATAGTTTGAAATAATTAAATTAATCAAATCTGCTTTTTTTAAGTTTTTAGGAATCTTTGTTGTATTATCCGTTGGAAGCAGGGAATATAAAGTATCGCGTTTAAAATAATTTAACAAAGCGTGATAATCAGAACCCTTTTCAACCAAGCCTGTATTTAAAAGTTTTGCACGAGGATCCTGGGATTCAATTATGAGGCTGCCCTTATTGATAATATCTGAAAGGGCATCAAGGTTATCAACGGTCAGTTTTTTAATGGCTTTTTGAGCATCCCCCAATGACATTAGAGTAGATGGATCGGGGACAGTCTGCACATCATCTAACATAAAAACATCAAGCTCATAAGCTAAGCGGTACATATGCTTACAAGGCAAAAGACGGCGCTTATAATCCTCACAATCACATTTCAGTAATGTAGTATTGTAGTTTCCGTAATTACCAAGAAAGAGTGCGGATCCCTTGTCAGGAGATAATGATAACGGTGAATAGTAAGGGCTGCTTGCGCGCTCCTGCCGTTCCAGTTGAGGCTGGTTTTGGTGTATTTCTAATGGCCATTTTGCCCATAGATCCTGTGATTTCTCAAAATTCAAGTCAACCAAAGGTTGTTCCAGCTTAAATATATCAGAATATTTGTCAAAGTCTTTTTTTAACACGGAAAGCTGTGTGCGTAATTGAGATAATTCTATATTCTGCTGTGCGATGATATCCTGTTTTTCCTGAAGCTGCGATGTCATTTCGGAAATCTGACTTTTCAATTTTTTGATTCCAAATAAATCCATTATATAATCAATCCTTTTTTCTTTATTTGTAAGGTCATAACGCAAGTGGTCGATTAGATAATTTAAAACAATTATTTAATCATTAGTCCGTTATTGAATGTGCATATAATTCGATTAAATCCACAGATTTACGATCATAATCACCATTTTCGATATGGAATAGTTCATGTTTATATGCTTGCATGCGGCGTTCAAAAGTTAACCTTGAGTTTAAGACTATAGTATAAGATAAGTCTGGGTTAGCGACAACATATGCTGCAATGGTTGTAGGAAGATTGGTTTCAAAAGTATTAACATTCGCTGTCGTTGGAATCACCTCGTACTCTGTCAATCATTTGTTTTACAAATTCGATATCTTCTTTTTTAACTTTTCTGGAAGCATCGAAAAGAACCTTGTACTCAGGGTTTTCAAAAATAAATTGAGCAAGATTGCGTGCTTCATCGTCAATGTAATAAGGAATGTCTGTAGTGTCACTGTCATCAATTCCAATAATATCAGTTTTTTTGCAATGCAACGCAGCGCTTATTTTTTCAACCATTCCCATTTTGGGTTCAGTGCGATTTATTTCCCATGAAGAAACGGTTTTATCGCTTACTCCCAACAATTCGGCTAATTCAGATTGTTTTAGATTTCTGCATTCGCGCCATTTTTTAATATTTTCACCGATACTCATTTTAAGCACCGCCTTTCTGACTTGATTATATGCGTTTTGTAGAGCTGTGTCAAACAAATTATGCAAAATGTAGAAAAAACTGTTGACACACTACAAAATGTGGAGTATTCTGTAGTTAGTCTACAAAGCGTAGGAAGGAGGCAAGCATATATGGGACTTTCTTTAAAGCAGTGGCGATTAGCGAAAGAGATTTCTCAGTCAGAAATGGCAGCTAAGTGTGGAGTTCACAGAAATACATATGCAACATGGGAAGAAAACCCAGATGAAATTTCTATTGGAAATGCAAAAATTATCGCAAAAGTTTTGCGGGAAAGTGTAGATACTATTTTTTTTAATGGAGATTCTACAAAATGTAGTTTTAAAGAAAATGAAGAACAGGGGGCGTGAGAGCGTTTAAAGGTTGAGCTGAAAGGAATAAAGAGAAAGTGAAAAAGACACTATTGAATGCAGTCATTACAGTGATATGTTCTCGGATGTTTGAAGCCCTAATGGCAGTAGGCGGTGAGAACATATCACTGTACGAGAGAACCTGTTTATGGCTTCTAGTGTTTTTATGCGTGAAACAGGTGCTGGATTAAGAAGTTTACAACAGTTTTAATTTCATCAGAATACATACTGAATAGTAATGTGATAAGCCAGGTAAACGCATTTAACAGTTTGGCCAGACTATCATGTGGAGTGAAGCCAATCCAGTCTAAGAAGGTACTTGGAAATGAAAAAATATTTTCTAAGGTTTTTAAAGGATTAATAGAATCCTTCAGATCATGAATAAGATAGTTTCTTTTCATAAGCAGATTATTGTAATGTTCGATGGCAGAATTGTAGTTTTCTATATTTTCTAGGCCATAGGCCATTGGACTTACATAATAGGATTCATATTTTTGGATGATTGGATAGTATCCTAGCACTTTATTGAGTTTGGGATAATAAGAAGAACTTCTTTGCACAAGATCTTCGATGGAAATGTATGGTGAAGTTTTTGTTGGAATTGAATCAAGGTAATCTTTTAAAAGAATTATAACTGTAGTAATTTCTCGAATGCAAAGTATGGACGAAACAACCTCCTTTATATAGAAAAAGAGAAAGATTAAAATCAACAATTTCTTTTTGGAGAGAGTGAACAATTTGAAATTCATAGGGGAATCCTTTCTTTCGTATTTGGCTTGGTTAGAGATTGTAAATACAGTATAGGACGAAACGATGGAAAAGTAAATGAGGGGCTTGGCACAGAAGAACAGAGAGGAGCGTGAGAAAGATGAATAATGCAGTATTTATTTCCTGTAAGAATCCAGAAGCCGGGAAGATCATCTGCGATATCAAAGAAGCAGAAGCGCGCTTGCGGAATCTTGGCAGTGAATTGGAAATTAATGTAGGAGAACTGGAGATTGGAGATGATGGCGTGGCCATCACCGTATCAAAGAAGAAGTTCGATGATATTCAGAGAGAAATGTCTGAATGTACAGAGAAAATCTGGAATGGCTATGAAAAACTCCGCGAACTCAGCCTTGTGAGAATTTACTGAGCAAGCGGAGCTGCGATTTAAGATTCCAAGATATCCGCAAGTTCCAGAATAGCAAATACTACCTGATTTCTGAAATTTTCCAAGTCAGATTTTGTGATGTAGGATGAACTGTCGGCATTGCTGGATACAGAAAAATATTTTAATCGTTCCGCAATTTCGCGGATTTCATCTGATTTTGAACTCATTGATTCTGATTCCTTTCTTTAAAACTCGGTCCTGGCGGGGACCTGTAAATACAGTATAGAGCGGAGAATTGGAAAAGTAAATGTGAAGATTGAGTTTAGAGCAGATGCCGCAGATAAAAAGGAAGCAGAAGAACAGGGGGCGTGAGAAAGATGAATGTAATGGATAAGGAAAAAGAAGTAGCCGAAAGAACAACCTATCTCGAAAAACTGAAAGAAGAATTTTTCGAGTTGCAAAAGGTAATTATGAAAGAGCTCAAAGCGGACGAGGTAAAACCGAAACGTGTGCGAACATTGGTATGTGCACAGAATGATATATACCAGAAGGTTTTGCATGAAACAAGAGCACTTTCAGGAGATTCCCCATACCTCAAATAGAGGCACGGGGAACATGAGAAAACAAATAGAAAGCGAGGTGATAAAGATGGAAAACGGATTGGCACAGGTTGCTATAAAAACCGAGGGAGCAAATGCAGCAGTATATCTGGATGGCAAAAAAGTAAATGGGCTGATTGGATATGAAATTATCCACGACAGAACCAAAAGCCAGGTTCCGGTGATTCGTCTCAACATCCAGGCGAATCTGGACATTGAGACGGGAATGATTCCGGAACTTCCGGAACCATGGAAATATTGCTATGTGCTTAAAGACGAGAATGATGATGCGCAGATTTTAAAGGAAGCTCCTTTAAAAGATAACATTCTTTCGGACAGTCTGGATAGTGACAATCGTAGCCGCTAACAATTCCGAAATTTAATGAAACTGAGATGCCAATGGTTCTTCCAACCTTAGGACAATAGCATATGTATGGCATACAGTAATTATTCATAATGAGTCTCCTTTCATCTGTACTCGGCCCAGGCGGGGGCCTGTGAGTACAGTATAGGACGGAGCGGTAGAAAAGTAAATGAGGTGTGTGGTGCCGGTTGGCTTGGCACGGAAGAACAGAGAGGAGAGAACACATGGCAAGAGCGAGAGGAACTGATTCTGCTAGAGTGGTGCAGGTTATTGAGACGAAAGCATTGCGTGGAGCAGGGACGGAAGAAGACATGTGCAGGCTGGTTACTCAATGTTGGGATTTTGAGGGAAATTTATTGGCTGAAAGGGATGACTGTAAGGAAAAGCAGAGGTGATAAAGATGGATGAAGAGATAAATAAGTTTAGACACGATTGGCAGATGAAAATAGATGAATATGAGCGCGAAAAAGAAAAGCGCTTCCAGGAGATCGACAGGGCGATAGTCCATTATGTATTCACGATTCTCCTGAGCGCCTTGACAGCTATTGTAATCGTAACGATTGCAACCATAAAGTGATAAGCGCAGTGATCGCGGAAACCACGATGGGAACAGCAACGGAGCGGAAGAGGAATGTTTTTAACTCTTCCCAGGTCATTGCATAAGGATGCAGCCCTTTATATGTAAGGCACATCTGTATACAGTGATCGTCGTGGGTAAGATATCCGGTTCTGGCGAGTTCACGGATGATGGCGCCGATTTCGCCTTGGTGTTTGGTATAGTCGTAGAATTCATTCATGTTATCGTAGGCGCAGATGTAAGGCATATCAGAAACAAAGGTTAACGTACGAAAATCGTTTTCAGAAAGATCACGCAGATGGTTGAGGACATCTCTACAGTCACGAGTCATAGGGGGATTACCTCCTGGAAAAATATTGATGTTTATAGACTATCACACTGGTTTTGAAAAGGCAAATGATGAGAAGAGAGGCAGTGAAGTATGAAGAGAGAAACAATCCAGTTCGTTGTGGAAGCAAAGAATGGTGTTGTGGAGCAGGTTGGAAAAAGCAGTATTTCCAAGCCGGAGACCAACTTTGATCATAAAGGCATTAAGTGGTTTGATGATTCGAAGCTGTTGAAAGGCAGCAGATTAGGAGCGGGGCCGGAGCAGAAAGCACCGGTCGTGTCGATCAAGGTGGAGGTTGGGGTAAGCCTGGAATAATGGAAGGAGCGTGATGGCATGCTGGAATATCCGAAACCGATGATGAAAACATCGGAGCTGAAAGCTATGGGATTTGCGGAAGAGTTCCTGATGGTGGCCTACCGGTCTCCGGACAATGATTTCGCGACAAAGATTAATCCCCTAAAAAAGAACAGTTCCATCCTTTACGAGACGGCCGGCTTTGAAGCCTGGCGCCAGAAACAGATCAAGATGCAGGTTAAGAGCATGCAGCGAGGACGGTGATCAGAATGAGGAAAATCAGAGTGGAAATGGAAGTGCCGGAGGAAGCCTGGAGAAAATGTACGGTTCAGGCTGCAGAGGCAGGGATAACGTTTGATGAGATGCTGCAGCAGTTCGTGACAGATCTGGGTGATAATAAGCGGCCTTGTCATATAAGAGCAGCGCGGTGGATGGAGTACTGCACATTATTGATGAGCCCTGAAGCATCATTTTTACGTCATCTGGAAGCATGCGGAAACGTGCAGGAAGTGTTGGATCTTCACTATTCGATTCAGGATTTGTTGTCAGATCTGAAAGATAATGGACCACTGGAACAGATTGTAATACGCGAAGATATTGCATATTATTCGGATCAGTTGCGCCGGTATTTCGGTGATTATGAATGCTATCATGCACATCCGGAACACCGTGCGGATAAAACGCTGGCAGCAGGCATGGCCCGTGTTTTAGCCTGGAGCAAGCGGAAGTGGGAACTGGTGAAACAGCAGGGAGCGGAGCGCCCGTGATTTTGAACAGATGCAGGCGGTGCGGTTGCCCGCTGGATCCGGGTGAACGTTACTGCGATGAATGCCTGGAAGATATGGAGGGAGTGAACAGAAGTGTTGGATCGTACAGAAATGAGAAGAATCCTGATGCAGAGCATTGTAGAATGCTCCGCTCCGGATTTTACAGAGGAAACCATCAGCAGGGGCATTGATGCGGGGCTTGAAAAGATTGAGACTCTTCAGATTAAGCGGGATGGTCAGAAGACCTTTGAGGTCAGTGCTGTTCCGAGTGGATATGGTTTCTGGTCCCGGGGCGGATTTGACCGGATTAAGAACTGTGGAATCTTTTTACTGCCGACCAGTCCGGAGGGCGGGCCGTTGCCAGAGATGGCCCGGATGAATGAGAAGAATGGCCGTCATGTGTTTCATGGTATTTACCAGGACTGCTATATCCTGCAGGCTGTCTGTCCTCAACCGCCGGTGATCAACATGAATATTTACAGGATCACGCGGATTGACCGGGAAGCGGAGATTGCCTATTGCACGCAGTCATCTCTATGGGATTTGTCAGATGAAGAATATGAGTGCCTGAAAGCGGCCATGGAGATGGCCCGGGACGGGTGCGTGCGTGCCAATAATACGGACAATCATTACTTTTGGAGGGTCAGATGAATCGGTACTGTGTGAAGGTTGCCGGGATGGCGCAGCAGGGCGCAGGGTACAACCTGGTTCTGCGTGTTCCGGAACAGACAGCGCGGCTGATCCGGCAGCAGGCCGTAGTGGATGTTGAGCTTGGCATTGATGATGGCCGATCCATATCCGTGCAGCAGCGGCGCAAGATATACGCAACGCTGCGGGACATTGCGGAATATACCGGGTACCCGGATGGGGACATGAAACAGATCATGAAAGTGGAGCATGTGATGCGCTGCGGCTGTGATATGTTTTCTCTCTCTGACTGCAGTATGACCACGGCCAGAGAGTTTATTAATACGCTCATGGAGTACGCGCTGAAAGAGGGCGTGATCCTGACGGAGTCAGGTCTGCAGCGGACAGATGATATCGATACATATCTGATGCAGTGCATCCGGTACCGGAAGTGCTGCATCTGCGGCCGACCGGCTGACATCCATCATGTGGATACAATCGGCATGGGCAATGACCGGCGTCACTATGATGACAGCCAGAACCGGATTATGGCGCTCTGCCGACAGCACCATCAGATCTGTCACCAGAGGGGAACAGAACGGTTTTGTGATATGTACAAGGTGTACGGAATTGAAAAATATAAGACGGGAAGCGTGTGATGATGAGAGACAGCTTGATTTTTTATCAGAGCTTTGCGAAAGCAATTAAACGTCTCCCGGAAGAGGATCAGCTGAGAGCTTTGTGGGCCATCATTGACTATGGTCTGGACGGCACGGAGCCGGAAGGAGATGGGCTCTTTATGGTGGCGTTCGAGATGGCGAAACCGCAGATAGATGCCAACGTAAAAAGAAAGGCTGATGGAAGTAAAGGCGGGAGACCAAAAACCAGTGGTTATGACAAACAGAAAACCAGTGGTTATGAAAATGAAAAACCTAAAGAAAAGGAAAAGGTAAAGGAAAAGGTAAAGGAAAAAGATAATATAAAAACCATTTGCCCGGAGCCAGAAAAAAGCTCTGCTCCGGACTCGCCGATTGCAGGTGCCTTTATCCTGAATGACGGAAGCATGTACAACGTGACGGAGAACGACGTGGTGTATTACCAGCAGCTCTATCCGGGCATAGATTGCGTGCAGGAACTCCGGAAGATGGCAGGATGGTGTGACAGCAATCAGAAGTACCGGAAAACCAGATCTGGCGCAAAGCGCTTTATGAATTCCTGGTTTGCACGGGCGCAGGATGATGCTTCGAAGCGGGCAAATGGAAAGGCAGCAGGAAAAAAGAACACGTTTATGAATTTCGAGGAGCGCAAAACCGATTATGACGCTATGGTCACGGATATGGCCAGGGCAATGGTGGCGCAGAGTTAGGAGGCAGATGATGAACAGAGTAATCCTTATGGGGCGATTAACCAGAGATCCGGAAGTGCGTTATACGCAGGGGAATGAGCCGATGGCAGTGGCCAGATATACATTGGCGGTGAACCGCAGAACCAGAAAAGAGGATGGAAGTCAGGAAGCGGATTTTATCAACATCGTGGCATTCCGGAAGGCCGGTGAGTTTGCGGAGAAGTATTTCCGTCAGGGAATGCGGGTACTGGTGTCCGGACGTATCCAGACTGGCAACTATACCAACAGAGAGGGCCAGCGCGTTTACACCACGGATGTGATCGTGGACGAGCAGGAGTTTGCAGATGCAAAGCGGGACGGAGCGGAGCCGTCCAATTACGGCACACCGAGCCCGGCGGGTGACGGCTTCATGAACATTCCGGATGGAGTGGAAGACGAAGGACTGCCGTTTAACTAGAGGAGGAGCTGAGAGGTTTATGAAGACGATAGCTGTTTACAACAACAAGGGCGGGATTGGCAAGACTGTGACCTCTGTCAATCTGGCATATGAGCTGACTGTGAGAGGGTATAAGGTGCTGCTGATCGACACGGATCCGCAGGGCAATGCCTCATCCTTCTACAGACGGTATGATCTGACCAAGGCTTCGGTGACGGAGCTGCTTCTGGGGGCACGGCCAACGCGCTGTAAGTGGCGTACCCGATACCCTAAGCTGGATATTGTTCCGGCCAATAGTAACCTGAGAACAGTGGATCCGAGCAAGTTGGTGGGCGGCACCGGAACATTGAAAAGAGCATTGTGGGTGTATGAGAAAGATTATGATTACTGCATCATCGACTGCGCGCCTGGAACCGGTTTCCTGATCGAGGTGGTTATGGATGCGGTGGAGGATGTGATCATCCCGCTTAACCCGGATGTCTTTTCCACGGATGGACTGGGGACCACACTGGACGTGATTCACGAGTTCTGTGATAAGCGTGTCCATGCAGGATGCCTGTTTACCGCGTTTTACAAAAACCGGGAGACGGTGGAACTTGTGCAGAATGTCATGAATACCATGGATGTGATGGTGTACGGCAATCTGATCCGGAGGTGCGGCGCGGTGAGCCATTCGCTGAGAATGAGAAAGCCGCTTGCAAAATGCGCGTCAAAATCTACGGCGGCAATGGATTACAGAGATTTCACGGATGAATACCTGGAAAGAGAGGATAAGTCATGGCACTGTTCGAGAGCTTAATCAAGGATGCCGGGAAAGGCGAGAAGAAGGCAGCGGGCTTTGCAGTAACAATGGTCCATTATACAAAGCTGATTCCGTCAGAGAACAACAATTACTCCATGGAGTCCATCAAGGAGCTGGCACAGATGATCGTGCTGGCCGGAGGTGTAAAGCAGAACCTGCTGGCAAGAAAGAAGACACCGGACGAGTATGAACTGATCGCAGGCCACCGCCGCCGTCAGGCAGTAAAGTATCTGGTGGAAGAACTCGGACATGAAGAGTACGCCATGCTGCCGGTGCACGTGGAGCGGGACGGGGATCTGATGAGCGAGGTTAATCTGATTCTGACCAACTGCGGAGCCAGGAACCGGTCAGACTGGGAGCGCATGATGGAAGTGACACGGCTGACGGAGCTGTTAAAAGCCATGCAGACCGGAAGCCAGGAAGAGCAGGATCGTTTCCGGGAGTGGATCGGACTGGAACCGGGACTTTCCGGGCGGGAACTTCGGAAGCTGGTGGCAGAGCTGACCGGAATGTCAGAGACCAAGGTGGCACAGCTCAACCACATCAACAACAACCTGGCACCAGAGATGATGGACAAGTTCCAGAGCGGAGCTATTGGCGTGTCGGTGGCGAACGAGGCAGCAGGACTGCCAGCGGAGAAGCAGCAGGAGCTTGCCGGGCGCGAAGAGGTAAAGCTGGCAGATGTGAAGGCCGTGTCAGAATCTGACACAGGAAAAGAGATGGATCTGGGCGTGTCAGAATCTGACACAGAAAGAGAGCGGTCCACAGGCGTGTCAGAATCTGACACAGAGATCCCGGGACAGCAGGAGCTGACGAAGGATTATCCGGAACTGTGCCCGCAGATGCAAACAGATACCATGGCCCCGGAACTTCGGGAAATTTATCTGAATTCCCTGGCGCGAAAACTGATTGAAGACAATAAAGAGTGGTGTAAGCAGGATTTTAACAACCGAGTGCTGAATGTGGTGGAATCAGAAAAGCAGTATAAGCAGAAATTTCGTGGTGTGTATTCTGTTATGTATTTCCCAGACCCGGAGAATGAGAAAGTTGCCTGGGCGGATATGCAGGATACCTGCATTCAGATTTGGAGCGGTGCCGGGAAGCGCCTGGGAAACGTCAGGTGGTTTTATCTGTGCGCGGCTGTGCAGAGTATGTGGAATGTCATGGCAATGGAGGAGGCACAGCGGAGTGCCGGAAGCCCGGACGCTGCCAATAAGCAGCAGGATGGGATGGAAGATGCTGCCGAAAAGCAGCAGGACGTTATGACAGTGCCAGAGACACGGGAAGAGCCGGAGGCAGCATGCGTGACTGAGGAGCCGCCGGAATATGACCGGGAGCAGCTGGAACATATGATATGGGTCCAGGAGCAGCAGCTGGAGTGCCTGGGGGAAGACTGGAAACAGAATGAGCCGACGGTATACACCAAACATTGCATGATGTTGCAGGCGTACAATCTCTTGCTCCGGACACAGAACGAGGAAGAGTCGGATCCAGCCACCCAGCCAGAACTCCCTCACATGAAAAACAACGACCAGCGGAAGGAGTGGCTGCGGAATTATAAGCCGTGGGGCATCTGGTACAGGGATGAACATATCGGCAGCACTTTTTATAAATATGATTTTGAGTGCGGGGCTCGTCTGGTTGTGGAAGAATTTGTCAGCAAAAACTATTGGGGCAATTTCACCAGTGCCAATTATCACCTGATTGGTGGACCGGAGCCGCCGGTAGATTCTAATGGTGTCTGGAAATGGACAAGAAGCGAAGAATATAACCACTATCAAAACAGTGAGACGGAGTTAGTGGAGTTCCTGAAATACATCCAGAAGGAGGCGTAACGGATGAATGCAACAGAGCGAACGGTATTGAGATTATACGGCGATGGGATGACCGTGAGGGAAATTTCGAACCAGATCGGAATCAGCGAAGGCATGGCGCGGCAGTATCTGAGAGTTAATGGTGTGAGAAAGAAAAAAGACTGCCTGTTTATGAGCCGCCAGTTTGGTATTGCAATCAACCGGATCAATCAGGTCCGGAAATCGACACAGGAAGGCAGCAGAATCCGGGTGAGAAGCGTGAAGGCTTCCATGTATGGAGACTTTGATGGAAAGATAAAAAAGGGGTGTACACCAAAGGTAACAGCAAAGGTTCTTTCCACGGCCAGCAAATACTTCTGCCTGGTAGAGCTGCCAGGCGGTACCCGGGAAAGCATCTTGTGGATTGATATGGTCGGTGAAACATTGGACCGGTACTAAGGAGGACGCGATGAAGGTGAAAGAGTTAAAAGAGTATCTTAGCAGATGGCCGGAGGATGAAGAAGTTTGCTTTCTGGCAATAAAGCCAAAAGATCGGATTGTTTGGCCAGGCAATCAGATCAGAGTGATTGGCATCACGGACAGTGAGATGCCGGTTATTGGTTTGGAGTTGTATCAGAGTGAGCCAATGGATGAGGAAATGATCAGAGCGGCAGAAGCGGACGAGGCAGCAGGATGGATTCCGGTAAAGGAGCGGCTGTCGGAGCGAAACAAAAGCGTGTTACTGTGTATGAAGTCCAGGTCATCAACCAGTACGTGTATACAGGTTGGAAGCTATGATAATGGATTCTGGTTTGTGCAGGGCGCAGCAGGGTATGAGAGCCTGGCAACATTCGAGTTTCATGTGCTGGCCTGGATGCCACTGCCGGAACCGTACAGAGAGGGATGAACACTATGGAATTCGTGTTGCTTGAAAAAGGGAAAGCCGAAAAGATTGACCGGTTGCTGGAACGCTACGGGCGGATCCAGCGCCGGAGAGCCTGGCATAAGCGTAGCAGGACAGGCGGAAAACGGAAGTAAATTAGGATTTGGAGGATGCTATGAAAAAAACATTTTGCGATATCTGTGGAAAAGAAATTAAGCCGGACAATGAGACCTGGAGACAGCAGTTACAGGCAAATAATGGAAATCCAAGGATATCATTTAACGAAAGTTTGGGCGAAATCTGTGAAGGATGTGCCACAAAAATTCATTGTTGCGTGTCGATGATGAAAATGCATGATTGGGAACCAGATTTTCATGAGTTAGATGGAAAAAGAGAAACATCGTAAAACTGAAATTTATAGTTACTATTCTGAAACGGATAAATGAGGGAGGTGGTGGTAGTGGCCGTAGTTAAAAAATATAATGTGTTTCACTGCGGGAAACTGATTGGCCAGTATACAGCAGTAGATGCAGCCAAGAAATTAGGATGTTCCGCTGGGATTGTTCGGGTGTATGCGCATAGTTGCAGAAAGCTTCGCGGTGAATATACTTTTGAAGAAGTTGGACAAGCATCAAAATGGAAAGGAAATTACTCAATGAGTGAAGCTGCCCAGCAGAAATGGGAAGAAGTGTGCCAGCGCCTTAAGTGTAGTGGAATAGATTTGAACAAGATTAAAATAAGGCCGGTTGGAGGTGATTCCATTGAGCGGGATTAAAATGACAAAAAAGCTTTTAAGTACATACAGAAAGACCAAGAGCGAGATCCCTCTTCTGGAACATGAAATTGTGTACATGCAGCAGGAAGATAATGGTTTTGACAATAGCATAATACTGGATTATCGTACAGGAGAGCCACGGGCACAGGCTGTGGTTGGTTTTGACTGGGAACGGTATGCCAGGCGGCAGCAGGACCTTGAAAAGAAAAAAGCCAGGTGCCTGGCTGTGGAAAATTGGATTAATGGTATAGAGGATGTGCAAGCCAGAACGGTGTTCCGGCTGTATTATATTGATGGAGCAACGTGGACGAAAATCTCTAATCAGCTTGGTTATACCAATAGTCCGGACTATCCGCGGTTACATATTCGAGATACTTATTTAAAAAAAATAGGCATAAAATGAAAAAAGGTCGGAAAAGTCGGAAAAGTCGTTTTATAATATAGTCGAAGCCAAAGGCGAAAAGCTGAGGCTACTCCAAACAGCAGACGGCTTCATAAATATCCTCAATTCATTTGTGAATTTCCTTTTGCCAGGTGTCACAGCCTGGTGGAGGATTTTGGAAAACACCTGTCATAAGATGGGTGTTTTTCTATATTTCTTTGCATAAAGTATTGACATATGGTTAACCCTATGCTACAATACATAATGTAAGGAGGTAAAAGAGATGAGCAATCGAAATCGGCATAAGCCGAAAAAGAAAAACTCCATCGATTGGAAAGCATTCGCCGTGCAGACAATCTCAGGAGTTATTGCTGGAGTAATCTCAGGATTGATTGTCCATATGATTACCCGGTAAGTTAATCAGGGAGAGAGGTCAGAGCTCTCTCCTGTAACTAGAAAATAACACAAATGCTCATCTTTGTAAAGTATGAAAATAGAGGTTGTTGTAGCAATTATTGTGGCAGTTGTTGTTAGTCAGATTGCTGGTGTTGCTTACAGAAAGTGGAGGGATAAACATGCCAAAGGGTAATCCTAATCCTCAGACTGTAGCATCGGAAAAGTATCAGAAGAAAGCCGGATATATGACTAAAGGTTTTAAGCTAAAACGCGATGTAGCAGAAAGGTTTGCAGAAGCTTGCGAGAAAGCCGGAGTCAGTCAGGCGGCACAGATTACTGCAATGATGAACGCATTTATTGAAGAACAGAACAGGAAGTAACACAGAAGGGCGCCCGTTTGGGCGCTCTTTTTCTGCGCTTTCTGGCGTGTCGGTCGGTCCTGGTGGTTTAGGTACTTCCGACCCCCTGGGGGCGTATGCGGGGCGTGGAAGGCGCGGTATTTTTCTCTTTCCGGGTGTTTTTTTTAGGGCACTTCCTTCCGCTTTTTGTGTATTGTGGAGGATGTTTGTGAATAATTTGCATGACGATAAAGGCGGAGGTGGAAAACAGTGGTTGTAAATCAGAAAGAATTGGCGCAATGCCTTGGAATTACAAGCCGTCGCGTGCGTGCACTGCGGGAGGAGGGACTCTTTCAGAGCGAAGAAAATGTCCGCGGTTATCGACTGGAAAATTGTGTGCAGGAGTACATTGAGTACAAAGTAAATGCGGAACTGGGACGCAGTGCATTGATCTCAAAAGAGAAGGTGCAGGCAGAGCATGAGGAAGTGAAAAGACAGATATCACTTTTGAAGCTCCGGAAGCTTAGACGTGAACTCCACGAAGCGGCGGATGTGGAAAGTTATCTGACCAATATGCTGTTAAGGTTTAAGAACCGGCTGCTGGCTTTACCATCTAAAATGGCTATGGAGGTATCTGGAGTAAAGGACATTAACCTGATCATACAGATTATTCAAAAAAACTTATATGATGCTTTGGAGGAATTGTCTGAGTATGATCCGGATGAAATTGATCAGACGGGTGGTTATGATGCGGAAGATGATGATGAGCCGGGTGAGGGGGAGGAAGGTGACGAAGATGAAGAACAGGAATGATAGCGGATGAGTCAGCGAAGCCGATCTAAGTTAAAAACGGCCCATCTTTTCCAGCGTGTCATAAAAAATACATTGATGCGTCCGGAAGAACTGACGGTAAGTCAGTGGGCAGAAAAATACAGGGTGCTCAGTGAGGCCAGCAATATATCCGGAAAGTGGTCGAATGCGATTACACCGTATCTTGTCGGAATCATGGATGCCTTTAATGATCCGCATATCCGGGAAATTTATTTTTGCAAATCGACACAGGTTGGCGGTACGGAAGCATTGATTAATATTTTGTGTTACTGCATTACACAGCAACCGGCTCCGGCCATGATTGTTTATCCTTCTGATGATTTGGCGAAAGATATTTCATCAGAGAAACTAAAACCCGCTTTCCGGCTCATACCGGAAGTGAAGAAAATATTTTATGAGGGCAGTTCCAAGGAATTGAAACTGAGGTTTAAAACCATGGCGCTGTACTTGCGCGGAGCCGGTTCTCCTTCGAAACTGGCATCCAAAGAAATTAAATATCTGTTTTTTGACGAGATCGACAAAATGGGTGGTGCTTCTGCAAAAGAGGCATCACCTTTTAACCTGGCCATGGAGCGAACCAAGACCTATAAAGCATCCAGAAAAGTCTATGCCTGCTCCACGCCAACGCTGGCCACAAACTATATCTGGAATCTGCATGACAATGCAGATGAAGTGCAGCATTACTTTGTGCCGTGCCCGCATTGTGGGGAAATGATTGAACTTTTGTTTGCGAATGTTATTTATGACAAGGATGAAGAAAAGGAAATGAGCAATTATGATCGCGCAAAAACGGCTGTTTATGTGTGCCAGGAGTGTGGCTGTGAGATTCTGGACAGCGATAAACCGGCCATGCTGAAAGCCGGTGAATGGCGGGCTGTGAAGAAACGCGGAGTCGGTGCCCCGAAAAGTGTAGGTTTTTGGATTAATTCGCTTTACAGCGTATTTGTTACCTGGGCAGATGCTGCGGAGGAGTTTCTGAAATCAAAGGATGATCCGGAGATGCTGCAGAACTTTGTAAACTCCTGGCTGGCAGAACCGTGGGAAGATACAAAACTGAAAACAAATGAAGATACTGTCATGGAACGCCAGACGGATGTTCCGGAACTGATTGTTCCGGAATGGGCGAAGATATTGACGGCTGGTGTCGATGTGCAGGAGACGAGCTTCTACTATACAATCCGCGCATGGGGAGAGCATAGCACAAGCCAGAATATAGCTCATGGTCAGGTGCTGGATTTCTTCAGCATCGAACGAATCATGAATGGAGAATTTGTGACGGAGGACGGCCGCAAGATGGTAGTAGACCTGGCGCTGATTGATTCTGGTTATCAGGCAGATAGTACATATGATTTCTGTATTGATCATTCAGATTGGGCGCTGCCTGTAAAGGGCGCATCCAATCCGATGCGTGACCGTTATAAAATCAGCAAGGTGGATAAGCGGGATTCCAAAGCATATGGTATGCAGATCATTATTGTGGACGGCGGCCAGTATAAAGATTCCATTGCGGCCCGTATGCGCCGTGAAAATGGCACGGGATCTTGGATGGTCTATAAAGACTGTGATGAGGAGTATGCAAAACAGGTTACTTCAGAGCATAAGGTGACGGAGCGCAAAAATGGCAAGCGCGGAGCAATGGTGTGGAAACAGAAACATTCACATGGTGACAACCATTACCTCGATTGCGAGGTTTATGCCTTTGCGGCTGCAGAGATTATGGGTGTAAGGGAGTTGCATCTGCAGACAGAAAGTGCAGAAAAGCAGCAGGAAAAGACGGAAGAAACTTATACTCCGGAAGAAAGCTGGATTGAAGCAAATGAAGACTGGATGAAGGGAGGATGACATGATGGAAATTCCATTTGGAACACAGGAAGAGCAGCTTGAAGCAGTGAACAAAGCTATTTACACGATTCTTGTTGGCGGGCAGTCATACAAGATAGGCAGTAGAAGTCTGACGAGGGCAGATCTTTCGGAGCTGTATGCCATGCAGAAAGCGCTGCGCTCTGAAATTGAAAACGATGGAGACACCGGGCTGCTGGGGGATACCTCGGTGGCCGTTTTTGATGGGAGGTAACAGCCGTGAACTGGTTAGACAAAGCAATCGAATGGGTAGCTCCGGAAGAGGCGTATAAGCGGCAGGTATTCCGGCGCTCTATAGAAGCAGAGCGGAATTATGATGCAGCCAGTTATAAACGTCCGAATGGGAACTGGAGAGTGCTGAATGAATCGGCGGAGCAGACGGACCGATTCAGCCGTGAAACGGTACGAGCCAGGGCGCGGGATCTGGAACGGAACTCAGATGTGATGAATGCGGTGCTTGGCGCTTATAAGAGAAACGTATTCGGCAGCGGCTACAAGCTTCGTCCTGGTACTGGGGACAGTGAACTGGATAAGAAAATTTCTGATTATTGGAAAATCTGGTGCAAAAAACAGAATTGTGATGTGACAGGGATGCAGAGCCTGAATGCAATTATGCGGATGGTGATTCAGCGTAAGCGTGTGGATGGCGGTGTTTTTCTTGTTAAGCGCTATACATCCGGTGGGCTTGTGCCGTTTAAGATCCAGATTTTGGAAGTGGATGAATTGGACACAACTTTTACATCACCGCATAAAAAGGAAAACCGTGTGGTTGGCGGCGTGGAGTACAATGCCTGGAACAAACCGGTCGGCTATTATTTCCGACAGTATAGTATTGATGGATTTGAGGTTGTAAATCCAATCTATTTGGAAGCAAAAGATGTGATTTTTTACTATACAAAGCGCAGACCGTCACAGATTCGCGAGATGTCAGATATGGCTCAGACAATTAACCGGGTCCGCGATATGAATGAGTTTATGACGGCAGTTTCGGTGAAAGAACGCATTCTGGCATGTATCTCCGTTTTCATTAAACGTTATTATCCGCAATCTGGATTTGGTGGTGGAAGAAATTTTGCTCCAGAGAGACATATGGAATATAAAGGCAAGACCATTACTCCCGGCATGATCATGGACATGAACCAAGGTGATGAAGCTCAGTTTTTAAATCCGTCTGGTCAGGCTACAGACGCATCGTCATTTATCAAACAGGAGATAAGGCTGATTGCAGCAGGACAGGGACTGAGCTATGAAACGGTTAGCAGGGATATGTCTGAAAGCAATTATAGTTCTGCCCGCCAGGGATCCATTGAGGATGAACTGACTTATGAAGAGGATAGAGAGCAGCTTCTGGAAATCATGGATGAAATCTATGAAACGTTTGTGATTTCTTTGGTGTTGGCACAGCTCGTTAATCCGGTAGATTTCTGGCAGGACAAGGATCGTTATATGGGCCATACCTGGATTCGCGCACCGAAAAAGTGGATTGATCCGCTGAAGGAAGCGAATGCAAATAAGATTGCCCTTTACACAGGCCAGAAGAGCTGGGCCGATATGGCTGCAGAGAGTGGACGTGACTGGAAAGAGGTCATTGATGAAATGGCAGATATTATGGAATACGGAAAAGAAAAAGGAATTGATATGGGAGGTGTGATGTTTGGAAAAGAAAACAAAAACGAACAGCAGCTTCAGCAGGGAGCTTAGCGGTGGAATCCTGAGGGCGGCCAATGAAGAGGAACGGACGGTAGAACTGTCCTTTTCTTCCGAAGAGCCGTATGAGCGCTGGTTTGGGGTGGAAATCCTGGACCATTCGGATGGTTGCGTGGATCTGGAACGGTTAAGCAACATTGGATGCGTGCTGTTTAATCACAAGCGAGATGAGGTAATTGCCAAAGTTCTGGAAGCAAAGTGCGAAAATGGCAGATGCACGGCGGTTATCCAGTTTGACAAAGATGAAAAATCAGATGTGATTTACCAGAAAGTAAAGGGGGGAACGCTGAAAGGTGTTTCTGTCGGGTATCTGGTCAGTGTGTGGGAGGAAGTTGCAGCCGGAAAGACTTCTTCGGATGGTCGGTTTACAGGACCATGCAGCATAGCAAAAAGATGGATGCCGTATGAGATTTCTATTGTATCGATTCCGGCAGATCCGACCGTAGGCGTTGGCCGGGACATGGATGGAGATGAGCATGGAAGAATGCGGGGGCTTTACAGCCTGCAGCTTCAGATAAATAAAAACAGGTTCATGAAAGGAGACAGATGACAATGACAAAGAAAGAACTGATTGCCAGGCAGCAGGCCATTGTGGATGCTGCAAAGAATGCGGGACGAGCTCTTACTGCAGAGGAGCAGCGGGAGTTTGAAAATCTGCAGCGTTCACTGGAAAATATGACGGATGATAATCCGGATGCCGGCAGTGATCCGGATGCCGCTGGTGGATCCAGAAATAATGGCGGTGAGAAAAATCTGAACCCTGAGGAGGCAGCTCAGAGAGCAATTGCAGAGGAAAGAAAACGTATTGCAGATATCTCTGCTTTATGCCGTTCATTTGGCATGCAGCCGGATGAGTATATTTCCGGTGGCCAGTCCATGGATCAGGTAAGATGTGCTGTACTTGAAAAAATGCAGAGAGACGGTGCTCCGTTAAACGTGCGTGTTAACGCAGATGAGGGAGATAAGTTCCGCAATGCGGCTACGGATGCGCTGGTATTAAGAGCGGGCGTACGGGTAGCAAAGCCGGCAGAAGGTGCTGGAGAACTCCGTGGAATGTCTCTGCGCGATCTGGCTGTAGAATGTCTTGTGCGGGAAGGAGAAGATGCGAGAAGTCTGATCCGCATGAGTGCAGATGATCTGTATAACTCATTAAGCAGACAGTTCTATAATCCGACAGCTGCATTCCCGGCTATTCTGGATGCCACTATTCGTAAGAGCGTTGTGGAACTTTACAACCAGGTGCCGACTACTTTCCAGGAATGGACAACGGATGGCAGCCTTTCTGATTTCAAGGAAACCAGTGATCATGAATACCTGATTGGTGGTATGGGAGATTTTGAGGAAGTGCCGGAGAATGGTGAGATTAAAGCGGACCTTCCGAAGACGGAACTGCTTCCTACCAGAAAGTTAAAAACTTTCGGAAAACAGTTTTCCATGACCAGACAGGCTTTTGTAAATGATGACATCGGATTCCTCACCAGAGTTCCGGGGCTGTATGCAACCAAGGCAAAGAAGACCATCGATAAACAGGTTTATCAGGTCCTTTATTACAATCAGGCCATTTTTGACAAGAAAGCGTTGTTTGACAAGTCCCATAATAACCTGATTGCCAAGGGGGCAAAACCGTCACAGCAGAGTGTACAGGAGATTATTCTGCAGATGCAGAAACAGACAGATCCATTCGGAGATGCAATTTATGTGAATCCGAAGTTTATCATTGTACCGGTTGGATATGAGTTTGACTTGGCCGTTATGCTGCACTCTGCGCAGGTAACCGGATCAAGCAACAACGACTATAACCCGATGTACAATTATCCGCTTAAAGTCGTACAGACTCCGATTCTGAACGCGCTGGCAGGCAGCAATCCGGTGCCGTGGTTTATGGTAGCGGATCCGATGAGCGCCCGCAGCGTTCATGTGGATTATCTGAATAACCAGAAGACACCGACCATCAGACGTATGGAAGCTCCGGGAGTTCTCGGTTTTACCTGGGATATCTATATGGATTGGGGCATTACCGTTCGTGATTTCCGCGGAATTGCCAAGAATCCGGGCGTAGCAATCTAAGAAAGGAGTGTTGAGACATGAAAGCAGTATATGTACAGGAAGGAAAAAAACTGGATCACCAGAATACCGGCAGCACCGTGATTGCCGCAGGTGAAGTAGTGGTGCTTGGCGGTCATATCGGCATTGCCGCGGGTGACATTGCTGTAGGTGAAAAAGGTGCCCTTTGCATGGAGGGCGTGTTCCGGTTACCGAAAAAGGCTGATGAAGCAATCACGGCGGGGGCAGATGTCTATTATTCTGAGGCGGGAATGACTGCGGTGAAGGCAGATAGCGCAGTGTCTGTTGGATATGCGGTGAATGCAGCAGGTGAAGCAGATGGAATCGTAACCGTAAAACTGCTTGGATGAGGTGAGGCATATGGCTTATAAAGCACATACATGGAAGAACGGTGAACTGATCACCGCAGAAAAACTGAATGCCCTGGAAGCTGGAGCGGCGCAGGCCGCCCAGCCTGGACCCAAAGGAGATAAGGGTGATCAGGGGGAAAAAGGTGATACCGGAGAGGGACTTACCGGCACGGCGGAGGCGCTGGCAAAGCTGGCGACGGATGCAGACCTCCCTACAGTAACAGTAAAAGTGAATGAGCTGATTGACGTACTGATGAAACGCGGAATTTGTTCCGGAGGTGAATAAGGTGGCTATGGGATTTAAAGACATCCTGTCAGCTGACCGCGCAATCTTCATGAATCCAGAAGAATTTGGAGAAGTGCACAATGTCGGTGGCCACAGCATGACGATTCTGATCGATGATAATGAGATGATCGAACGGGAAAAACGTCAGACTGGTGCGCAGGCATACCGCCAGGGAGTGTATAACCGCACGCTGCTGTTTTATGTGAAAGCAGAACTGTTCGGGAAACTTCCGGCGGTTGGCCGCCAGCTTCTTCTTGACGGATCCCGCTACACGGTGATAGATGCGGTGGATGAAGATGGGATTTACTCGATCAGCCTGGAGGCGGTAAAAGGGTGAGCAGCAAAGGTGCATTAATTCTGGTTAGCGTTGATACAGAGGCGGTTCGCTCTGTTTTGCGGGGACTGGATCCGAAAAAACAGAACACAGTTTTGAAAAAGGCATTAAAGCAGACATCAGAACAGGCAAGAAAACGTCTGGCCGAAAAGGCGCAGGGAAGCTATACAGTAAAGAATGCAGGTTTTAAAAAGGCAATGCGCATTCGGGTATCCGGAACATCTGCAAGAATCCTCGCGGAAGGTGAACCTTTGAGTTTGGAAAAATTCAGGCACAGGACATCGAAAAGCGGAGTTAAGGTGCAGGTTGTGAAAAGCGGAGGGCTAAAGTCAATTATATCGCAGAGAAATGGCACGAAAGCGTTTTTGAACAATATTGCGAAAAAAGGCCAGACCAGAAAAAAGTCAACCAGAAAAGGTGCTGTGGGCAGTGCGGTGCGTCATATTGCGATTGCGCAGCGCCGTTCTCATGCCCGCCTCACCATAAATGAAAAATTCAGCAATTCCATACCGGCGATGATTGGAAGCGAAAAGCATGTGTATGGGATGGTGGAGCCGTATATAGCGGAGGACCTCCAGGAGAATTTACGGAAATTTGTGGATGAAGCACTTGGAAAGGGGAACGCATGACGATCAATGAACTTCAGGACAGTCTGATCAAAGAAATTGAGCGTATCACACAGGGTATGGAACTGATCAATCGAAAGGGAAAACACGCAGAACTGAAAGGATATCAGCATGCAATCCCATTTTTCTCCGTGACCCCGGATGGTGCAGATTCGGAAAGCGGCATGCTTTTAGCGGATGATGCCGTGAATGACGGGGAATCTGCAGAAGATGAGCTGGATCTGTTTCCGTATTTTATCACCCGGGTAGATTCCGCGGATTATCAGGATGATGGCGGCCAGGTAAAAGTATTGCTGCTGTTTGCCGTATATGATGATGATCCGGATATGCGAGGCTATTATTCACTGACAGCGGTCATGGAGCGGGTGATATCCCGTTTCCGGCATGAGAATGTTCTCGGAGCATTCTGGTGTGAGCGGAAGATCAGCATGGCTTTTCAGGATGATGACACATATCCGCAGTTTTTTGGAGCAATGGAAATGATCTGGCACTTGCCGGATATTAGTATGGAACCATTACCGGAGGGATTTTTAGATGAGTAAGACAATGGTTTATATTGGGCCCAGTGTAGAGGGCAGAGTGATTACAGGAACTGCTTTTGCGGGCGGTTACCCGCCGCGTGTACAGGAACTCTTGAATGATCGGCCATATATGGCAGATCTGTTTGTCCCTGCATCAACACTTGCGGAAAGCAGGAAAGAATTACGTAATCCGGAGAGCAGACTGAATCTGTTATACCGGAAAACAGAAAAGGGAGGAAGATAAAATGTCATATAAGCATGGAATTGAAGTAGGCGAGAATGCGACATCACTGAAGACACCGCTTTCGTCTCAGTATGCGGTTCAGGTGGTCTTAGGAACGGCACCGATTAATCTGGCAGAAAATCCGGAAAAAGCAGTTAACACGCCTATTTTAACAACATCTTTCGATGCGGCAAAGAAAGCACTGGGATATTCTGATGACTGGAAAAAATATACACTTTGCCAGAGCATGGATGCCAGCTACAATCTGTTCCAGGTTTGTCCGGTTATTTTTATTAACGTATTGGATCCGGAACGTCATGTTGAGGATCTGGATGAGGAGACTGTACCAGTATCGAATGGACAGGCGGTTGTAAAGCGCACGGGTATTCTGATGAAAAACCTTACTGTAAAAATGGAAACTGAAACCAGAACAGGAGATGCGCAAACAGGGGTATCTGTGACAGCAGGAAATACCGTAGAACTTACGGTTGATAGCGACTATATCGCAACTTTTAATGATGATGGTTTTCTTGTTGTAACATTACTGAGTACTGGAACAGGAGCCGAAGCAAAGGAACTGCTGATTTCCGGTAAAGTTTTGGCACCAGAGCTTGTAACAGAGGAAGATCTGATTGGGGCATATGATTCGGTAACCGGGAAGGAAACCGGTCTGGAGGTGCTGAGACAGGTATATCCACGATTCAGTATTGCGCCGGGCTTTTTACTGGCACCAGGCTGGAGCGAAAAACCGAATATTGGTGCGGCACTGCAGGGCAAGTGCCAGGATATCGATGGGGTCTTCCAGTGCATGTGCCTGTTGGATCTTGATACGACACAGGCACAGAAATATACCGATTGTGAAAAAGCCAAGGAGAATGCTGGTTATGCTGATCCGCATGCGGTTGTTCTGTGGCCAAGACTTACTAAAGACGGTAAGGAGTATGCATTCTCGGCTGTTTATGGAGCAATGGCCTGCAGTAATACGATTGCAAATAACGATGTGCCGTATCAGTATCCATCTAACAAAGAGTTAAATGTAGATGGTGCCGTGTTGGCTGCAAGTGAGGAGGTTTGCCTGGATCAGGTGCAGGCGGGGGTAGTAAATGGTGCAGGTGTTGTTACGGCTCTTCATGACAGCTCGTGGAAAGCGTATGGAAATAATACAGCATGTTACCCTGATAACTCGGATCCGAAGGATCGTTGGATTGGATGCAGAAGAATGTTTGACTATGTCGGAAATCATTTTGCAATCGAATATCGTGGAAAGATTGACAGCAATATGAACCGGCGGATGATTGATGATGTTGTGAACAGTTTTAATATCTGGGGAAATTCTCTGGTTGCGAGCGGTATGTGCGCAGGACTTTATGCCGAGTACAGAAGTGACGAAAATACCACGGAGGATGTGCTTGCAGGGCATCTGAAACTGCGTGTATTCTTTGCACCGTATACTCCGGCTGAATACATCAGTACAGTTATGGAGTTCGATGTAAATACATTGGAAAATGCATTTAAGGAGGAGTAGGCGCGATGTTAAAAACACATTTAGTAAATCGTTACAACGTGTATAAAAACGGCAGTGAACTGATTGGCGTGGCCAGTGAGCAGGATTTGCCGGAGATTACATTTCTGACGGATACCATTGAGGGCGCGGGAGTTGGCGGAAATATGGATGTTCCAGCAGTTGGATTGATTGATGATATGGAGTCAACCATTAAGTTCCTGACACTCTGCCAGGGAGCATTTTCTGTCATGGATCCGACAGAGGCAGTGGATATTGTAGTTAAGGGAGCATTACAGGGCATGGATGCCGGAACCGGTGCAACGGGATTCCAGCGGATCAGCATTTATGAACGTGGCGTCGTGAAGAAATTTACTCCGGGAACCCTGAAAGCCGGTGGGAAAATGGATTCTCAGGTAACGCTTGGACTGAGCTATTACAAAATCGTTATTGACGGAAAGACCATGCTGGAGATTGACCGCTTGAATGGAGTGTTTATTGTAAATGGAAAAGATGTACTGAAAGATGTACGGGATATGTGTTAAGGAGGTGCCGGGATGGCAGAAGAAAATGGCGTAAAGAAAAAAGATTATCTGGAACTGGAACTTTCCGTGCCGGTAGAGCATGAGGGTGTAACCATTACCAAACTGGATCTGAGCAAACTGCGGGAGATGACTGGACGTGATCTCAACGAAATTTATGATTTATATGCAGCATTGGGCGGGGACCGTCCGGTGATGCAGGAGGGAACACTTCTGTTTGCACAGATCGTAGCATCAAGAGCGAGTGGTTATCCTGTGGAAGCAATCATGGATTTAAAGGCAAAGGATTCCGCGTATCTCAAAAACAGGGTATATCGTTTTTTCTATCTTACGGAATAAGCTGCGTTGCGGATATTCAGCAGCTCAATCAGGTTTATATTGCGGCCGGCCGGTACACAAAGGCAGGACCGCAATTTTTTTATGATCTTCCGCTGAGACAGGCACTTGCCATGATGAGCGCGGCGCAGGAACAGGCGAAGCAGGAAAAAGCAGAGAGAGAACGGCAAAGGAGGCGCAGATAGGTGGCCGGAAAGAAAAATTATGAACTTGAAATAATGATCTCCGGAGGAACGGATGCGTCTCTTGCCGCATCGATCAAAGAAGCTCAGAAGCAGATTGACAAGCTAAGCCAAAAGGCAAAGCTGTCGAAAGAGGACATTGAAAATTCGTTCGGCGGCATGAGCGGCAAAGGGATTGATGCGTTGGCATCCATTTCGGACAAAGCTTTCGGTGCAGTGTTGACCGGTGGGAAAATGGCAGCAGCAGGAATCACGGCAGCCTTTGGGGCGGCTGGTACCATCGGTATGGGATATGAGAGCCAGATGAGTACGGTGCAGGCCATTTCCCAAGCATCCGAAGCGGATATGAAAAAACTGAATGCTCTGGCGAAAGAAATGGGAGAAACAACCCAGTTTACGGCAGAACAGGCGGGTCAGGCGCTTGAATATATGGCTATGGCTGGCTGGAAAACGGAAGATATGTTAAATGGACTTCCGGGAATCATGTATCTGGCAGCCGCTTCCGGAGAAGATCTTGGAAGTGTATCGGATATTGTTACTGATGCAATGACTGCGTTTGGAATGAAAGCCAGCGAATCCTCCCACTTTGCGGATGTTCTGGCGCAGGCTTCCGCGAATGCAAACACCAATGTCGGAATGATGGGAAACACATTCCAGTATGTTGCACCGGTGGCTGGAGCATTTGGCTATACCGTGGAAGATGTGGCTCTTGGTGTCGGCTTGATGGCAAATGCCGGAATTAAGGCAGAAAAAGCCGGTACAGCTATGAGAGCTATGCTGACCAACCTTGCAAAGCCAACCAAACAGGTGCAGGGATACATGGACAAGCTGTCTCTGTCACTTGCAGACAGTAGTGGCAATATGAAGCCGTACCGACAGTTGCTGCAGGAACTTCGCCAGAAATTCGATGGCCTGACAGATGCACAGAAGGCAGAGTATGCAGCGGGTATTGCCGGGAAAGAAGGCATGTCCGGACTGCTGGCAATCCTGTCGGCATCTGATGCCGATTTCAACAAACTGGCTGAGTCCATCGACAACAGCACCGGCGCGGCGCAGAAAATGTCTGAAGTCCGATTGGACAACCTGAAAGGAGATTTAACCCTGCTTGGCAGTGCTGCACAGGGACTTGGAATCGAGGCATACAGCGGCTTTTCCGGCGGACTGCGGGAACTGACTCAGGATGCAACAAAATGGGTTGGAGAAGTCACGGAGACACTCAAAACCGATATGCCAACGATCCAGAGATATGCAAAGAATTTTAAAAGCGGGATTGAAGAATCATTCGGTCCGCTTGTTTCATTTGGAAAGTGGTGTATCCAGAATCCTAATGTGATCCAGGGGACTGTGACGGGAATTGCAGTGGCTCTTGGAGTATTCAAGGGTGTGCAGACGGCGAAAAATGCCGTGAAGCTGTTCGGAACATTGTCTGGCATGGTGAATGCATGGCCAGTGGCGGCAGCAGGTCTGGTCATTGGCGGAATTGCGGGAATCAGTACCGCTATTACGGCGGCAGAGAAATCAGCAGCCAGGGCAAACCTGGACCGGCATTTTGGAGATATCACACTTTCTGTGGAAGAACTGGATGACGCGGCGCGGCATATTGTAAGCGGTGGTGGAAGTCTGTTTGAACAGCTGGATAATTTTCATTCAGCTTCTGATGAGGCCAAACAGTTCGCTTTATCCATGCAGAGCAGTTTGGCGGAAATCCGGAAATCAGACTGGAAACTGTCAATGGGATTTGATTTTGATGCGAATGATGCACAGTCCTATGTGGACAATATTGATTCCTATCTCAAGAATGCACAGGATTATATAACAAACAGTGGCTATGAAATGAAAGTTGCCATTGGCCTGGTATTTGGAGAAGACAGTGAAGCAGGAACAGCGTTGGCAGAATCCAGTGGAACTTTTTACCAGTCACTTTATCAGCAGCTTCAGCCATTGGAAGAGTCTCTTCAGAATGTTATGGCGGATATCACGGCCAACGGTCTGGATTTGCCGAAGCAGCAGTTGGTGGACGATTATCTGGGGCGGATATCAGAAATTACATCCATGATCACGGATGCCGAGAATGCAGCGAAGCTGCAGATGATTGGAGCACAGTATTCTGGCGCAGATCTTTTATCCGGAGATACCTTCCAGAATCTGCAGCAGTCTATCCAGGAATACACGGAAGAAGCAAATGCCGGAATCGATGAATCCTATCAGAAAATCCTCACCAGTCTGAATGCGCAGCGCCTGGCTGGGGAAAAGGGAATGGATGGTGGCATTACTCAGGCCGAGTTTGATGCCAAAGCCAATGAAGCACTGGCGGCCTATTATAATCAGCAGGCTGAGGTGATTAGCAACGGATACAGTGTCATGCGGGATGCGATCATGAACAGCTATGGAGATGAAATTGGACCAGCACTTGATGCAATCAATGCACAGATACAGGAAGAACTGCCGAGGCTCATGGAGAATAATACGACTCCGGAGCAGTTTGTTGCGTCATTTGGAAAGCTGTTTACAGATGTTCTGAATGCGTCAGACATGACAGCAGATGCGAAAAATGCAATATCTATGCTGTTACAGAATATGCTTCCGGCACAGGAAGATATGGAACAGCTCAGACAGCAGATGGAGACTGCAGGAATATCTCCGTCCGCAATCGTAACGGATATGCTGGATGAGCTGTCCGAGATGGGGGCGGCAACGGGGGATTCTCAGGACATCTGGACGATGATTGGAAACCAGATTGCGTCAGATGAAAACTATGCATTGCTGACTGCAACGGTACAGCAGCAAACCGGGCAGATTCCGGATGCTGCCATTGAAGCAATCACAGCCAGAAATCCGGAGGTGGAAGATGCTGCGAAGAGCATTTTGCAGACCATTCAGGACACGTTTGCCGGAGGTGTGCAGGCAGAGATTCCCATTTCGCTGAATACCGTGACGCAGTACAGAGCAGGGAACCTGACTGGAACCATTACGAAAAACATTGAGCACCATGCTTCTGGCGGTCTGATGGACAAGCCTACACTGTCATGGTTTGCGGAGGAAAGCCCGGAGATGGCGATCCCAATTGATGGCTCAAACCGGTCAATCGGTTTGTGGCAGGAAACGGGCCGCATGCTGGGTGCTTATGATTTTGGTGAGATGCAGAAAAATTTCACGGATGGTATTTCAAGCGAAAATACGAATTCTTTCGCTCCAGTATACAGTCCGGTGATCCAGATTCAAGGAAGCGGAAATGTAGCGGAACAGTTGGAATCTGGGTTAAAAGCAGGATATGAACAGTTTGTGGAATATATGGAGCGCTTCCAGCGTGAACAGTACCGGGTAGCATTTTAAGGAGACGTTATGGAAGAATACAGAACGATACAGGGTGATACCTGGGATATGATCGCGAAAAAAGTATATGGAGCTGAAAAGTATCTGGATTACCTGATGGCCAGTAATTTTGACCTTCTGGATTATTTTATCTTTCCGGCTGGTGTTGTGATAAAAGTACCAGAACTTCCAGCAGAAGTATCAGAAGATCTTCCATCCTGGAGACGATAGGAGGAAAAAACTGTGATAGAAACGCGAAAAAAATCTATGAGTGTAATTTACAATGGCGTAGAGGCATGGAGCGACTTGTTTCCAGTGATGGATAGCTTTTCTTACACGGATAGCGTAGATCAGTCGGACACAATTTCCTTCAAACTGTCGGATCGTGACCAGAAGTGGATAAATGGATGGATGCCGATTCGCGGTGATACTATAGAGCCTTGCATAAAAACAGAAAATTGGAATTATGAAGGAGAACGCCTGATGTTTTTGTGTGGATCCTTTGTGGTTGATGATTTCACGTTTGGCGGACCTCCATTGCGTGCAAGTATCGATGGAGTTTCTGCCCCAGTTGATTCCTGCTTTAAAGAGAAAGGAAATACGAAAACTTGGGAAAACGCAACAGTACAGTTAATTGCAGGGGAGATTGCTGCCAAATATGGACTTTTACTTGTTTATGAGGCAGACGATATTCAGATAGAGAAAACAGAGCAGAGTGATCAGCCGGATAGTGAGTTTTTGAAAAAAATGTGTGAAAAGTATGGGCTGGGTTATAAGGTCTATTTAAAAAAACTTGTAATCTGGGATTATCGTAGGTATTTCACTCAGGCGCCTATTCTCACATTATCACCTGATACAGTAAATGATTGGAAGTATCATTCTACTATGCAGGGAACTTATACCGGGGTACGAGTAAAATATCAGAATCCTAAAACCAAGAAGATGGTTGATGTTCTGATTGGAACAGAAGAACGGCTATATCAAACAAATCAGAAGGCCGACAATGAGGCTGACGCAAAACTGATTGGAGAAGGAATATTTTTGAAAGCAAATCGGAAAGCGAGTACTATGCGTCTCATTACTTCTCCATATTTGTCTCTGGCAGCAACCAAAACTGTTCGAATTTCTGGATTCGGAAAAATGGATGATATTTATTTTGTGGAATCGGTGCAGCATTCGCTCACACGGAAGTCTTATGAAATGCAGGTGCAGTTATCACGAATATCGGAATGCGATTTGAAACAGGGGTGAAAATCATGGAAGATGTGATCAGAGTTGGAGTGATATCAACGGTGGATGCCACTCATGGAACCGCACAGGTTTATTATCCAGATCGCGATAGTACGACCGGTCAACTTCAGCTGTTTGCTTTCCGAGCGGAATTTGCACCTCCGTCAGTGGGGGATCAGGTGATTGTGCTGCATTTGCCGGGGAATACGAGTAATGGAGTTATTCTTGGGCGCTTTTGGGGTGAAGCAGATTTACCGCCAGTAGGGATGAATTATCAGAAGGAATTTGCTGCTGGTATTACGGAAAGTGTGCGGGAAAATGAATATAAACTCATGGCGCCGGCAATATCATTTTGTTCCGGAGCAGGAAGCATAACGGTGGCAGAACTCATTGAATTGCGTAGAAAGGTAGAGGTGTTGGAGGAAAAAGTCTGATGGTTGGAATATTAGGAAATATTCGTTTTCGGGTATCGAGACATAAGGTGCTTACATTCCAGAATATGAAACGGGAAATATCGACAACCTGGAACACGCTTGATCGAATCAGTCAAAAACCGCTTGTGGAATATGGCGGGGCAGACCTGCAAAAGCTTTCATTGGAGATTACTCTGGACGCATCTCTTGGCGTAAACCCCAAAAACATGTTGCGTACACTTGAAGAAATGACGGAAGCTTCTCAGGCTTATGATTTGGTTCTTGGAAGAATGCGAATGGGAAAGCATCCATGGGTCATTACCAAATGCTCGCAGGCTTACGATATTATTCTGCGTGGTGGAGAAATCTACAAGGCAACCGTTACACTTTCGCTGATGGAATATGTGTGAGGTGAGTCATGGCAAGATACGAATTAAGCATTGAGGCAAGCTCTGAGCTGAAAGTGGAACTTCAGAGAACGCTTGGAAATTTGTTTGCTACCAGAGCTGGCAGTCAGCCTGCAGACCGTGATTTTGGAATATCATGGGAATGTTTGGATGAGCCGCCAGAGGTAGCGGAAAGTTTGTTTTATCTGGAAGCGCTGAAGAAGGTTGAAAAATATGAACCCCGTGTTGAAATCAGTGACATAGAATTTAAAAATGTTCAAGGGAGCATGGTGGTGCATATCTATTTCAGTGCGGTGAAATAAGGAGACAGTATGGCAAATGATATGAATAACATCCGAGGTTATCCGGATATCAGTTTTATTGACAATATTTCATTTTCTGATCTGCAGGAACAGATGATTCAGGATTTTGAGGATCGGTACAAGGAATTGACCGGGAAAGCGGTAACTCTGGCAGCAGCAGATCCGTTCCGGATGATTTTATATGCATGTGCTGTGGCACTGTATCAGGGATATCAGTATGAAGATAGGGCCGGGAAGATGGGACTGTTGAAATACAGTTCTGGGGAATATCTGGATAATCTGGGAGCCCTGAAAGGTGTAACCAGAAAAGAAGCTGTTCCTGCGCAGGTTACGTTACAGTTCACGCTTGCAGAGAAAATCAGCCAGACAGCTATCATACCGAAGGGAACGCGAGTAAAAGGGATTGATTTGTACTTTGAAACTGCAGAAGAGGCAAAGATTCAGCCGGGAGAACTTACAGCAGAGGTAACAGCTGTGTGCCAGACTGTCGGGACAGATGGGAATGGACTGAAAATTGGTGAAATTGCATCTCTTGTAGATCCGCTACCATACACACTGAGTGTAACCAATATTGGTGTAAGCATTGGAGGCGCTGCCCGGGAGACGGATGCGGAATTGGCGGAGCGTATTTATTTGTCTCCGGCCAGCTATTCTACAGCCGGTCCATTGGCAGCATACGAATACTGGGTGAAGACCTTCAATTCTGCGATTGGGGAGTGCCGTGTATTGAGTGAAGCTCCCGGAGAAGTAGACATTTATATTACGGTTGACGGGGAACTGCCTGATGATGGTTTTATAAAACAGTTGGAGGATTATCTGCAGGATCGAAATATCCGTCCGTTGACGGATCATGTGGTGGTGAAGAAACCAGAAGCGGTTGGCTATAATATTGAGTTTACCTATTACATTTCAAGTGATAATAGAAGCGCGGAAGAGACGATCAAGAAGGCGGTGGAAGCAGCAAAAGATTCGTATATCTCCTGGCAGAAGAAGGTAGGAAGAGATGTTACTCCGGCCAGGCTGATTTATGAAGTAATGCAGGCCGGTGCACAGTCGGTAGAGATTGCATCACCGGTATACACCCAAATTGAACCGTCACAGCTTGCGTTTCCGGAAAAGATTACGCTGCATTATGGAGGACTGAGGGATGATTGATCTAGAAAGTGGAACGCTGCAGGATATTCTCCCGGTAAACCTGGTTACGCCGGAGACGAAAGCACTCAGTTATGCTTTTGCCAATGCGCAGAAAAAGATGCTGGAATTTGCGAAAACCTTACATATTTACGCGGAACTCAGCAGAGTACCGGAGCGGGTTCTGGATCTCATGGCCCTGGAGCTTGGCACCCAGTATTATGATCAGAGTTTTTCGCGCGGCATAAAGGAAAAACTGGTTCTTCAGACGATGGTGTGGTATATGCACGCCGGGACTCCGTCAGTGCTGGATGAATTTCTTGGAACCGTGCTGGATGGCGGTTACATAGAAGAGTGGTACGACTATGGCGGAAATCCTTATTTCTTCCGGGCATATGCTCTGACTGGAGACCAGGAATTTTCGCCTGGTTACACATCGGATGTGAAACATCAGATTGAAGTATATAAAAATGTTCGCTCCTGGTTGGAACTGTTGATGTTTATTACCCAGGGAGAATTCAGGGTGCCTGTTCAGTGGAAAGAAATGGTAACCTTCCGCAATCATTTTTCAGCGTATCCGGGGACTGAGATGAAGCTGGATGGAAAATGGTTATTGAATGGCGGAAAGAAGCTATCGCGTTTTGAAGGTGATACAAATCGATATCCGGTACATCTCGGCTTTGTGATGCAGGCGGAAATGCGTGTGCAGGATTGTATAGCAGGGGTTACGTCAAGGCACTATTTGGATGCAGCGGTCAATCAGAGAGGAAAACTTGAAATTCAAATAGAATCACCGCAGCAGCAGGAGACAGAATGCAGCATAGTGTTAAAAGAGAATGCGGTGGCAGCACCAGATACCGGAGACGCAAGAATAACGATAATCAACAATCTGGATCAGAAATGGAAGTTAAATGGAACAAGAAAATTAAATGGTGGCCTGTATATTGAATAGGCCGGAAAGGATGAAACTATGGCAGCAATTAAAGGAGTGATTACAGCAGTTGGAAGAAAAAAACTCTGCGAAGCCCACGCCGGAACAAAAGCATTGTCACCCATCGCACAGATGGGATGGGGTGATGGCGGCGTGGATGAAAACGGGACACCCAAAGTTGTAACAGGAGAAGAAACTGCGCTTTTCAGCGAATTGATGAGAAAAGATGTGGAAGAGCCGGTTTATGTGAATGATGGCCATACGACCTGCCGCTACGCCTCCACGCTGGAAGACAATGACCTTGTGGGAAAAGAAATTTCTGAAATTGCGTTGTACGATTCTGATGGTGATATGGTCATGATTCAGACTTTTACAAGAAAAGGAAAGGATGAGGGCATCCCGCACAAGTATGAGGTTGACGAAATCTTCTAGGAGGTGAAATCATGAGATATTGTAATATTGCGGATCCTCCGGTTTATACGGAAGAAATTGAACACTGGGACCGGGAAACGGATGCAGATGGTGAAGCTATGGGCGTGGTTATTGAACAGCTTGTGAATAATGATCATTATCATAAGATGAATATTGAACGTCAGGATCATGTCACGCTGATCACACTTGTGGCAGATGCCTGGACCGGTGACGAGGCGCCATATGAGCAGACCGTGGCGGTTGAGGGCGTTACTGCCGAGGATAATCCGATGTTGGTGAGTGCCCTGGAAGACGGAGTCGATCTGGCTACCCAGAAATCCTACAGCAAGGCGTTTGGAATCATATCATCTGGAACCGGTACAACGACAGACGGAAGCGTAACATTTAAGGTTTACAAAAAGCCGGCTACGGATATTACAGTCGGTCTGAAAGGAGTGTGATGTTATGGGCAAGGTTTTAGCATCCGGAGGAGGCGGAGGCGGCACCGGATCAGATGAGTGTACCGCCAGCAAAGCCCAGGTCCTTGCCGGACACACGGCAGTTACCAGTGATTCTGGAGATGAGGCTGTGGCGGGCACCATGCCGGACAATGGAGCAATCAATGCAGCCTTAAACTGTGGCGGCAGTAAGACTATCCCGGCGGGCTATACATCTGGCGGCAAAATCACGGCTAACAGTCTGGCATCGCAGACAAGTGCTACCGCTACGGCTGCCTATATTTATAAAGGTAAAACAGCGTGGGCAAATGGTTCTCAGCTCACTGGTACCATGACCTGCTCATCTATTCTGTCTTTTAGTGTAGCCGCCTATAGCACAACTCAGATTTTATGTACCTGGAAAAATCCGGCGAAAGGTCCTTATTCAGGTGTAATCATATGTGTGAAGACAGGCGGCTATCCTACATCCAAGGACGATAACCGGAAATATACTGGAGCAGGAAGTAATTCCAGTGCCAACGGGACATCGTCCGTGACTATCAGCGGTCTTGCTGCAAACACCACTTACTATGTACGGGTTTGGGCTTACACAACCTGCAGTGCTGGCAATTTCTACAGCGGTTATTCTCAAGCCACGGTAAAAACTACTGCACACGGCAGACAAGCATTTACATCTTCCGGCACGTTTACTGTGCCGACCGCTGTCCGCAGCATCAACATCCATTGCACTGGAGGCGGCGGAGGCGGAGAAGGAGGAAGCTGGAAATACAAAATTGGTGGACGTGGCGGTGGTGGAGGACATACCTCCTATAAAAATGGTATATCTGTAACGCCCGGCACAAAAATTACTGTTATAGTAGGCGCTGGTGGCGCTGGTGGTTATAACGTAGGAAGCGATTCGTCAGCTGTCGTAAATGGAACTACGTATAGTGCGTATGGCGGAAATAAAAAAACAGATGGATCAACTTTCTATGGCACCGGTGGCTCTGGCGGCGGATGGTATGGCGATAACAGCACTGCGGCCGGAGCTGGCGGAAGTAATGGCGGAGATGGTGGAAATAATAGTGGTTCGGGACAGGGAACAACCACAAAAGAATTTGGCTCTGGAACACTTTATGCCGGAGGAGGTGGCGGTGGTGGTTATACGAACTCTGCCGCAGGTGGCTCTGGAGGAGGTGGAGCAGGATCAAGTAACACCATTGGAAGTAATGGATCTGCTGGAACTGGAGGAGGCGGTGGAGGAGGCGCTGCAAATGGCTACTCCCTAGGAGGTACTGGCGGCTCTGGTAACGTAATCATCACTTGGTAAGCTTCCTTGAAAGGAGACAACAAAAATGATTGTACATGAAGTATTTGCACAGATCTGCGACGGTGAGGTCAAAAACATCATGGTTTGCGACAACTATCCAACTGCAGATTATCTGACTAAGTGCGTGTATGGAGACGAGGCCTATGCGGTGGACTGTCTGCAGTATGCCTGCACTATTGGTGACAAGTATCACGATAATAAATTTTATAGAGTTGCCGAAGACGGTACGGAGGAGGAAATCCCATACACCCAAACACAGGAGCAGCAGGTGGCAGCCCTGCAGGCCGACAATGACGAGATGACCTTGGCAATGGCTGATCTGATTGGAGGTGGAATTGATGTTGAGTAATATCCAACGCAATATTATTCTGCGGGCGGTAAAAATCCGCATGGCTAAGGGTGAGGAACTGGAGGGTATTTTGCAGTCCTACACGAAACTGACTGACGTAGATCGCGAAGAAATCAAAGCTGCTTTAGGGCAGAGACAGGAGGCATAACATGGGAAGAATCTGGATTCCTGGCGGCGGGGGGTAATGACCTCGATGTGATTACCGCCGCAGCAGGTGATATCCGTGCAGGAAAAGTAATCGTTGATAAAGACGGCGAACCGTTTACAGGTACACTGGTTGATAATGGCAGCTGGAGTTCTTCCGGTCTTGCAGCTGGTGCATCCGTAACAATCCCGGCTGGCATCCATAGCGGAACCGGAAAGGTTACGGCGAAGTCCCTAGCGGATCAGACTCCGGGCAATCTGGCAGCAGCAAAAATGTTATCCGGTGTTTACGGCTATTCCAATGGTGTAAAAGTGACGGGAAACATTGCTTCTATGGGAGCGCAGACAGTAACGCCGGGCAATTCGGCAAAGACGGTATCCTGCAGCGGTAAGTACATGACTGGTAATGTAACTGTGCAGGCGGTGGCGAATCTGACAGCGGCAAATATCAAGAAAGGTGTCACGGTAGGTGGAGTTACGGGAACCTGGGAGGGTTATGTAGCTACACCAACAGATCTGTATTACAACGGAAATAATGCAGCAGGAATAACCAGTTCCAGCGTAACGTTTGGCGCAACGAATATTACGTTAAGCACGGGAACTCATAGTATAGGCTTGAAAATTAATAGGACGTATGCAGTAAGTGGATATACTCGGCTGAATATACAGGGAAGTGTTTCTATTTATAGTTCCACTTCAACGAAGATATCAAGTTCGAATGTAACGCCAAGCCAAAACTATTCCGCCTTAAACTTGTCAAACGGAACAACCTTTACACTCATTCAGTTCGACATATCGCAGATGATTACATTGGGATCTGGTGCAGTGATAGAACTGTCAACAAACAGAGGCACCATTTCCCGCATATGGTTAAGTTAGGCAACTTGCCGCCATCAAAAGACGGCTTAAATTATATCCGGAGCTGTCCGTAAAACAGCGGAAAGGACTACATATGAGTATCAAACACAAATCTGAAACCCCGTACACCAATTATGGACCTGCAACCGGAGCACCGACCCCGGAGCCGCACAATGAGGTTTTAAGCACCGGTCCAGATCATGAGTACCGCAAGGACAGCACTCCGGGCGCTGCAGATCACGCAGAGCCGAGACATGTGCAGGGCGGTCCCGGTCATAAGGAGTGCGACCACGAGTAAAGGAGATTTACGATGGTATCATTGATTTTGCAGTACATAGCCACGCACTGGGTTGCGTGGCTATTTGCATGTATTTCCGGCGCTCTGCTGGCGGCGTACCATGGTTTATCTAAACGGTTAAAGGCCGAAGTGGTAAAGAATCAGGCCATTAACGCTGCCGTGCTGGCTCTGCTCCATGACCGGTTGTATCAGGCGTGTCAGTTTTATCTGGGACGTGGATACTGCACGGTGGGAGACAGAGACAATTTGGAGTACATGTTCCGCCCTTACAAGGCGCTTGGCGGAAATGGAACTGGAGAAGAACTTTACAACAGATGCCTGGCGTTACCATATGGGCCGGCAGAAAGAGAGGATTAAGGATATGATGGATTTTGGTATTGCCAGCGTGGCAGCAATTACGGTGGTGTGTTATCTTGGCGGTATGGCCTGCAAGGCAACTGACAAGGTTAAGGATGAGGTTATTCCGGTAGTATGCGGAGTGACCGGTGGCGTCCTTGGGGTGGTTGGCATGTATGTGATGCCAGAGTTCCCGGCAGCGGATGTGATTAATGCTGCAGCTATCGGAATTGTGTCTGGCCTAGCAGCAACCGGGGTACACCAGGTTATGAAACAGGCATCCAAAGGACAGTAGAAGGAGGTGATCCGGATATCTCCCGCCGACAGCCCGGGTGATGGCTGCTATTGCGACGTCGCAACGGGAATTATGTAGAATATTGGCATGAAATATGGTATGATGTAGGAGCTGCCGAACCTCCAGCAGAAAGGAGGTGCGCATCCATGACAGACTTAGTCACCACGTTTCTTGTTTCTGTTTTAGCAGGTGTAGTTAGCTACTACATATGCAAATGGCTGGACAGAGACAAGTAGGCAGCAACAGCCTAAACGGAGTGGTTCACCGTGACGAACAAGAAAAACCCCAGAGGAGGCACCCTCTGGGGTTTTTTTGCATCGCATGAGAACTCACCACGTTCCTTAGCTGCCTACATCATATTCTATTTTGATCAAAAAGTCAATATGCCATAAATTTTTAGAAGAGGATTGCCATTGCGATGCCGCAACAGATTTTGTGGTTTAAATCACGCATATATGCTATAATGCCAATGTTACCGCCCCTATACCGGTAAGGAAAGGGGGTGTATTGCCATGGAATATCTGATATCTTTTATTGTCGCTGTCGCGGCTGGTGTAGCCTGCCACTACATCATCAAATGGTTGGATGGCGATAAGTAAACGGTAACCAGCCTGCAGATGCCTGACTGTCTAAAACAGGAAGAAAGCCCCTGAGTGGTCGAGACTCAGGGGCTTTCGTTTTGTATCACCATGGATACTGATATCTTTTTGCCTATCGGCATTATAGCATATGCAAAAATTATTTGCAAGATACCCCGAAAACAAATTTTAACAACAACCTATATAATATAAAGAAAAGAGGACAAAATTATGAGAGACATTACCTTATGCCACCCGCGCCTGCAGCGCATTGCATCCGCCTGGATCAAAGCCTGCGCCACTGAGGGCATCACCGTAGCCATCAGCGAGACCTTACGCACTGCAGCGGAGCAGGACGCTCTTTATGCGCAGGGCCGGACCAAGCCGGGCAATATCGTAACCTATGCAAAAGGCGGCAGCTACCGATCACAGCACCAGTGGGGCATTGCCTTTGACTTTTACCTCCGCATGGACATCGACGGGGATGGAAAGATCTCTGACGATGCCTACAATGACAGCCAGGGCCACTTTGAGCGCGCTGCGGAGATTGCAAAAAAACTGGGGCTTGCCTGGGGCGGAGACTGGTCCAGTATCGTAGATAAGCCACACCTGTATCTGCCAGACTGGGGCAGCACTCCGACCAAACTGATCCAGCAGTACGGTACCCCGGAAAAGTTCATGTCCACATGGGTTCCGGAACAGACAAAAATCGGCTGGCAGCAGGAGGACGGCGGCTGGCGTTTTTACTTCCGTGACGGATCTGGCAAGTATGTGGTTAATGCCTGGTATCAGGACGATGACAAGTGGTACTGGTTTGACGGCGCTGGTATGATGGTCTGCAACAAATGGTACCGCTACAACGGTGACTGGTATTACCTGGGGAGTGATGGCGCCATGGTTAAGGGTCTGCGGACTGTCAGCGGCAAGTGGTATTACCTGGATGAGGATGGCCGGATGGCAACGGAGCCGGTGGTGCTCACGCCTGATCAGGATGGCGCGCTGCGGTATCCTGGTCTGGAGCAGTGAAAAGCCTGAGTCGTGTCAGATTCTGACACAGAAAAAGCACTTCCGAAAATAGTCACAATATGTTAAAATAGCTTGCAGAGAGAAGATGAAAAAATAATAATATCTTCAATTCATCTTCAAAGAAGGGCGAGAACCCTTATTTTATAAGGAAAAAACGCATAAGGTTCCTTGCCTTTTAATCAAGTTGTCCGGGGTTCGAATCCCCGCACGCTCAGTACATTTAAAAGGCGAGAATCCTTAAGCAAGGTT
>CAKRPI010000004.1 GCA_934376945.1 uncultured Lachnospiraceae bacterium | reverse complement strand
ATTTTTCCGAATGTCATTTGAGAAAGACATACAAAAGAAAAGGAAGAGGAAAATATAACTCCTGTTCGAGAAAACGGAAGCCTTTTTAACAAAATTTCTTGCCACCGGGCCAAAAAGGTGCTAAAATCTAAAGATCTATGTGTTCTATATTCATTTTTATTCAGTATACACAGGGAATGACAGAGAAACAGAACAGTAAAATGTGTGGGCCGTGGATTTTTCACGGTCTTTTTATATGCAGATGACAAATAGTGGGCGGATTGCAAAGATACGTTTTGACTGCGTGGAATATAATAGATTATAGTAATTGTAGTATCCGTAAGAATAAGATTTTGGAGGAAGATTGTGAATCAGAAGGAATTAAATGCAGGCAGACAGGAAGCGCTTGAGGGCTTTGACATACCGGGCAGATTGGTGGAGTGTGTGCCGTGCGGGAATGGACATATCAATGATACGTATAGGGTTACATTTGAAGAGGAGGATGGGCTGTGCCGCTATTCGCTGCAGCATATGAACCGGTCTGTTTTTAAGGATCCGGTTTCTTTGATGAATAATATTCTTCATGTAACTGCGTACCTGAAGGAGCAGATCCTCAGCCAGGGAGGTGACCCGCAGAGGGAAACGCTGGATTTTGTCTGCACAAGAGAAGGGACGCCGTACTTTGTGGACAGCTACGGGGAATATTGGCGGGCGTACCATTTTGTTGAGAATGCGTATGCGCTTGAGGAGATCCGTGATCCGCAGGATTTTTATGAAAGTGCGGTTGCCTTTGGTCATTTTCAGGAGATGCTGGCAGATTTTCCGGCAGATACGCTGACGGAAACGATTGCCGGTTTTCATGATACAAAGTTAAGATTTGCAGCGTTTGAGCAGGCGGTTGAGGCAGATGTCTGCCACAGAGCGGCAGAGGTACAGCAGGAGATTCAGTTTGTGCGGGATCGTTACGAGGTTGCTTGTATTCTCGGGGACCTTTTGGCGAAGGGAAAGCTTCCGCTGCGTGTAACGCATAATGATACGAAGTCCAATAATGTCTTGATCGACAATGTGACGGGAAAGGGCCTGTGCGTGATCGATCTGGATACGGTAATGCCGGGACTTGCGGTAAACGATTTCGGTGATTCAATCCGGTTTGGCGCAAGCACGGGAGCAGAGGATGAAAAGGATCTGTCAAAGATCTGGTGTGATCTGGATCTGTATGAAATATATATGAAGGGCTTTGTAGAGGGCTGCGGCGGTACTTTGACGGATATGGAAATCGAATGTCTTCCGGTTGGAGCAAAGGTGATGACGTATGAATGCGGCATGCGTTTTCTTACGGATTATCTTTCGGGAGATACGTATTTTAAGACGGCGTATCCGACACACAATCTGGATCGTGCCCGTACACAGTTCAAGCTGGTATGGGATATGGAGCAGAAGTGGGAAAAGATGCAGGAGATTGCGAAGAAGTATAAGAAAGAAGTATAAGAGCTGAGATTAAGAAAGCGAGGACGAAAACATGGGCAAATATTTTGGAACAGATGGATTTCGTGGGGAAGCAAATGCAAATCTGACGGCAGATCATGCTTACAGGGTAGGACGTTTTCTTGGCTGGTATTATGGGGAACTAAGAAAAAGAAACGGCATGGAAGGTCCGGCGCGCATTGTGATCGGAAAGGATACAAGACGATCCAGCTATATGTTTGAATATACACTGGTCGGCGGTCTGGTGGCCTCCGGTGCGGATGCGTATCTGCTTCATGTTACGACAACACCGTCTGTTGCATATATCGCACGGGTGGATGAGTTCGACTGCGGCATTATGATCTCTGCAAGCCACAATCCGTACTATGACAATGGAATCAAGCTGATCAACGGAAGCGGAGAAAAAATGGATGAGGAGACGATTTCGTTGGTGGAAGCGTATCTGGACGGGGAGCTGGAGGTATTCGGAAAGAAATGGCAGGAAATTCCGTTTGCAAGAAAGGAGCAGATCGGCTGTACCGTCGATTACGTTTCCGGAAGAAACCGCTATGTCGGTTATCTGATTTCGCTTGGCATGTATTCGTTCAGGGGGTTGAAGGTAGGACTGGATTGTGCCAACGGAAGTGCCTGGAATATTGCAAAGGCTGTTTTTGATGCGCTTGGTGCGAAGACGTATGTGATCAACGCAGATCCGGACGGAACGAACATCAACCGTGATGCAGGTTCGACGCATATCGAAGGGCTGCAGCGTCTGGTTGTGGAAAAGGGACTGGATGTCGGCTTTGCATACGATGGAGATGCGGATCGTTGTCTCTGTGTGGATGAGAAGGGAAATGTAGTTACCGGTGACCATATCCTCTATATATATGGAAGGTATATGAAGGAGCGCAGCAAGCTTTTGCAGAATACGGTCGTGACAACGGTAATGTCAAATTTCGGACTTTACAAGGCATTTGATGAGCTTGGCATTGATTACGCAAAGACAGCAGTCGGTGATAAGTATGTGTATGAGTATATGATGAAGAATGGCTGCCGGATCGGCGGTGAACAGAGCGGTCATATTATTTTCAGCAAGTACGCAAGCACCGGTGACGGAATCCTGACGAGTCTGAAGATGATGGAAGTCATGATGGCACGCAAAAAGAAAATGAGTGAGCTGACAGAGGGACTGACGGTTTATCCGCAGGTACTGGTAAATGTGCGTGTTACGGATAAGAAAGCGGCGCAGGCAGATCCGGCTGTGCAGGAGGCGGTTGAAAAGGCAGCGGATGCGCTTGGTGATACCGGACGCATCCTGGTGCGTGAATCCGGAACAGAGCCGGTAGTACGTGTTATGGTTGAGGCAGAGACGGAAGAGGTCTGCCGGCTGTACGTGGACGGGGTTGTAGAGGTGATTAAAGAGAAAGGATATGCGGTATAAGGAGAAACGGCATAGCTTGCTGTTTTTCTGTACGCAGGAACGGAAGGACTTATTTTATGCTTCATATGATTGAAACGATTAACACAGCAGTCAATAATTTTATCTGGGGAGTTCCGGCGATGATCTGTATCTTCGGTGTGGGATTGTTTCTCAGTGTGCGGACGAATTTTCTGCAGATCCGCAAATTCCCATATGCGATTCGCACAACGCTTGGACGAATGTTCCGCAAAAGAAATGCTTCAGACGGAGCAATGACGCCGTTTCAGGCAGTTTGTACGGCGCTCGCGGCAACGGTTGGTACCGGAAATATCGCAGGTGTGGCCGGTGCGATAGCGATCGGCGGTCCCGGCGCGGTGTTCTGGATGTGGATTTCGGCGCTGCTTGGTATGTGTACGAAGTATGCGGAGGTTACACTGGCAGTGCATTTCCGGGAAAAGAATACGAATGGGGAACTGGTCGGCGGACCGATGTATTACATAAAGAACGGACTGGATAAGAAATGGCATTTTCTGGCGTATCTGTTTTCTGCATTCGGCGTACTGACCGTGTTTGGTACGGGAAATGCGACACAGGTCAATACGATCACGACAGCGGTCAATTCGGCTTTGCTGAATTATCATTTGCTTGGGGAGGATCAGGTTCCCACCTCGAATCTTATTATCGGTATTGTGATCGCAGTTTTGGTAGGCATGATTTTGCTTGGCGGAATCAAACGAATCGGAAGAGTAACGGAGAAGCTGGTGCCGTTTATGGCGCTTCTCTATGTGATTCTTGGACTTGGCGTTATTGTGATCCATGCAGGGGCTCTGCCGTCTGTATTTGGCGCGATCATCGGAGGCGCTTTTAAGCCGTCTGCAGTGACGGGCGGTATTGTCGGCAGTATGTTTGTGAGTATGAAGAAGGGCGTTTCCCGTGGAATCTTCTCGAATGAGGCGGGACTTGGTACGGGCTCGATTGCGCATGCCTGCGCAGATACGCGCAAACCGGTAAAGCAGGGAATGTTTGGTATCTTTGAAGTGTTTACGGATACGATCGTGATCTGCACACTGACGGCACTCGTAATTCTGTGCAGCGGCATTGCAGTACCGTACGGTGAAGCGGCCGGTGCAGAGCTGACGATTCAGGGCTTTACAAGTACGTATGGCAGCTGGATCTCAATCTTTACTGCATTTGCCATGTGCTGCTTTGCTTTTTCGACAACGATCGGCTGGGGACTGTATGGTGCGCGCTGTATTGAGTTCCTGTTTTCAGAAAAGGTAACGAAGCCGTTTATGGTCGTTTATTCGCTTGTGGCAATCGTTGGTGCAACAGCGAATCTGGGTCTGATGTGGAGCATTGCCGAGACGTTTAACGGCTTGATGGCAATTCCGAACCTGATCGCACTGTTCCTGCTTTCCGGTACAGTTGTAAAGCTTACAAAGGAATATTTTGCATCGGAAGAGGCGCTGCGGTAAGGGTAAAAGAAAAAAGAGAACATAAGAAAGAGAACATAAAAAAGAGTGGGACTGCAGGTGACAGGATCGGCAGTCCCACTCTTTTAATCTTCTTTGGCCCATCCGTATGCATATTTGACGGCTTTTTCCCACCCGTGGATCCGGGCGGAGCGTTCGCTGGAAGAAATAGAAGGATGGAAGGTACGGTCTATGGAAAGGTTTTTGATCACAGCTTCTTTGTCCGGCCAGTAGCCAACGGCAAGACCGGCAAGATAGGCTGCCCCCATCGCAGTGGTTTCAACACAGCGCGGCCGATTGACCGGGGCACCGATGATATCAGCCTGCGTCTGCATGAGAAAATCATTTGCGCAGGCACCGCCATCGACCTTCAGTGCGGACAGAGAAATACCGGAGTCGGCCTTCATGGCATCAAGTACATCGTAGACCTGGTAAGCCAGTGATTCAAGCGTAGCGCGGATGATGTGGTACTTATTGACGCCGCGGGTGATGCCGACGATCGTACCTCTGGCATACTGATCCCAGTGGGGCGCGCCCAGACCGGTAAAGGCCGGTACGACGTAGCAGCCGTTTGTGTCAGGTACCTTTTTTGCCATATATTCAGAGTCCTCTGCCGAGTCAATCAGACGCATTTCATCGCGCAGCCACTGAATTGCGGCACCGGCTACGAAGATGGAGCCTTCCAGCGCGTAGGTTACTTTTCCGTCCAGTCCCCAGGCGATTGTCGTGACAAGTCCATTTTCAGAAAACACCGGTTTGTTTCCGGTATTCATCAGAAGAAAGCAGCCGGTGCCGTATGTGTTTTTTGCTTCTCCCGGCTGAAAACAGGTCTGACCGAACAGAGCGGACTGCTGGTCACCGGCAGCACCGGCGATGAGGATCGGACCGCCAAGAAAAGAAGCATCGGCAGTGCCGTAAATATCGCTGGAGGGGCGGACATCAGGGAGCATACAGCGCGGAATCGAAAGCTCGCGGAGAATCTCGTCATCCCAGGTGAGTGTATTGATATTGAAAAGCATGGTGCGGGAGGCATTGGAATAATCCGTAATGTGGACGGCCCCCTTTGTCAGCTTCCAGATCAGCCATGTTTCTACGGTGCCAAAAAGCAGGTCACCGTTTTCTGCTCGTACCCTTGCATCTGGCACGTGATCAAGAATCCATTTGATCTTGGTGGCAGAAAAATAAGCATCGATCACAAGCCCGGTTTTTTTGCGGAAAAGCTCAGTCAGTCCTTTTGCTTTTAGCTCGTCGCAGTATTCGGAGGTCCGGCGGCACTGCCAGACGATTGCGTGACAGACCGGCTCGCCGGTATGGCGGTCCCAGACGATGGCTGTTTCACGCTGGTTGGAGATGCCGATTGCTGAGATTTCAGCGGCAGTCGCGCCGATTTTATTCATTGCCTCAACAGCTACGCCGAGCATGCTCGCCCAGATTTCGTCCGCATCGTGCTCAACCCAGCCAGGCTTTGGAAAATATTGCGTGAATTCACGCTGCGCACAGCTGCAGATTTCTCCCTTTTGGTTAAACAGGATACAGCGGTTGCTGGTGGTGCCGGCATCGAGCGCCATTATGTATTTGTTTGTGTTCATATGCAGATACCTCATTTCTTCGTGATTCGTTTAACCGAAGCCATCTGCGGTGCAGTTATTCGGTTGTAACAGGTATGTTCTGACTTTTGATTATGGCATAAATAGCATGGAAATGCAACCGATACCTCATTTCTGCGGAAAATGGAAAGTGATTGATTTCCGTTTTTTTTCATAGTACAATAAAAAGATATAAGTTCAAAAGATGCATGCGGGTCATTAAGCCATAAAACTACTCCTGCGCAAGCACATCGTGGTTTCCTGCTTTTGACCTGGCATCATAAAGTGTATATATAGTACGGCAAAGGAGGATGAAAATGGCGTTTGAAAGAAGAACCAAGGAGGCACAGCCGGTGTTGGCGATCTGTTATGATTTTGACAGGACGCTGTCGCCGGATGATATGCAGGCACAGGGCTATATTCAGTCGGTAGGATATGATATCGGACCTTTCTGGGCAGAGACGAATCATCTGGCGCAGGAAAATGATATGGACACGAATCTTGCCTATATGTACAAAATGGTGCAGGAGTCGGAAGGAAAGCTGATTTTCAGCCGTGAGAGCCTTGCCGGTTACGGAGCAAAGGTAAAGCTGTTTCCCGGTGTTTTGCAGTGGTTCGAACGGATTCGTGCTTACGGAAAGGAGCACGGTGTGATCGTGGAGCATTACATCATTTCTTCTGGGTTAAAGGAAATGATCGAAGGTACGGAAATCGCAAAAAATGGTGTATTTGAGAAAATTTATGCAAGTTCTTTCTATTATAATGCACGCGGCGTGGCGGTATGGCCGGCGCAGGTGATCAATTATACGAGTAAGACGCAGTTTCTGTTTCGGATTGAAAAGGGTGTTCTTGATATCAATGATCAAGGTGTAAACGATTACTTTTCGCCGGAGGAGATGCGGGTTCCATTCCGGAATATGGTCTATATCGGGGACAGTGATACGGATATCCCGTGTATGAAGCTTGTGAATGCTTACGGAGGTCATTCCATCGGTGTATACGATCCACAGACGGGCAATAGAGAAAAGGTCCACCGGATGATCCTGGATGGGCGGATCCGATATGTGGCAGCGGCGGATTATTCTGAAAATCAGGAGCTGGATCGCCTGGTGAAGGCGATCATTGATAAAACTGCTGCATATGAAAAGCTTGAATCCCAATATTTTTGTGACATGGCAGAGGCAAAAAAACAGGGGAAATAATTGACAAAACAATGTAAATAAGGTATTCTTATCACGAAGTCACACAGGGCCGATGAAGATGCACAGCGTCGGATGCGGCTTTTTTGATGTTTGGATGGAAAATCATCATCAGCCTGTGCGTATCGCATGGATCAGCCGCAGTAAAGTAAGCAGCGAAGCGGATTGCGAATATCCGTTTTACGCAGCGCTTGTCTTGGGGACTTCAGATGATGAGACGGATTCGGGATGGAGACAGCGAAAATGACAACAGGAATCTGTGATATGCATTGCCACATTCTTCCAAAGCTGGATGATGGCTCAAAAAGCATGGATGAGACGATTCAGGCAATCGAAGAAGGTGTAAGGCAGGGGATTCGCACGATGATAGCGACCCCGCATTTTTACCCGGGAAGGTACGAGGCAGATGTGCAGACGATTCTGCAAAAGGTTGAAAATATTCAGCTGATCTGTCAGGAACAGAATCTTCCGGTGAGGCTGTATGCCGGACAGGAATGCTTTTATTATTCCGGTCTTTTGGAGCAGCTGAAAGAGGGGAGTGTCCTGACGCTGGCGGGAAGCCGTTATGTACTGGTGGAATTTTCACCGGACTGTATTTATTCTCAGCTTTTTTATGGATTGTCCGAACTGATAAGGGGCGGTTATCTTCCGGTACTGGCGCATTTTGAGCGTTATGAATGCCTTCGGAAGGAAGAACGTTTAAAGGAGCTGAAGGATGCAGGCATACTGCTGCAAATGAATTATGATACGCTGCTTCAAAGGGGGCTGTTTGGGAAAACCAGATGGCGTACACTTATGAAAAGCGGTATGGTCGATTTGCTTGGCAGCGACTGCCACGGAATGATGTTCCGGCCGTATCATGTGGATGAGGCTTGCAGGTGGCTGGAAAAAAACGTGAATCCAAAGCTCAGGCAGAGGATTTTAGAGAAAAATGTGCAGAAAATACTAAACAGAGACTGACAGGGAGATATTATGGAGAACAACACAGAACAGCGAAAGATAGCTGCCGTCGGGCAGAATGATGAGATGGAAATTGATCTGCGGGAGATTTTCTTCCTTCTGAAATCCAGATGGAAATCAATCTTTCTTGCAATGCTCATCGGAGCGGCGATTTTTGGCGCATATCATGTGTTCATGGTAAAGCCATCGTATCAGGCAGATGCTTCGATCTACATAACGAATACAGATTCTGTAATCACGTTTTCGGATTTGCAGCTGTCTTCTGCGCTGACGGAGGACTATGCAAATATTATTAAAAGCCGTACGGTTTTGAACCGTGTGATCAAGGAACTGGATCTGAACCTGAATTACAAAACACTTGGAAATCTGATTTCTGTAGGAAATCCGGATGACAGTCATATCATTACGATCAAAGTAACGTGTGATGATCCGGAGCTGAGCAGAAATATCGCAAATGCGCTGATGAATATTAGTATTGAGCAGATTTATCAGATTATCGGAAGCAGTGAGCCGACGATCATTGATTATTCCGTGGCGGAAGCAGTCATTGACGTAACGCCTGGCATTTCGAAATATTTGCTGATGGGTGCGCTCCTTGGAGCAGTGATCGTGTGCGGAGTCGTCATCATGAAAATGCTTATGGACAGTACGATCAAGGGTGAAGAAGATGTAGAGAAGTACCTGCAGCTTCCGGTACTGGCAGCAGTGCCGTATATCAACGATGCAGACAGAAAGTGAGGCACAGCAGATGGAACAGCAGAATTACAGACAGGAGTTGCCGGGCAGAAGACAGGTGATTCCAAGTATCAAAGAATTGCCGTTTGCGGCGAGGGAGTCGATCAATGTCCTTCGTGGAAATATACAGCTAAGCGGCTTTGCTCTCAAAACAATCGCTGTGACGAGCGCACTTGCAAATGAAGGGAAATCCACGGTTGCGTTTCGGCTGGCAAAGAGCTTTTCGGCGCTGAAAAAGAGAACGCTTTATCTGGATTGCGATATTCGAAATTCTTTTACCATGGCAAGATATGACATTCGGGAAGAGGTCACGGGTCTGAGCGAGTTCCTCTGTGGAGAGGCTGTGATGAATGAGATCGTGTATCGGACGGATGACCGGTATATGGATATGATCTTTACCGGTGCAGTGGCACCAAATCCGAGTGAGCTTGTTTCAAGTAAACTTTTTACACTGCTTCTGGAGGAAATGCGGAAGCGTTATGACTATATTATTGTGGATACACCGCCGGTTAATCCGGTTATTGACGGTGCGCTGATCGCGAAAAAATGTGATGGCGCGGTGCTCGTCATTGAAAACGGTGTGACGGAGCGTGCGCAGGCGATCCACGCAAAGCGTCAGCTGGAGTATGGCGGGATTAAGATCCTCGGGGCTGTTCTGAACCGTGTCGGAGCTGAGAAAAAGGGCTATGGTTACGGTTATGGTTATGGCTACGGCTATGGTTACGGTTACGGCTACGGAAAAGAGCAGAATAAGAGCAAAAAAGAAAAATAAGAAGGCAGAAGAGAATGAGCAGGCACGGTTCAAAGCGAAGACATCACCATCATCATAGCGTATGGTATCGGCTGCGTCGGTGGATACGACATAATAAAAAGATTGCCGTCTGCACCTCTTTGTTTTGTCTGGCAGTAATCGGAGCAGGCACAATGTTTCTTTTACAGTCGACAAAAAAGCAGAACAGCTTTCATGTGACGGCAGGAAATTCTGTTGATATGAAGGGCGGATACCGAACGGTGAGCTGGCAGGGAAAGGAATACCTGTATAATTCACTGATCACCACGGTTTTATATGCCGGACTTGATTCAATGGAACCACTGAAGGCTTCCGAGACCTACAGCAACAAAGCACGTGCCGACAGTGTTTCGGTAGTGATACTGGATAAAAAAAGAAAAAAAATGAGCATTTTGGCACTGAATCGTGATACAATGACAGAGATCAGAAGATATACAAGGACCGGGGAGGATATGGGCACCTACGTCAGCCATCTTGGATACGCGTACAGCTATGGAGACGGCGGTGAGGTCAGCTGCATGGATCTGAAAGAAGCAGTGGAAAATCTTCTTGGCATTCCGATTGATGAATACATTGTTACGAACCAGTCTTCGATCACATCGATCAATGATCTGGTGGGAGGGGTGACCTTAACGGTTCCGAATGACGATCTTGCGGGAATGCATCCGGAGCTGCAAAAAGGTGAAGTTGTAACGCTGGATGATTCCAATGTCCGCGATTTCCTGCAGCACAGAGATACAGCTGTGGATTTCAGCAATGAGGGACGTATTGAACGTCAGCAGTCATATGTCACGGCATACGTGGAGCTGCTTAAAAAGCGGCTGAATGCAGAACCGGATCAGGTATGGCAGGAGATCAATCAGATGAGTGATTATCTTCAGACCGGTATTACAAAGAATAAATACCTTTCACTTGCAAAGCTTCTGGAAAAAGTATCTTTTTCGGATACTGATTATTACCGGCCAAAGGGAGAGGATTCAAAGGGAGAGCTTCACGATGAGTTTTATGTCGATGAGGATGCGCTTCGGCAGCTGGTAATCGATCTTTTTTATGAAGAAGTCTGAATCAGGTTTGAACTTAGTAATAAGTTTGAACATAAATCGGTGGCTTGCCACCGGAAAATTTTCGGGAAAGGAGGAGTGAACATGAAGAAGTTTACCGCATTTTTCTGCGCAGCAACCATGGCACTTGGCATGTCTGTCAGCGCACTTGCTGCACCGAGCATCGGAGAATTGATTCCGGAAGCACCTACATTGTTATCAGGTGAGATTAAAGACGGCTGGTGGCTTACAGTTACTAATGCTGATCCTGATAAGTATGAGGAAGAATCTGTAAAGGATATCGTTACCCGTTTTAACGATGACGATGATCTTACGGCAACTACGGTTGTGGATGTGCTGGAAGCACTTGGTATTGATCTGACCAAAGAGACCATTACCACAAAGGGCAATGTGATTGATCCGACGCTGTATAAGGCTCTTACACCGTTTGTGGATCTTGTTATCACAAATGGCACAGAGGTAGCTTATAAGGCGGCTGACGAAGATGCAGTCAATGCTGTCGTTGAGTCTGAAGCTGAGACAGAGGTGATGGCTGTAGAGGAAGCAGCAGAGGGAATCAAGGCATCTGTAAAGGTAGAGCCGGCAAAGGATCTGAAGAAAGAAAATCTTGCGCTTATGCAGATCGATCCGTTTACTGCAGAAGTATATTTCATCGAACTGGACGACTATGTTCCGGAGACTGGTGAGATTACCGCAACATTCCCGTGCCTTGGACCGATTATGGTTCTTTACACAGAGAATCCGGAAGCAGCTCTGAAGGCACCGGCAGCAGAGGCAGCTGTAGCAGCTACAGAAGCAGCTACGGAGGCAGTTGTAACTGAAGCAGCTACAGAAGCAGCTACAGAAGCAGCTACAGAGGCAGTTGTAACTGAGGCAGCTACAGAGGTGACTGTAACAGAAGCAGCTACGGAAGCAGCAGCTCAGTAAGTACACATCACAGTGAGTGAACAGGCAGGACGGGGTTTCATAAGGGATTCCGCCCTGTATCTGCGAAACGATAATGGGAGTGCAGAAAATGGCGAATAACAGAAGACATGAAAATGAAAGAAATCCATTCAAAGTGGTTCTATATATACTGATCGTACTTATGCTGCTGGGCTGTATTGGTTTCCTTTATTACCGGAACAAGGAGAGACAGGCCGCGTACCGGGAAGAAATAGAGGAAATGGCTTCGTATGAGACGGAGTATATCCGGACAGAACGCATGACTGAGACAGAAACAGAAAAGCAGACGGAAAAGAAACAGACCGAAAAGAAGCAGGCAGAAACAAAGGCTGCAGCTGATGCAAAGAATGCGGATGCAGATTCAGAAGGTGAGTCGGAGTCCGAATCTGAGAGCAAAAATATATCTGCTGGGGATCAAAAGGATCTGGAGCCAGAAAGTGAGACGGAAGTTTTGACAGAATCTGAATCAGAGACAGGTTCGGAAGCGGAGACAGAATCCGAGTCAGAGACAGGTTCGGAAACAGAAACGGAATCTGAATCAGAGACAGAATCAGAACTGAAAGCAGGCAAGTCGGCACAGGGAAGATTAAGCTCCATCAAGATCGTAGTTCTCAACGCAAGCGGCCGGGAAGGCGCGGCCGGGATGTGGAAGAACGAGCTTGAGAAGGACGGATATAAGAATATTTCTGCCGGAAGCTACTCTCACAAAGAAGAGGGAACGACGATCTACACGAAAAATGCAGCACTTGGAGAAGATCTCAAATCGATATTTCCAAATTCAAATGTGTATGAGGATGGAATTGCGGAAGTAAGAGCGGAAATTGAGTTTGCAGATACAGTAAAAAATGCATTGACTGCAGATGCATATATTGTAGTTGGAAAAAATAATACAGAGATATTTTGATGAAGTAAAAGAAACAAGCCCGGGAAAAAAGAGGAATAACCTCAGATTTCCTAGGCTTTTTTCTTTTTGTCCTGAAGCAGGCAAGTCCGCTGCGGGGCTGCGAGGAACAATACTGCTTTGATTTATTCTGCGTTGACTTATACTTTGATTTATACAAAAAAATCTCCTGCTAATGCTTTGAGAGAAAGCAGCAGGAGAGTGTGTTAAAAGGTAAAGGTATCCTTAAAGCCGAGCCATTTCTGGTCCTTATCACTTAAGTTGAGCAAGGTGCCGTCCTCCAGTGTGTATCCGCTGGCGGAAGGAGTGCCATTGTAGGTTCCGACAACCTGTGGCCATTTGATGCCAAGCTCCGGATCATTCCATGCCATACCCCCTTCGTCCCCGGGATGATAGAAGTCTGTACACTTATAGCAGAATTCTGCCACATCGCTGAGTACGAGAAATCCATGAGCAAAGCCCTCCGGGATATAAAACTGCTTATGATTTTCTTCGGTAAGCTCGATTCCGTGCCAGTGTCCGTACGTTTTGCTTCCTTTTCGAAGGTCGACAGCTACATCGTAAACAGATCCGCGGATTACACGAACCAGCTTGCCCTGTGGATGTTCTTTCTGATAGTGCAGTCCACGTAAAACGCCCTTTGTAGAACCGGATTGATTGTCCTGGACAAAATTCATGGTCAGTCCGGCCTCATGCATGTCATTTTGATTGTAGGTTTCAACGAAGTAACCACGGGCATCGCCGTGGACGGCAGGGGTGATAATGCAGAGCCCCTCGATACCACCTGCATTTTTTTCTACTTTGATCTGTCCCATTTTTCTTTTAATCTCCTGAAACTATGATAATAAAAGTGCCGGGAGCCGCTGATAATAAGCGATTAGCGGCTCCGGATGGTCGCTTCTTTGGTTTGGCTAAAACGGATACTGCTGTAGATAACGGTGAAGTGCATCCTTCCAATCAGGCAGCAGTGTGAAACCGTTTGCGGCGAGTTTGCTTTTATCGAGACGGCTGTTAAAAGGCCGGACTGCTTTCGAGAGTCCGTATTCTGCCGTTGTTACGGGAAGGACTGTAATGCAGTCCTCAGAATACTCTGCGTGGCCAAGTGCTGTTGCTTGGCGGAAGATTTCTTTTGTGAAATCATACCAGCTGATATAGCCGCCCTCGTTAGTAGCATGGTAATAACCATATTTATCGCTTTGGGCCATATCACAGAGGAGAACAGCCAGATCAAAGGTATACGTCGGTGTACCGATCTGATCATTGACAACACGCAGGGTATGATGGGTTTTCCCGATATTTAACATGGTTTTGACAAAGTTGCTGCCATTTGCACCGAATACCCATGCAATGCGAACGATAAAGTATTTTTCCAGCAGAGAAGAAACTGCCAGCTCACCCTCAAGCTTTGTCTGACCATAAATATTGAGTGGCTGATAGTCTTTGCAGTCAGGCTGCCATGGAGTATTGCCCTGACCGTTGAAGACGTAATCTGTGGAGAGATAAATCATTTTGCAGTCAATCTCTTTGCACGCGCAGGCAATATTTTCTGTACCTTTGGCATTGACAGCACGGACAGCCGGGATGTTTTCGTCGTCTTCTGCCAGATCGACAGCAGTCCATGCTGCGCAGTGTATGACGACATCCGGAGAAAGCTCCGTGATAGTATGAATTACGGCTGCCTTGTCTGTGATATCAAGCTGTACATAAGGAGTGCTGGTTACGGCAGTGCCGTCTGAAATACCGGTATATTCTGGAGCAAGACCGGAACCAACGCAGAAATAACCGCGTTTGGTCAGTTCATTTATGACGTCGTGTCCAAGCTGTCCGCTGACCCCGGTTACAAATACTTTCATGTCATGCCTCCCTGTTGACCATTTTCTGATTTAGCGGTTTCCGTACATTTTTTCGTAGTAATTCTGATATTCGCCGGAAATAATGGTTTCCCACCATTCGCGGTTGTTCAGATACCAGTCAATGGTTTTCTTGATTCCGTCCGCAAACTTCGTTTCCGGAAGCCAGCCGAGCTCATTGTGGATCTTGGTTGGGTCAATCGCATAGCGCATGTCGTGGCCCTTGCGGTCAGCAACATAAGTGATCAGGCTTTCCGGTTTGCCAAGCTCGCGGCAGATGAGTTTTACAATATCGATGTTGCGCATTTCATTGTGTCCGCCTACATTGTAGACTTCGCCGACGCGTCCCTTGTGAATGATCAGGTCGATTGCGCGGCAGTGATCCTCTACGTACAGCCAGTCACGAACATTTTCGCCCTTTCCGTAAACAGGAAGCGGTTTGTCGTTCAGTGCATTGGCGATCATAAGCGGAATCAGTTTTTCCGGGAAATGATACGGTCCGTAATTGTTGGAGCAGCGGCTGATGGAGACCGGAAGACCGTATGTGCGGTAGTAAGCCAGCACAAGAAGATCAGCACCTGCCTTGGAAGAACTGTACGGTGAACTGGTGTGGATCGGGGTTTCCTCTGTAAAAAACAGGTCTGGACGATCCAGAGGAAGATCACCGTAAACCTCATCCGTTGATACCTGATGGTAACGAGTGATGCCGTACTTGCGGCAGGCATCCATTAAGACTGCGGTTCCCTTGATGTTGGTATCCAGAAAGATCTCCGGATTTTCAATGGAACGGTCAACGTGTGATTCAGCAGCGAAGTTCACTACGATATCCGGATGCTCCTCTTCAAAGAGGCGGTAAACTGCTTCGCGGTCTGTAATGCTGTCTTTTACGAAGCGGAAGTTCGGCTCATCCATGACCGGAGCAAGCGTGGAAAGATTGCCGGCATAGGTCAGGCAGTCCAGACACACGATCCGGTAATCCGGATGTGCTTTAAGCATGTGAAAAATAAAGTTGCTTCCGATAAAACCGGCACCGCCGGTTACGATAATATTCATACAGGTAAATCTCCTTTGTCTTTATCATTAATCTTATGATTAATATGCTGATGGTTAGTAGGATTAACAGGTTCCTATACGAATCTGATAGTTCGTAGGATTAACAGGTTCATATACGAATGAGTTAACAGCCAATATGATTAACAGGTTTGTTTCCGCAAAATCATCGGTGCAGAATATCGATATACTTATGATCAAGTACATCCTTGAGGTACTGGCCGTACTGGTTCTTTTTCAGTACTTCGTATACGCTGAGTACTTCTTCTTCAGAGATCCAGCCGTTCAGATACGCAATTTCTTCGAGGCAGGCAATTTTACGGTGCTGGTGCGACTCGATGGTTTTAACGAAATTGGTTGCCTCTACCAGACTTTCGTGTGTACCGGTATCCAGCCAGGTAAAGCCCTGACCGAGCAGCTCAACATTCAGATTTCCGTTTTCCAGATAGATGCGGTTCAAATCAGTGATCTCAAGCTCACCGCGTGCGCTTGGCCTCAGATTTTTTGCGTATTCCACGACCTTGTTGTCATAGAAATACAGACCGGTAACACAGTAATTGCTCTTTGGATGCGCAGGCTTTTCTTCGATGGAAACAGCTTTTCCTTCCTCGTTGAACTCAACGATTCCGAAACGTTCCGGATCGTCAACGTAATAGCCGAATACAGTAGCACCCTTTCCGGTCTCGGCATTTGCAACAGCATCTTTCAGACGCTGATTCAATCCCTGGCCGGTAAAAATATTGTCACCAAGCACCATGGCAACAGTATCATCGCCAATAAACTCTTCGCCAATGATAAAAGCCTGAGCCAGTCCGTCCGGGCTTGGCTGCACCGCATACGTCAGATGTACGCCAAACTGATGTCCATCACCGAGAAGCTCGTGGAAACGCGGGGTATCCTGCGGTGTGGAAATGATCAGAATATCACGGATTCCGGCATTCATCAGAACGGACATCGGATAGTAGATCATAGGTTTATCGTAGATTGGCAGAAGCTGTTTTGATGTTACCATGGTAAGTGGATACAAACGCGTACCGGACCCGCCTGCAAGAATGATTCCTTTCATAGTGACCCTCCTTTGTATCATATACCTGCACTGTGGAGTACAGAACAGGTATTTTAGGTGTCGGCTTTTTTATTTATTTAAGCCGATCACATGTGAGACTTAGTATGTGATTTTGGTTTTAAGTTGATCACATGTGAAATTGGTGTGTGATTCTGGTTTTAAGTCGACCACACGTGAAATTTGTGTGAGATTCTGGTCAGCGCAGGCTGACATATTCCGCTCAGAATCATTAGATTATTCAGGTATCTTTATTATAAAAGATGACGTAACGTAACCTGCAAGTATTTTTTGCTTTTATTATATAATAACAGAAAAAATCAGTATTTCAAATGCTAATTTTAATAACATTTGAAAATTCCGGCTTCCTTTGTGATGAGAAATTCCTGTTCCGTTTTTTTCTCAACGAAAGTACGGAATTCATGGTAGCGGTCCAGAAGAAACTGGTTTTGATTTCCGTGACAGGACAGGATATATTCGATCAGCGGTTCCGGACGGTCCAGCTTAATGGAGTCTTCGTACATCTGTCTTGTGACGGAAGAAAAGCAGGGCTGCAGCAGACTTTTCCCATTTTCCAGACCGAAGCGCTCATACAGCCTTTCGGCAGAGAGTGCGATCCGGCTGTCAAATTCCTGAACAAGAGCACTGATTTCCTGCATGTGATGCCTGCCGTAGGTGCTGCAGATAAAAACCCCGCCCGGCCGGAGCACGCGGCGGACTTCTTTAAATACCGCAGGGAGATTATCGCAGTAAAAAAGCACATGATTGGCGATAATAAGGTCGAACGAAGCATCCGGAAACGGAATGGTATGGCAGTCAAAGGTAAGAAAAGAAAAACGGGGATCGTCCTGGCCGATGGTTCGTCTGGCATCACGCAGCATTCCATCCGAAATATCAGAGAGTGTGATCTGTATGTGATCCGGAAGGCGCAGATAATTTTCGCACCAGAGTGCGCCCGTACCACATCCGACCTCCAGGATATTCATGCCGGAACGAATGCTGCACTGGCGGTACAGCCATGGAAACCAGCCTTCCTTGTTGGTGGAATAATCACGGTGCAGCCGGATGCGTGCAGAGATATTTGTAGCGTCCTGATACTGTGTTTTAAGGCTTTTTTCCATGTTTGTCAGGTGGATCAGGTCAAGCATCTGGCTCCAGTCGATCTGCCGCTGCTCATTGATAGCAAGGATCGTATTGTCAATGGCATGCTCGACAAGCTGCAGCTGCTCCATACGATCCTGAATTAGTTTCTTTTGCATTTTCAGGGAACTGAGCATAAAATGACAATCGAGATCACTGATCGTCATTTCACGGATGTCATCAAGCGAAAAACCGAGATATTTGAGCAGAAGAATCTGCTGCAGTCTGGCAAAATCCGAATCTGTATAAAAACGGGCGCCGGCAGCTGTGACGTAGGACGGCTTTAAAATATTTTGCTGATCGTAAAAACGAATCGTGCGAACGGAAACATTTGCCATTTTTGCAAACTGCCCGGAGGAATAATAGCCTGGTAATTTCATGGAAGTCCTTTCTTTGCGGTTGCAAATATCAGTTCTGGTCTTTGCGCCATTATAATAAAAAAATGAAAAAAGTGCAAGAAGATGAAGGTATGAATCGTTTCTTTTGACTTGACAGAAGATAAGAAAAAGCAAATAATAAAGGAAAATAAAAAGAAAAATGAAAAAGGAGAGATAAAAAATGGCAGTACTGACAATAACAAAAGAGAATTTTGAAGAAGTAGTATTAAAGGCGGAAAAGCCGGTTCTGATCGATATCTGGGCAGTATGGTGCGGACCGTGCCAGATGCTTGCACCGATTGTAGAGGAGATCGCAGAAGCGCATCCGGAAATTCTTGTCGGAAAGGTCAACGCAGATGAGGAGATGGAACTGGTGCAGCGCTTTAAGGCGGCGGCAATCCCAATGCTGGTGCTGATTAAGAATGGGGAAATTGTAAAGAAATCGGTCGGTTACAAGACAAGAAAAGAGCTGGAAGCAGAGCTGTTTGCATAATATTAAGTTTTTCTAAAGTGGCTTGACATCTCTTCCGTTTATGATTAAGATGTAAATAACTCGTAGTGCGAGATATTTTTAGACAAAATCAAATGTACACTCGGAATCATTCCGAAAGTACGTTCAAAAAACAGGGGGAGGGCATCGTATATGAATATGAACGAATTTACTGCGGAACATGCGAAACTGTGCCAGAAGGTCGATACAATTGACAAGGATCTGTATCTGAAATATGGCGTGAAGCGCGGACTTCGTGACCTGAACGGTCAGGGCGTTCTGACCGGGTTGACAAATATTTCGAATGTAGTAGCATTCAAAGAAGAAGATGGTCAGAGGGTTCCCTGTGATGGTCAGCTGTGGTATCGGGGCTACAATGTTGAAGAATTGATCCGCGGCAGTGGAGAGTCTTTGTTTGGTTTTGAAGAGACTGCTTATCTTCTTTTATTTGGAGAGCTTCCTTCAGAGAGTGAAATGAAAAATTTCAAGGATATTCTTGCACAGAGCAGGGATCTCCCGACTAATTTTACCCGCGACGTAATTATGAAGGCGCCAAGTGCCGATATCATGAATTCCATGACAAAAAGTGTGCTGACGCTTGCGTCCTATGATAAAGATGCGACCGTGCTTGAACTGGACAATGTGCTCCGTCAGTGTATGATGCTGATCAGCGTTTTTTCCATGCTGGCCGTTTATGGATACCATGCATACAATCACTACGCGAAAGACGAAAGTATGTATATTCACCGCCCGGATCCGTCTTTGTCTACGGCAGAGAATTTTCTGCGGATGCTGCGCCCGGATAAGGAATTCAATCACCTGGAGGCGAAGGTGCTGGAGGTAGCGCTGATTCTGCATATGGAGCATGGCGGTGGAAACAACTCTACTTTTACGACCCGTGTTGTGACTTCTTCCGGCTCCGATACGTATTCAGCGATCGCAGCGGCGCTTTCTTCTCTGAAAGGACCAAGACATGGCGGAGCCAATCTTATGGTTATGAAGATGATGGAAGATATCCGTGCTCATGTGAAGGATTATAAGGATGATGAAGAAATCGAATATTATCTGGCAAAGATCCTGAACAAAGAGACCTTCGACCGTAAGGGACTGATCTATGGAATGGGACACGCGGTTTATTCCGTATCTGACCCGCGTGAACGTGTGCTCAAGAGCTTCGTTGAGCGTCTGGCTGTGCAGAAGCACAGAGAGGAAGATATGGGGCTGTATCAGCGGATTGAGGAGATCGCACCGCTGGTAATTGCAAAGCAGCGTAAGATGTACAAGGGAGTCAGCCCGAACGTCGATTTTTACAGTGGTTTTGTTTATGAGATGCTTGGAATACCGATGGAGCTGTATACTCCGTTGTTTGCGATTGCGCGTATTACGGGATGGAGCGCGCACCGGATCGAGGAGATCGTGAGCATGGAGAAGATTATTCGTCCGGCATATAAGAGTCTGATGGTTGAGCGGGAGTATGTCCCGAGAGAGCAGCGCTGAAGCAGAAAGGCAGAATCGTGTGCGAAAAGACAGAAGGACAGACCATAAGTAAGAAGCAGGGGGCGGAACGGTCTGCTGCTCAGGTGGTGACGAGTTCGACGTTTCTTGCGGAGCAGTCTGCGGATGTGATCAGCCAGGAATTGTATCTGGTGTTTGCAAATCTTGGAAAATGGCATCTGCAAAAGGAAGCAACGGCCAGTGTGAGCGGGGAAGAAGGACTTCTTCATTACCTCGCATATAAGAAAAACGGGGTTTCATCCGGATTTCTGAAAGAACAGCTGGAGGTCGGATCCGGCAGAATGGCAGATATTCTGAAGCGTCTGGAGGAGAAGGAACTGATTTTAAGAAGAGATGATCCAAAAGACAGCAGAAAGGTGATCGTATACATTACGGAGCAGGGGCGGGAGCATGCTGTGCATGCAAACGAACGGCTTCGGGTATGGTATCGAAAGCTGCAGGAATATCTGGGCGAACGCGACAGCAAAGAACTGGTGCGGATTTTGAAACGACTTGGGAATTTTGAAGAAGAGTAGTAAAAAAGTGATAAGACGACAGAAAATGCCTGCAGGTGATCACGCAATAGCGTGAGCCTGCAGGCATTTTTGTTATCCAAGCAGAGCCTGGTCGTTTGAGAATTCTTCTCCGCTGACTTTTTCAAACTGATCCAGAAGATCTTTTACCGTCAGCTTTTTCTTTTCCTCTCCGCTGATATCCAGAATAATCTTTCCTTCGCTCATCATGATCAGACGATTGCCATGAAGAATCGCATCACGCATATTGTGGGTGATCATCAGTGTGGTGAGATGATCACGGTTGACGATCTGATCTGTGATAGAAAGTACTTTTGCAGCCGTTTTTGGGTCGAGGGCAGCCGTGTGTTCGTCCAGAAGAAGCAGCTTTGGCTTCTTTAAAGTGGCCATCAAAAGCGTAAGCGCCTGGCGCTGTCCGCCGGAGAGCAGGCCTACCTTGGAGGTAAGGCGGTTTTCAAGACCAAGACCAAGGGGGGCAAGCAGTGATACGTATTCCTCGCGTTCCTGTCTGGTGATGCCCGGACGGAGAAAACGTTTGTTTCCGCGGCGTTTTGCAAGTGCAAGATTTTCCTGAATTTCCATTGTGGCAGCAGTACCGGTCATAGGATCCTGAAATACGCGGCCAAGATAGATGGCACGTTTATGCTCAGGAAGCCTGGTGACATCATTCCCGTCAATTAAAATTTTTCCTTCATCGACAAACCAGGTGCCGGCCACTGCGTTGAGCAGCGTTGATTTACCGGCTCCGTTTCCACCGATCACAGTAACAAAATCTCCGTCATTTAAAGAAAGAGAGACACCGTTTAAAGCGACTTTTTCATTGATCGTGCCAGGATTAAAGGTTTTATAAATGTTTTTCAGCTCAAGCATTTGGATTTCCTCCCCGTTTCAAAGGTTTTGAAAAATATTTTCCCTTCCAGTATGGAGTTGCCAGGAAAATAGCGACTACGATTGCAGAAAGGAGCTTCAGCAAATCGGTATCAATGCCGAGCCAGATGACAGTCTGAAGTACAAGGTAATAGAGAATGGAACCAAGTGCGACGCTGAGAAGACGCAGTGCGAAATTACGGAAGATCTTGCTGAAGACAGCCTCTCCGATAATGACAGCGGCCAGTCCGATGACGATGGCACCGCGGCCCATGTTGACATCTGCAAATCCCTGATACTGTGCGAGCAGAGCACTGGAAAGCGCTACGAGACCGTTTGAGATCATAAGGCCAAGCACCTTGTTGAAATTCGTGTTGATTCCCTGTGCGCGTGACATGCTGCTGTTGCAGCCGGTAGCACGGATGGCGCAGCCAAGCTCGGTGCCGAAGAACCAGTATAAAACTGCGATCATGATAATGATAAATACGGCAACGACAAAGATAGTATTCTGATAAAAAGGTACTCCTTTAATATAACGAAGAGAGACGAGCAGATCGTATTTTCCAACGGAGATTGCCTGGTTTGCCTTTCCCATGATCTTCAGATTGACAGAGTAGAGAGAAAGCTGGGTCAGAATACCGGACAGGATCGCCGGAATTCCCATAAAGGTATGAAAAACACCGGTAGCAAGACCGGTAAGCATACCTGCTATGGTGGCGGCAAGCATGGATGGCCAGACACCATAGCCTGCCTGCATCATCATGATACAGACGGCTCCGCCGGTACACATGGAGCCGTCTACAGTAAGGTCAGCAAAGTCCAGAATGCGAAACGTGAGATAGACACCGATCGCCATGATGCCCCAGATCAGCCCCTGGGCAATTGCGCCTGGAAACGCATTGATAAGAGTCATAATATCCATAAGAGTTCCTCCGGTTTCTCATAGAAAAAGACTGCACGAATGACAGGCAAAGCCGGAGAGGAACTGTGCCAATAGAACCCCAGTTCATTTCCGGCTTGTTTGAAAAGCAAAGCAGTCTTTTCGTTTTATTTATAATTTATTTTTATTCTGTAGCAGCCTCTGTTTCCTCGGAGCCGATTGCAACGTAATCATCCGGAACAGAAATGCCGAGCTCTTCGCAGATTTCCGCATTGTATTCTTTTGTGAACTTCGGAGCGTATTCGATCTCCATAGTAGAGATGTCTTCTCCGTCTGCAAGGATTCTTGCAGCCATTTCACCGGTTGTATAACCAAGATCATAGTAACTGATAGAAAGAGTAGCGACTCCGCATCCGGCACAGATGCCTTCCTCACCGGTAATAACCGGCACCTGCTCCGGAAGACAGATGTTGTTGATGATTTCTGTATTGGAAGCAACGGTGTTGTCGGTTGGTACGTAAATGACATCTGAATCAGAAGCAGCAGTTGTTGCAACGGAGGAGAGGTCATTGGAATCGGAGAATGCATAATACTCACACGTATAGCCAAGCTCTTCCAAAGCAGCCTTTACGGTATCTACCTGATACTGGGAGTTTGCTTCTGCGGAGCAGTAGAGGAGACCTACTTTTTTTGCATCCGGGAAGAGCTCCTTGAGCATGGCTGCCTGCTGATCAAGCGGAGCAAGATCAGAGGTTCCGGAAATATTTCCGCCAACCGTGCCGTTAAAATCATCAAGCCCAAGTGCCACGCCGTACTCGGTAACTGCCGTACCAAGAATCGGGATGGTATCAGTGCCCGCTGCGGCTGCCTGAAGTGCAGGCGTTGCATTTGCAAGGATAAGATCTACATCGTTCGAAACAAAGCTGTTGATGATGGTTGAGCATGTATTGGAATCACCCTGAGCGTTCTGCTCGTCAAAGGTAACTGCATCGCCGAACTTCTCGGTAAGTGCGTCCTTAAAACCTTCTGTTGCTGCATCAAGTGCAACGTGCTGTACCAGCTGGCAGATGCCGACAGTATAAGTCTGTGCCTCGTCAGCGCTGACAGTGCAGACGGTCATGGCACCGATTGCAGCAGCGGTAAGTACTGCAGAAATAACGTTTTTTTTCATAATTTTGTGCCTCCTGTGTGAAAAATATTACTGTGACTCACCAACGCTTTAAACAGTCACAGAACCTGTGCTTAGTATAGCGCTTTAAAGCAAAAGAGTCAAGCAGAATGTCTTCGGAGAAAGAAAGTTTTTTCTTTTTGAGGAAATGGATTGTATTCACATGGAATTCCCTGTAGAATAAAAAGAAAAAATGTATTTCGGAGGTGTTTATGGATTTCATTTTGAGAGGAGATTCACAGAAATATGAAGCAGGTTTTCGGGAACTGCTTTTGGAGCGTGGCTATGACTGTGAATCTGGAATTGAGGTGGAGTTAAGAGAGGAGCCAAAGAATGCCATTGCGATTTCCTATGAAAATGGGAAAGCAGTAATTACGGCGCCTGAGCGTGCGTTTTTGTATCGCGGACTGATGAGCCTTGTAATGCAGCTGGAAGAGCAGGGGATGGAGCATTCTTATTTTCAGAGCGAGGAAATCTGGCTGGATCATAATGGATGCATGGTCGACAGCTCCAGAAACTGCGTGATGAGTGTGGAGGCAGTAAAGGCGTGGCTGAGGATGCAGGCATCCGTTGGTATGAATATGCTGATGCTGTATACAGAGGATACGTACGAAGTACCGGAATATCCGTATTTCGGCGCACTTCGCGGCAGATATACGAGGGAGGAGCTGACTGAGCTGGATCAGTACGCACAGATGCTTGGCATTGAGCTGGTTCCGTGCATCGAGGCGCTTGGGCATCTTCAGCAGCCGCTTCGCTGGCCGGCAATGCGCAATCTTCGTGATACGAGCGATATTGCACTGGTAGGCGATGAAAAGGTTTATGATTTTCTGCGTGCCTGTATCCGGCAGGTATCCCGTTGTTTCCGGACGAGAAAGGTACATCTTGGAATGGATGAGGCATGGAGCCTTGGTCTTGGAAAATATCTGATCCGGAACGGTTATACGCCGAAGCGGGAAATTATCCGCCGACATATGGCGAAGGTGATGGAGATTTGCAAAGAAGAGGGACTGGAGCCAATGATCTGGTCTGATATGTATTTCCGGATTCATTCAGAAACGGAAGATTATTATAATGTAAAGCCGGATACGGATATGCGAAGCGGAGAACTTCCACCGGATGGAATGGCTCTTGTATACTGGGATTATTACCATACCGATGAGGCGTATTACCGTAATTATATAAAACTGCATCGTCAATTGACAGACCGTGTGATTTTTGCAGGAGGCGGATGGACCTGGTGCGGAATCGCGCCGGCGCTGCAGACAGCGGAGGCTGTGACGCGTGCGGCGTTCCGGGCATGTCGCACAGAAAATCTCAGAGATGCCATTTATACACTATGGGCAGATGATGGTACGGAGACACCGCAGTTTGCGGGGCTTGGACCGGTGCTTCTTGCAGCAGAGTACGGCTTTGGTGATGAACCGGATGAAAATCGTATCGGAAGAAAATTCGAATTTCTGACCGGATGTCGCTATGAAACGTATCTGGAGCTTGGGAAATTTGACCTGCCGTCAGGAAAAATGTCGGACGAAGCCGTGGGAGCAGATCCGTCAAAGTGTCTCTTTTTCCAGGATCTGCTGCTTGGCATTTATGATGGGCAGACGGAAGGTACGCGTTATGGCAGCTTTTACGGAAAAATCGCAGATACGTTAAAGGCAGGAGAGACACTGTACCGGCCGACTTGCGGTTTCTGGAGTGATGAAATGAAACGAATCCTGAAATTATATTATGTGGAAGCAGGGATTCTTGAGAAAAAAGCAGATCTTGGTCTGCGGATTCTGGATGCTTATCGGAGTGGAGAAAAGGAGATACTGAAGCGTATTGCTGAAGAAGAAATTCCGGTGCTGAAAGAAAAGGTCGGCGATTGTCATGCACTGCGCCGGGAACTTTGGATGAACGAAGGAAAAGTATTTGGCTGGGAGGTGCTTGATATCCGCTATTATGGCATGAGCGGACGTATGGAGAGTACAGCCGAAAGACTGAAAGCGTATGCAGACGGTGTACTGGAATCGCTTCCGGAGCTTGAGGAAAAGCGTCTTCCGGTATTTCCGGAAAAAACAGGAGACCGCCGCATGGAGGGCGGATATCTTTCCTGGATCGACACGGCAGCGGTATCACCGCTTGCATGGGCGTGGCTGCCGCAGGTATACTAAAACGTCCTTTTGGAGATAGATATTTGAGCCGTGTCGGGCAGAACACAGAATAATGGAAGAGCCATTACAGGAGAAAAGAAGAATCTTCTGCAATGGTTCTTTTTAGCTTGACAAAATGCAAGAACGTGATATCATATAGTATATTAAATATAAAAAGTAACTATATATAAATATAACATGTATGATATATAAATAATTATAATACATATAAAGAGAAAGTAATATTCAAAAGTCAAAAGTTAAAAGTCAATAGTCAATGTTCAAAATTCATTTATAACATTTATAAAAGGAGCCGAAACTTGTTTGGAAAAGTACAATCAGCAGCAATTACAGGGATTGAAAGCCACATGGTATCGGTAGAGGCAGATGTGAGTGACGGTTTGCCTGGTTTTTCCATGGTGGGTTATCTTGCATCAGAGGTGAGGGAGGCACAGGACCGGGTGCGGACTGCGCTGCGTAATTCCGGCTACCGTCTGCAGCCAAGAAAAATCACGGTAAATCTGGCACCGGGAGATATCCGAAAATCCGGCACCGGGTTTGATCTGCCGATCGCGGTTGCTGTGATGGCGGCATATGGATATATTCCACAGAAATTGCTGAACGGGATCTTTTTTGCAGGAGAGCTGAGCCTGGACGGAAGTATACAGAGAATTCACGGAGTACTTGGCATGGTAATGGAAGCAAAAAAATCAGGATGCCAGGCCTGCATTGTGCCGCAGAAAAATGCAGCCGAAGCAGCTGCGGTGGGAGGGATTGAGGTATATGGAGTAAAGGATCTGCAGGAGCTGATGGGGCATCTGATCTGTGGTCGTGAGATAAAAAAGGTTGCTATTAATATAGAAGAAAAATTTCAGAAAGAAGTGTGTCATACCGGTTTAGACTTTGCGGATATACATGGACAGAAGCTTGTTAAACGAGCCGCTGAGATCGCGGCTGGTGGGATGCATAATCTTTTGATCAGCGGTCCGCCTGGATCTGGGAAATCAATGACAGCGAAATGTATTCCATCGATTCTGCCGTTGCTGACGCTGGAGGAATCATTAGAGGTTTCCAGGATTCACAGTGTGGCGGGGACGCTTCCGGAAGATGGGATTCTGACAAGCCGGCCGTTTCGGATGCCGCATCATACGGTGTCTGCCAGTGCGTTGGCCGGAGGCGGGATGGTTCCGCATCCCGGTGAGATCAGTCTGGCACATCGGGGGATACTGTATCTGGATGAACTGCCGGAATTCCAGAAGGAGACGCTGGAGATACTTAGGCAGCCGCTTGAGGAAGCGGAGATCCATATTTCAAGGAGCAGCGGAAATTACGTATTTCCGGCTGATTTTATGCTGGTGGCATCGCGCAATCCCTGTAAGTGCGGATATTATCCGAACCGAAGCAGGTGTCATTGCAGAGAGGATGATGTGAAGCGATACTTATCCAGAATCAGTCGGCCATTGCTGGATCGGATCGATCTTCATGTACAGTCAGAAGAGGTCCGTTATCAGGATCTTGTGAATGAAACGAAGGAGGAGTGCTCTGCGGATATCAGGCAGAGGGTGGAACTGGCCCACAAACGGCAGCAGTATCGTTACAGAAAAGCGGCATGGAGGTTTAACTCAGAAATTCCAGCGTCTGTACTGGAAGAATACTGTGGATTTGGAAAGGCGGAAAAAGAAAGGATGGCGTACTTGTTTGAAAAAAAGCATATGACAGCACGGGCGTTTCATCGCATGCTTCGCGTTGCCCGTACAATTGCGGATATAGACGGGGCGGAAAAGGTAAAGGTTTCGCATCTGGATGAGGCTTTTTTGTATCGACCGGATGAATTGCTTGAACGCAGATAAGCATTCCCCCACTTCGAGGTCGCGAAGCTGTGAAATCTGCAAATAGAAAATAGCTTTGGAATTTACAAATAGAAAGATGTTGGGGCAAAAGCTGCCTTACGGATCATAGAAAATGGAAACGACATGGAAATAATACAGGAAATGAAAGCTTGTTTATCAGCTGAATCAGGGGCAAAGGCAGAGAGGAAAATGTCAGAGTCTGCCGATGCCGTTTACTGGGAGTGGTTTTGCAGTATTCCCGGTATTTATCGGAAACAAAGGGAGATCCTGCTGCGATGCTTTTCAGACGCAAAAGGAGTGTGGCAGGCAGATGCACAGGATTGGAATTATCTGAAAAATCATGGCTTTGTATGGGCGGATCTGGTGTATTCATATCAGAAAAAAAGCAGTCCGGAAGAGTTGGCGTATAAGAACCGTGAAAAGGGAATACAATTTATCAGCTGCGATCAGGGAGAATATCCGGAACTGCTTCGGGCAATCCGTGATTTCCCGCATGGTATTTTTTATAAGGGACGTCTGCCGACGAAAGGAAAGAAACAAATTGCAGTAGTAGGAGCAAGAGTATGCACGCATTATGGAAAGTATATTGCGGAGCAGGTAGCGGATCAGATTGCCCGTGCAGGCGGCGAAGTAATCAGCGGAGCTGCCTATGGAATAGACGGAGCGGCCCAGTGGGCTGCACTTGGCGCAGGCGGTGCTACCTTTGCTGTAGTAGGAGGCGGACCGGATTGCCGTTATCCGCGCTCAAATGATCGGCTGTATGACCGGCTGGAGGAAGAAGGCGGAATACTCTCTGAATTTCCGCCCGGTACAAAACCGCTTCGTTACCATTTTCCGTTGCGTAATCGGATTATCAGTGGACTTTCAGAAATTGTGGTGGTTATTGAGGCAAAGCACGGAAGCGGATCGCTGATTACGGCAGATAGTGCACTGGAACAGGGCAGGACAGTGATGGCGGTTCCCGGGCGTCTGGACGATGAACTCAGCCGCGGATGCAACGAATTGATTGCACAGGGGGCAGGCGTGATTCTGTCTCCGGAGAGCTTTGCAGAACAGATATTTCCTGATTTTCGCAGACAAAAAAAGGAGAAAGTGTCGGATATAGCACTTGCACCTTCAGAAAAATTAGTGTATAGTAGTCTCGGTTTGCATTCAAAAAGCCTGTGGGAGCTGGAAGAGTGTACCTCTCTTTCGCTGGCGGACTTAAGCAGCAGTCTGCTTTCGCTGGAGGAAAAAGGTCTCGTCAGAGAACTGGAAAGAAACTATTATGTAAAGGTGAAATAGAGAAATACAGAAGACAGATTTTTCTGTTTCATTAGGAGGTTATTGCTATGCCCAAATATCTGGTGATCGTGGAGTCCCCTGCAAAGGTAAAAACGATCAAAAAATTTCTGGGATCGAATTATGAGGTTCTGGCTTCAAACGGACACGTAAGAGATCTTCCCAAGAGCCGACTCGGAGTCGATGTCGAGCACGACTATGAACCGAAATATATTACCATAAGAGGAAAAGGGGATATTCTCGCAGCACTGCGCAAGGCAGAAAAGAAAGCGGATAAAGTATATCTGGCAACGGACCCCGACCGGGAAGGTGAGGCGATCTCCTGGCATCTTGCGGAAGCACTGAAGCTGGACGAAACGAAAAAAATGCGGATCACCTTCAATGAGATTACAAAAAGTGCAGTTCGGGAATCGTTAAAGCATGCACGCCCGATCGATATGGATCTGGTCGATGCGCAGCAAACCAGAAGGATTCTTGACCGTATGGTAGGATACCGTATCAGTCCGCTGCTGTGGCAGAAGGTAAAAAGAGGATTGAGTGCAGGACGTGTACAGTCAGTTGCGCTGCGCATTATCGGTGATCGTGAGGATGAGATCAACGCATTTATTCCGGAAGAGTACTGGACACTGGATGCATTGCTTGACGTTCCGGGTGAAAAGAAGCCACTTGTTGCGAAGTTTTACGGAAAAGACAAAAAAATGGCAATTGAATCTGCGGCGCAGATGGATGAGATCAGAAAAGCACTCGAGGATACCACATACATTGTGGAAGAAGTGAAAAAGGGTGAGCGGATAAAAAAAGCACCGGCACCGTTTACAACAAGTACCCTGCAGCAGGAGGCTGCGAATGCCCTGAATTTTTCAACGCAGAAGACCATGCGCCTTGCACAGCAGCTTTATGAAGGTATAGAATTAAAAGGAAATGGCACGGTCGGTCTGATTACGTATTTGCGTACGGATTCCACCAGAATTTCGGAAGAGGCCGATGCAGCAGCGCGGACGTATATTGAGGCGCAGTATGGTGCTGAATATGTAGCGGAGCGTGTTGCGGCCGCAAACGACGGTAAAAAAATCCAGGATGCACATGAGGCGATCCGCCCGACCGATCTTTCACGGACACCGGCAGAGCTGAAGGAATCCCTTGGAAGAGACCAGTTCCGGCTTTATCAGCTGATCTGGAAGCGTTTTGCTGCAAGCAGGATGACGCCGGCCCGTTATGAAACGACAGCAGTACGGATCGGAGCAGCCGGTTATCGCTTCCATGCATCTGCATCACGTCTGTCCTTTGACGGATTCCGAAGTGTATACACAGAAAGTGAGGATGCGAAAGAAGAAAATAATGTGATTACCGGTAAGATCGAGCCTGGTATGGAGCTGAAGCTGTCCGATCTTGACAGCCGTCAGCATTTCACACAGCCGCCGGCACATTATACAGAGGCTTCTTTGGTACGTGCGCTGGAAGAGAAGGGGATCGGACGTCCGAGTACGTATGCGCCGACAATTACAACAATTATCGCAAGACGGTATGTTACAAAAGAAAATAAAAATCTTTATATGACAGAGCTTGGCGAGGTAGTCAATAATATTATGAAGGATGCCTTTCCGAGCATTGTGGATGTAAACTTTACTGCGAATATGGAATCTCTGCTCGATTCCATCGGAGAAGGGAAGATTCACTGGAAGACAGTAGTTGAGAATTTTTATCCGGATTTGGATGAAGCAGTAAAAGAAGCAGAAAAAAATCTGGAAAAGGTAGAGATCGCAGATGAAGTAACAGATGTTGTCTGTGAAGAGTGCGGAAGAAATATGGTGGTAAAATATGGACCGCATGGAAAGTTTCTTGCCTGCCCGGGATTCCCGGACTGCCGCAATACAAAGCCTTATCTGGAGAAGATCGGTGTAGCCTGCCCGAAGTGTGGAAAGGATATTGTGATTCGAAAGACGAAAAAGGGCAGAAGGTATTATGGCTGCGAGGGCAATCCGGACTGCGATTTTATGTCCTGGCAGAAGCCGGTTGCAAAAAAATGTCCGCAGTGCGGCGGTTACATGGTAGAAAAAGGCAATCGACTGGTCTGCGCGGATAAAATGTGCGGATATATTTGCGAAAAAACACAGGAAGATCAGGAAAAATAACTGATTGATTTTTCATATGGCTGAACTATCAGAAAAAATTTGCCAATACACACAATATACATTGATTTTCTGAAAATTATATGTTAGTATAAAAAATAGCAGAAAAGCATCTGAAGTGTGTAGAGGAGGTTTGACATGAGTGTACAGTTACTGGATAAAACCAGGAAGATAAATCAGCTCCTGCATAACAACAATACCAGTAAGGTCGTGTTCAACGACATCTGTGATGTTCTTACCGGTATCCTGAATTCCAACATCCTTGTGATCAGCCGGAAGGGCAAGGTTCTGGGCGTTGGTCTGTGTGATGGTGTAGATGAGATTGGAGAGCTGATCGTAGACAAGGTTGGCGGATTTATAGATCCACTGCTCAATGACCGTCTTCTTGGTGTGCTTTCCACGAAAGAAAATGTGAATCTGGAGACGCTTGGCTTTGAAGGTGAGGATGTCCGGAAGTATCAGGCCATTATCAATCCGATCGATATTGCCGGTGAGCGGCTTGGCACGGTATTTATGTACAAGTCCGGCAGCCAGTATGAGATAGACGACATTATCCTGAGTGAATACGGCACAACTGTGGTTGGATTGGAAATGATGCGTTCCGTAAATGAAGAGAATGCGGAGGAAAACCGTAAGATACAGATTGTAAAGTCAGCAATCAGCACACTGTCCTTTTCCGAGATGGAAGCGATTATTCATATTTTTGACGAGCTTGACGGCACGGAGGGAATTCTGGTTGCGAGCAAGATCGCAGATCGTGTGGGGATTACAAGATCTGTTATTGTTAATGCGCTTCGAAAGTTTGAAAGTGCCGGTGTGATTGAATCCAGATCTTCCGGTATGAAGGGTACGTATATAAAAGTGCTCAATGATGTGGTCTTTGATGAACTGGCAGAGATTCGCAAAAACAAAAATATCTGAAAACAAAAGTAAACGTTGGCTGTGCAGCACAAATCTGCACCGCAAATGAAGGGACTGCCGCAGAGAAATGGAGCGATCATTTCTCTGCGGCAGTTTTTGGTTCGGGTGAGCCGGTGTAATGTCTGCCGCTTGGTTTTTGGAAAGAAAATGTCCGTCTTAGTGGAAGAAAAATATGGATAGATAAGAAAACAAGAGAAAAACAGAGATAATCGGATTAAAAATGAGATAATATTGAAAAATACGGATATTACGGAAGTTGCAATATTTACACAATTTCACTATTATATCAGTGTTGGTTAGCACTCAATGCTAGTGAGTGCTAATAAGTATGAATGAATAAGAATGGATTTAATCATCTAAGGAGGAATCAGATATGAAGTTAGTACCGTTGGGTGACAGAGTTGTATTAAAGCAGTATGAGGCAGAAGAAAAAACAAAATCAGGAATTATCCTGACAAGCAAAACACAGGAAAAGCCACAGGAAGCTGAAGTTATCGCAGTAGGACCGGGCGGAGTAGTAGACGGAAAAGAAGTTACCATGCAGGTAAAAGCAGGCGATAAAGTTATTTATTCCAAATATTCAGGAAATGAAGTAAAGCTTGGCGAAGAAGAATATATCATTGTAAAACAGAGTGATATTCTTGCTGTTGTAGAAGACTAATTGCAGCGATACAGAATTTCAGATGAAGATCAGATTATAAAAAGCAGATCACAGAAATTCAGGAAGATTAATTCAAAGACAGAATCAGACAGAAAAAAGGAGATTGATGATCATGGCAAAGGAAATTAAATTTGGCGCAGAAGCCAGAGCAGCTCTTGAGAGCGGCGTAAATAAACTTGCAGATACAGTTCGTGTAACGCTTGGACCGAAAGGAAGAAACGTAGTGCTTGATAAGCAGTACGGCGCTCCGCTCATCACAAACGATGGTGTTACGATTGCAAAAGAGATCGAGCTTGCAGACGCATTTGAAAATATGGGCGCACAGCTGATCAAGGAAGTTGCTACAAAGACAAATGATGTAGCAGGTGACGGTACAACAACTGCTACCGTACTTGCACAGGCAATGGTACATGAGGGAATGAAGAACCTGGCAGCAGGTGCAAATCCGATCGTTCTTCGTAAGGGTATGAAGAAGGCAACAGATGCTGCAGTAGAGGCAATTCGTGAAATGAGCCAGAAGGTAAGCGGAAAGGAGCAGATCGCCAGAGTAGCAACTGTTTCTTCCGGAGATGAGACAGTAGGTCAGCTCGTTGCAGATGCAATGGAGAAGGTTACCGGTGACGGTGTTATCACGATTGAAGAGTCCAAGACAATGCAGACTGAGCTTGATCTGGTAGAAGGTATGCAGTTTGACAGAGGATATATCTCTGCTTATATGGCAACCGATACAGAAAAAATGGAAGCAGTTCTGGATGATCCGTGCATCCTGATCACAGATAAGAAGATCAGCAACATTCAGGAGATCCTTCCGCTGCTTGAGCAGATCGTACAGAGCGGCAGAAAGCTTCTGATCGTTGCAGAGGACATTGAGGGTGAAGCTCTTACCACTTTGATCGTTAATAAGCTGCGTGGTACCTTCCAGGTTGTAGGTGTAAAGGCACCGGGTTATGGTGACAGAAGAAAAGAAATGCTGCAGGATATTGCGATCCTGACAGGCGGACAGGTAATTTCCGATGAGGTTGGTATTGAGCTTAAAGATGCAACGATGGAAATGCTCGGTCACGCAAAATCTGTTAAGGTTCAGAAAGAGTCCACCGTTATTGTTGACGGTCTTGGAAACAAGGAGGCAATCCAGGCAAGAATCGCTCAGATCAAGGCTCAGATCGAAGAGACCAAGTCAGAGTTTGATAAAGAGAAGTTGCAGGAGCGTCTTGCAAAGCTGGCTGGCGGCGTAGCTGTTATCCGTGTAGGTGCTGCAACTGAGACAGAAATGAAGGAAGCAAAGCTTCGTATGGAGGATGCACTCAACGCAACAAGAGCAGCTGTTGAGGAAGGCATCATCGCAGGCGGCGGATCTGCTTATATCCATGCAGCAAAGAAGGTTGCTGAGAGAATTTCTGATCTGGAAGGTGATGAGAAGACAGGTGCAAAGATTATTCTGAAAGCACTGGAAGCTCCGCTGTTCCACATCGCAGCAAACGCAGGTCTGGAAGGCTCCGTTATCGTAAATAAGGTACGTGAGTCTGCTGTAGGCACAGGCTTTGATGCTTATAATGAGACATATGTAGATATGGTTCAGGCAGGTATTCTTGACCCGGCAAAGGTTACAAGAAGTGCACTGCAGAACGCTACCAGTGTTGCATCCACACTGCTTACTACGGAGTCTGTAGTTGGTATCATCAAAGAGGATACTCCGGCAATGCCGGCAGGCGGCCAGGGCGGCATGGGAATGATGTAATCGCAGCACTCTGAATGTAAAATAAATCATGTCAGAAATGACAGCATAAGACAAACAGAACTTCGATTAAATCTTTATAAAAATGAGGGTAAACCATGGACAGTTTACCCTCATTTGTGTTAGACTGAAGCGAAAGCGTACAGATGAAGGAGTAATGCAATGGAGGATAAATCGATTCGGGAGACGATACGTGAGGAGTGGAAGAAACTGTCAAAGCTTTCGTGGGGGGAGAGGCTGGTTTATATCTGGGATTATTATAAGCCGTTGATGGTGGCGATCGGCTGTGTGATTCTGGCGATTTCCATAGGGGTCAGTATTTATCATAATCTGCAGATCAATACACTGCTGAATGTTTATTTTATCAATTGTAATTCAATGGAAGCAGACGGAGATGCGATAGCAGCGGATTTTGCAGCTTACTTGGGAGGCATCGGTGAGAAGGATGAAATCCACATAGATACGATGACAACACTGGATGATGAGGATCTGTCCAATTACGGGACCGCAAATCAGATGAAGATGACCGCTTATATAGCGGCGGGAGATGTAGATGTGCTTTTGCTGAATCAGTCCGCATATGACAAGTACGATGGCTCGGGCGCCTTTTGCAATCTTAGTACAGTCCTGACAAAGGAGCAGCTGAGTCAGTGGTCGGATATTCTGGTGTATGGAACAATTGAGAAACAGACGGAATCAGAAAGTGAAGCAGGATCAGATGAAACAGGCTCGGATGGCGGCAAAGAGGTTCCTGTGGCTCTGCAAATGCAGGATGCAGCAATCGTAAAGAATTTTAATGCGTATTACGGCGAGCCGGTATATGCAGTAATTCTCGGAAATAGTAAGCATACAGAAATGGCAGCTGAATTTCTCGGATATTTATTGAACGAAGAATAGGCATTCCCAGAGTGTGTTTGAAAAAAACATTTAATCCAACGGAGGTTGAAAAATGAGTGATTCATATAAGGAAATACTGGTGAAAAGACAGACACCGATGATGATGCGGGTACTGAAGGGAGCATTGATCGGTCTTACAGTTCTGAGCTTTGTAGGCGGACTGCTGATGTGGCCGTTGCTGATCGTCGGAGCAGTTCTTCTTGCAGTCGATTATTTTGTGGTGCCGAAGTTTGAAGTCGAGTATGAGTATCTGTATGTAAATGGCGAACTGGATGTGGATGCGATTTATTCCAGACAGAAACGGAAGAAAATGGGAACGTATGATATGGCTGAGCTGGAGATTCTGGCACCGTCTGAATCTCATGCTGTAGATGCATATAAAAATAAGCAGGGAGCAAAGGTAAAGGATTATACCTCCTTGGACCCTCAGGTGAAAAGCTATCTGCTGGTATTTAATAAAGAAAAAGGGCAGGAAATGATCCGTGTAGAGCTTGAAGAATCTATTATTAATGATATTCGGAGAATTGCGCCGCGTAAGGTAAGCCTGTACTGATGTGTCTGGCCGGAGAATTCTTTGGTGCCAGATCACGAAGCAATTGTAAATGTTTGCTTATAAATAAAAATTCAGTTGACATTGAAATGCGAATTTGTTAGAGTATGTACTTAAAGCACGAAAATTACTAAAGACCTGTTCAGAAAGAGAGGAAAATGACATGGGACAGATTATTGGCGAAGGAATCACATTTGATGATGTGCTCCTGGTACCTGCTTATTCCGAGGTTATTCCGAATCAGGTAGATCTGACGACTTATCTGACTAAGAAGATCAAACTGAATATTCCTATGATGAGTGCCGGTATGGATACTGTGACCGAACACAGAATGGCAATTGCAATGGCTCGTCAGGGAGGCATTGGTATTATTCATAAGAATATGACCATTGAGCAGCAGGCTGAGGAAGTTGACAAAGTAAAGCGTTCTGAGAATGGTGTTATCACAGATCCGTTTTATCTCTCACCGGAGCATACGCTGGCGGATGCGAATGAGCTGATGGCAAAGTTCCGGATTTCCGGTGTTCCGATCACGGAGAACGGCAAGCTGGTTGGTATTATCACAAACCGTGATCTGTTGTTTGAAGAGGATTTTTCAAAGAAAATCAAGGAATCCATGACTTCAGAGGGGCTGGTTACGGCAAAGGTCGGAACTACGATTGAAGAAGCAAAAAAGATTCTGGCAAAGGCAAGAAAAGAAAAACTCCCGATCGTGGATGATGATTTCAACCTGAAAGGTCTTATTACAATCAAGGATATTGAAAAGCAGATCAAATATCCGAATTCTGCAAAGGATGCGAAGGGTCGTCTGCTTTGCGGTGCGGCAATCGGTATTACAGCGAACGTACTGGAACGTACTGCTGCACTGGTGGAAGCACAGGTGGATGTGGTTGTACTGGACAGTGCGCATGGTCATTCCGCCAACGTACTGAACTGTGTTCGCATGATCAAGGAAAAATATCCGGATCTGCAGGTTATCGCAGGAAATGTTGCAACTGGTGAAGCTGCAAGAGCGCTGATTGAGGCTGGCGTGGATGCTGTTAAGGTTGGTATCGGACCTGGTTCTATTTGTACAACACGTGTTGTTGCCGGTATTGGTGTTCCGCAGATTACCGCAGTTATGGATTGCTATGAGGTCGCAAAGGAGTACGGTGTTCCGATTATTGCTGATGGTGGTATCAAGTATTCAGGCGATATGACAAAAGCAATTGCAGCCGGAGCCAATGTCTGCATGATGGGAAGCATGTTTGCAGGATGCGATGAGAGCCCGGGAACTTTCGAACTGTATCAGGGAAGAAAGTACAAGGTATATCGTGGCATGGGATCAATTGCAGCGATGGAAAACGGAAGCAAGGACCGTTACTTCCAGTCCAATGCAAAGAAACTGGTGCCGGAAGGTGTTGAAGGCCGTGTCGCATACAAGGGAAGTGTTGAGGATACGGTATTCCAGCTGATCGGTGGTTTGAAATCCGGTATGGGATATTGCGGTACTCCGACGATTGAAGAACTTAAAGAGCGTGGCAGATTTGTGAAGATTTCGGCAGCCTCCTTAAAAGAGTCTCATCCACATGATATTCATATCACAAAGGAAGCTCCGAACTACAGCGTAGAAAAGTAAAGACAGTATTGATTGGCAGACAGCCGGAAACGGTTGTCTGCCTTTTTAACTGCTGGAAAATGGAAGGGAAAGCGATTGCAGGCAAATACGATGGCTTCTTTGCGGCAGCAGATGACAAAATAGAGAAAAAAATGGTGCATATCTTCCGGAAATGTTGTATACTGTTTTTATCTTTGGGTTAAAAGCACACGGGTGCAAAAAACAGGAGGAGTCCTGTGACAGAACAATGGATACGGAGGAACTATGAAGGACAGGAAAATAAAAGAAGAAAAAGCGCCTGGGAAAATAAAGAAAAGCAGAGTACTGATCTGGACGATGGCAATTGTTTTTGCGGCTATTGTCATCGCAATTCTCATTTTTTTGATTCCGAGGAAGAATAAAGAGGTTGATTCTTTGATTGATGATACGGAACCTTTTGTGTTTGAAACGGAAGCGCAGACAGAGACAGAGCGCGGAGTTGTGCCGCGCCCGGATATTGATGAGCAGCTGCTGACGATCAATGATTATTCAAGACCGGGAGAAAAGGTTGATTCGGTTGATTATGTGGTGATCCACTACCTTGCCAATCCAAAAACGACAGCACAGCAGAACCACGATTATTTTGAGAGCCTGAAGGATCTGCAGGATGTGTCTATGAGTGCAAACTTTATAGTCGGGCTGGAGGGGGAAATTATTGAATGTGTTCCACCGGGAGAAATCGCATACGCATCAAACTCCATGAACCATCTTTCTGTGTCGATCGAGAACTGTCATCTGGATACGACGGGACGTTTTACAGAGAATACTTATCAGTCTCTGATCCATCTGACCGCATGGCTTGTTGAAAAATACGGTCTGGATCGTGAACATATTATCCGCCATTACGATGTGACAGGAAAAGAGTGTCCCCTTTATTACGTAGAACATGAGGACAAGTGGGAAGAACTGAAAGATGATGTTATGAATTATATTGAAGAATGCAGAGAGGCAGCGAAGGAATGATAAGAGAATATTATGAAGCGGTTTGTATGGGAAAAGAGACGCGGGTGAATCTGATTGCGCTGCGCAGTGCAATTAAAGAGGAAAAGGAGAGAAGAGCATTTGCCTATCTGCTCGGCGGTGATTTTTCTGTGCTGAGCCGTCTTTTGGAAGATGAAGATCCAAAGGTGAGAAAAAATGCAGTGCTTCTGCTTGGCGAAATGGAATCGGAAGATTTGCTTCCGGTTCTTTTTGACAGATATAAAAAAGAACGGACATTGTTCATACGCCCGGATTATTTAAAGGCGATCGCAGGCATGGACTGTGCACCGTATCTCGATGAAATGGAACAGCAGCTTTTGCAGCTTCGCGAAAGAGAAACGCTTCCTGAGGAAAAAAAACATATTGGTGCGGAAATGCGGATGCTGCAGAGCATTTTGCTGAAATATCGCAAGCCAAAACCACACGTATTTACCGGATATGATTTAAAAATTCCGATGCTTCTGATCGTAAACAGGGAACAGACAAAAGCGATTGCGGATCAGATAAAAGAAGGAACACATACGCTTTTGAAAGGCGGAATCCGGATAAAAGATGCCAGAATCGGAGAAATTTTGCCGATTCGTACGTATTCGGAATTACTGTTTCCGATTCATACAAAGCAATTGCCGGCAGATGCGCCGGAGGAGATCGGCAGGCAGCTGGCTGCTTCTGAGCTGACAGATCTGATGGCACGTCTTCATGACGGAAAGACCCCTTATTACTTCCGGATTGAGCCAAAGGGAATCGCCGATATTGCGAAAAAGGGTGTGTGGATCCGAAAGGTTTCGGATGCACTGGAGCAGGAATCACAGGCATCCTGGATCAATTCTGTTTCAAACTATGAGGCTGAGATCCGTCTCTTAATGAAAAAAGATGGCACAATGGCAGCCTTTCTGCGACTGTATACAATTGCAGATCGCAGATTTGCTTATCGGAAGGAGAGTATTGGTTCTTCCATGAATCCGGTAAATGCAGCACTTTGTGTCCAGCTTGCAAGACCATGGATGAAAGAAAATGCGCAGGTGCTGGATCCGTTTTGTGGTGTTGGTACACTGCTGATTGAACGAAACCGTGCTGTGGCTGCAAAAACGATGTACGGGCTTGATATTTTCGGGGATGCAGTTGAAAAGGCAAAAATCAATACAGCGCGGGCCAATTGTCGGATCAATTATATCCAGAGAGATTTTTTTACGTTTGAACACGATTATCTGTTTGATGAGATTATTACGGATCTGCCTCAGGTAAGCGGAAATAAGGCGAAGGAGGAGATTCATCGCTTGTATTTTGAGTTTTTCCAAAAAGCACAGGAGCATTTGACTGAGGACGGAGTCGTGATCTTATACGCCTCGGAGCCCTGGTATGCGGCAGAGGCGGTTCGCAGATGTGAAAATTTCCAGATGGAAAAAACTTTTCTCCTGAATGAGAAAAATAAGACTACGTTATGTATTGTCAGATACCATAAAAAAGAAGTGAAGTGAACAAAGTATTGATATTCATAAAAAGCTGAAATGAACGGAGTATTCATATTCATAAAAAAGAGCCGAACGGAACCAGACGCTTGTAAAAAACAGTTGAAAAAAGAGGGAGCTTTGCGAAGAGAAATGAAAACAAAACTGAGAAAATATATTGGGGACAGGAAGTTTTATGCGATGCTGCTCGGTATCGCAATTCCGATCATGGTACAGAACGGTATTACAAATTTTGTTGCGATGATCGATAACATTATGATCGGAAGAGTCGGAACGGAGCAGATGTCGGGCGTTGCGGTTGCAAATCAGCTGATGTTTGTGTTTAATGTAAGCATGTTTGGAATGCTGTCAGGCGCCGGAATTTTCGGCGCTCAGTTTTTCGGAAGCAAAAATGTGGATGGTTTCCGAAATACCTTCCGTTTTAAAATTATTTCCAACCTTTTGCTGACATTGGTCGGAATTTTGATTCTTTCTGTCTGGGGAGAGCAGCTGATCGCATTGTATCTGCATGATAATACAGGAAACGGAATGGCAGATGCGACACTTGCTTACGGTATGAGTTATCTGAGAATCATGATGGTCGGCATGGTGCCATATGCATTTGCACAGATCTATGCAAGTACACTGCGCGAAACAGGAGAGACGGTTGCGCCGATGCGTGCCGGAATTGTGGCGGTGATTACAAATACGACACTTAATTATCTGCTGATTTTCGGAAAATTCGGGGCACCAAGACTTGGTGTGGAAGGTGCGGCTGTGGCAACTGTGATTTCTCGTTTTGTAGAATGCGCAATCATAATTGTTTGGACCCATCGGCGGGCAGATCGTTTTTCTTTTGTTCGGGGAGCATACAAAACACTTCGTGTTCCTGCAGATCTGACGGCTAAAATCTTGAAAAAGGGTTCTCCTTTGATGATAAACGAAATCATGTGGTCGGTAGGAATGGCAGTGCTTTCTCAGTGCTATTCCACGTATGGTCTGGAGGTAGTAGCAGGAATTAATATTTCTTCAACAATTTCAAACGTCTGTAATGTAATCTGGCTGGCCATGGGAAATGCAATCGCAATTATCATCGGACAGCTGCTTGGGGCAGGAAAGATGGAAGAGGCGAAGGATACGGACCGTAAGCTGATATTCTTTTCGGTGGCGAGCTGTTTCGGAATCGGAGCCGTTTTGATCGGTCTGGCATTTGTATTTCCACAGATCTACAATACGAGTGAACTGGTGCGCAGTCTTGCAACACAGTTTATTATAGTGTCAGCGTGTTATATGCCATTTCAGGCATTTTTGCATGCGGCCTATTTTACAATCCGTTCCGGCGGAAAAACGGGGATTACCTTCTGCTTTGACAGTGGATTTATGTGGGTCATAACGATTCCGCTTGCGTTTATTCTCAGCCGTTATACATCACTTCCGATTCTTGCGACGTATATTCTGTGTCAGGCAGTGGATATTATAAAATGTGTAATCGGCTATATTCTTGTGAAGAAAGGAATTTGGATACAGAATCTTGTGGCAGAGCCGGTTGAAGTGGCATAAGAAGGATTTTTACACTGTTTTCTGATAATAAGGTATCCGAAATGCAGTTCTTAAGAAAAAATACTGTATTTTTTTGAAAAAAAGGTCTGGTAATTTTAAAAAACGTATGTTACAATTTTATTACAAAATATTAAAAAGATAACATAGATATTAAAAATGCTGGATGGTGAACAAATGAATTTTTTCAGAAAGCTGATAGGAGTACCAGAAGCAAAAAAAATACAGATTGTAGAGGCGAAAGTAATGCAGAGTATCGTGCGATATCTGCAGGATCTGACACTGCCGTATCCGAAGGAACCTATAAGAATTGAGCTTTGTGATGGAAATCAGAAGAAGAGGTTCGGGACCAGAGGCGGGGCGCAGTGGTATCTGCTGATTTTCGGGAAAAGCATGCGGGGAGCATTCAATGCAGGATATCTGCTGAAGCAGGGACTGGAGCTGCTGCGCAGCAGACAGATCCCGGCAATCATTTCAAAACAGATGCCGGAACTGATAAAAGATGGTACGTGTTTTGGTGTATTGGCGATTGGCGTATCTTCAAAGGAAAAGCCGGATGCCGACAGAGAGAGTACGGAGGCAGAGCATTTTCTGGTTTGTCAAAGAAGGGAAGCTTTGTGGAGTGAAGAAATCATTTCATTGGCTGAGAAGCTGCTGACACCTGATTTGATGACCGGAGTACGGATGATTCGCTGCGAAAATGTGATTCATATTGGTGTCGGTCATTGTTTCGGAAGGAACAAAGTGGCTTCTGAGTTCCGTGCCGGAGTTGTGCTTGGCGCTCTCATGGCTGCCGCTGAGAAGCTCTGGATCGATCTTGATATGGTTTGTCTTGAATCACAACAGGCAGTTGGTTTGAATTATCGGATCAGTGTCTGCAGAAAGGAAGACAGGGAAAAGCTTTTGACAAACAGCCCGGGAGTTGCGTCAGATCGGAATATGCGCCTGGAAAAACATACAAAAGAGCATCAGTGGAAGTATGCATAACAAAACACCGCCGCAGGAAATCCTGCGGCGGTGTTTTTTATAAGGAAATTAACTCAGCGCTGAAAAATTCAGGCTTTGTTGTCGCTTCCAAGAACATTAACGATCTTATGAGCAACCATTTCCTTAACAGCCTGACGAGCCGGTTTCAGATACTGACGCGGATCGAAATGCTCCGGATGCTCAGAGAAGTACTTACGGATTGTACCAGTCATAGCAAGACGAATATCGGAATCGATGTTGATCTTGCAAACAGCAAGCTTAGCAGCCTGTCTTAACTGATCCTCCGGAATACCTACTGCATCCGGCATGTTTCCGCCGTACTGGTTAACCATTTTAACGAACTCCTGCGGTACAGAAGAAGATCCATGAAGAACGATCGGGAAGCCCGGCAGTCTCTTGATGCACTCTTCAAGAACATCGAAACGAAGTGGTGGCGGAACCAGGATGCCATCAGCATTTCTTGTGCACTGATCAGCAGTGAACTTGTATGCACCGTGGCTTGTTCCGATTGCGATAGCCAGAGAATCGCAGCCTGTTCTGCTTACGAATTCCTCAACCTCTTCCGGACGTGTATAGCTTTCATGACCAGCTTCAACAACGACCTCATCCTCGATACCAGCCAGAGTACCAAGCTCGGCCTCTACTACGACGCCATGAGCATGAGCGTACTCAACAACCTGCTTTGTCAGAGCAATATTCTCCTCAAAGCTCTTGGAAGAAGCATCGATCATAACAGATGTAAATCCGCCGTCGATACAGCTCTTGCAAAGCTCAAAAGAATCACCGTGATCCAGATGCAGAGCGATCGGGATATCCGGGTTCTCAGCTACAGCTGCTTCAACAAGCTTTACCAGATAAGTATGGTTGGCATAAGCTCTTGCTCCTTTGGAAACCTGAAGGATAACCGGAGAGTGCAGCTCGCCTGCTGCTTCGGTGATACCCTGAACGATCTCCATGTTGTTTACGTTGAAAGCACCGATTGCGTAGCCGCCGTCGTAAGCTTTCTTAAACATTTCAGTAGTGGTTACTAATGCCATAATTAAATTCCTCCTTTAGTATTATGACCTTTTCGATGGGGATTTTTGGTGTTCCGCATCGATACGAATGTATTCTATCACATAATTTGCAGATTGACGAGAAGAAAATCAAAAATATTTATATTCCTTCTGCAATTCGGGTGACGGCAACGTAAATATCCTGGATCCGGTACCAGGTTCGGCTTCCAACGATGCCATCCTGTGCAAGCCCGAAGATTGACTGGAATGTTTTTACCGCGTTTTGAGTCTGTAAACCAAAGATGCCATCCGGAACGAGTTTGGGGATCAACGGATAATTATCTGAAATACGGTTCAGCTGCTCCTGTATTTTCATTACATCACTGCCGGAAGAACCGAAAGAAAGAGGAAAACCCGGATAGGAAGCCGGTACACCTGAGACCTCTTCGGTGGAATTGATGTACATGGAGTCACCGTAAAAAGCATGGATAATCTCAATGGCCCGATAACCCTGTTCACCGAGTGCCATGCTTTCCCACTGACGCAGCCACTGAGGGCACTGTACACGTCTGCCGTCACAGTACTGCGTCAGGATTGGCTGGCGCACATTTGGACGGGAAAGGTAATTGCGGAAGACGTCTTCTACTGCTTCATTAATACTCTCAAAGATATTTCTGCCGTACATCCATTTCTGGTCGAAAGCAGTAGATGAAGTGATCGTAAAATTGTATCCCTTGTTCCGGTACCATTCTGTATAAACGCGGTTCAGTGTAAAGGACTGGATGACAAGAATATTCGCGATCAGTGTTTCATAAGGCCAGGTGGCATAAATTTCACTGCTTGCAACATTTTTGATGTAATCTTTATAACGGATATAATAATTGGAAGCAGTAGAATCACGGGGCGTGCCATCATGTACGACAACGAATTCCGGTATCACCACTTCATTTAGGACGATCTCACCGGTGACATCAATGGGTTTTGTTTCTGTTTCGGCAATTTTGGGCGGATAGCTTCCATATAAGGTATGTGCAGGTATGACAATTGTATCTGGCGTTTCAGGTGCTTCGGATGGACGAAGAGTGATGTGCTGAAGCGCGCGTTGTCCGGAAAAAAGTTGTGTACCGTTTATTACGGCAGTCTCGTATCCGGGAGCTGCGATTTGAATGGTGTATTCTGCGTAAGGCTGGATATTATTTGTTGCTTTAAGACTGTATTCAACAGGTGGAGCGGAAAGTGTGAGTACTTCCGTCTGCCCATCCGGACCGGTCGCGACCGTTTCGAGTGTCTGCTCCGGATCTCCGGTAAAAGAGATGGAAGCACGGGCATCGCGGATAGGCAGGCTGCGATCTGTTGCGACTGTGATCTGAAGCTCACCGCGATCCGGCATGGTATTTTTGAGAGAAGAAGCGGCTGAAGAAGATCGAAGATAATGCATGACGCCTCCAAAGGCACTTACTTTTAGTTTATTCTGCAGCCGGAGAAGGGTGACGGTAAAATTTCTATATAAGTTTCTGAAAGAAGCGGTTGAAATATTGGAGAGAATGTGGTAGAATCGTTACAATTTGAGCAAAAATACTGCTGAGAAAGGACTACGGTGATTGTATGAAAGCATTTCTGATACTGGAAGACGGTACAGTATTTACCGGTCAGAGCATCGGTGCCCAGCGGGAGGTGAT
>CAKRPI010000003.1 GCA_934376945.1 uncultured Lachnospiraceae bacterium | reverse complement strand
GCATCAACTCCTTTCAATACTATTCTACCCTAATATCCTAAAAAACTCAACATGTACTTATATGATTTTATAATTTATATTTAACTGTTAATAACCTCCATATCATGATACCAGTGTCAAAATTTTATCACCTGCCATGCTTTTCCTTTATTATAAAGCATCTTTCCTATTATTTCAATATGAATTATATGTTGTGAGACAGAATCTTTTATAGGTTTGCTATATAGAGATGTTAAGATCAAAAGATCGGGGCGGTTCATATATAGTAAATACCACAAAAACAGGCTGTGTCCCGCTGATAATCTGCGGTTTACAGCCTGTTCTTTTATTTTCTGCTTTACTTTTTCTGTCTTACTATTTTCTGTCTTACTTTGCCACTGCCTTGAAAGCCTCATCCAAGTCTTCAATAATATCTGCTATATTTTCTGTTCCAATGGAAAGACGGATCGTATTCGGTTTGATTCCCTGGTCTTCCAGTTCTTCTTCCGTGCACTGGCTGTGAGTCGTTGTCGCCGGATGGATCACCAGTGACTTCACATCCGCTACGTTTGCAAGCAGAGAAAACAATTCCAGATTATCAATGAATTCCTTTGCAGTCTCCGCATCTCCTTTGATTTCAAATGTAAAGATCGAACCGCCACCATTTGGAAAATACTTTTTGTACAGCTTCTGCTGTACCGGATCATCAGACACGGACGGGTGGTGTACTTTTTCCACCTGCGGATGATGATTCAGATAGTCAACTACCTTGAGTGCATTTTCCACATGGCGTTCTACGCGAAGAGAAAGTGTTTCAAGTCCCTGAAGGAACAGGAAGGAATGGAACGGGGAAATCGTTGCTCCCGTATCACGCAGCAGAATTGCACGGATCTTAGTGACAAATGCCGCAGCGCCGACTGCTTTTGTAAAGCTGATGCCATGATAGCTCGGATTCGGTTCTGTCAGAGACGGGAACTTTCCGGATGCTTCCCAGTCAAATTTTCCTCCGTCTACGATCACGCCACCGATGGTTGTACCGTGTCCTCCGATAAATTTTGTTGCAGAATGTACGACAATGTCCGCACCATACTCTATCGGTCTTACCAGATATGGCGTGGCAAAGGTATTGTCAATAACCAGCGGAATCTTGTGCTCATGTGCAACGTCTGCCAGTGCTTCAATGTCCACAACGTCTGAGTTCGGATTACCCAATGTCTCAATAAAGATCGCCTTCGTATTCTCCTGAATGGCTTCCTTTACCTCTTCCAGATTAAAAACATCCACAAAGGTTGTCTTTACTCCAAACTGCGGAAATGTATGCGCCAGGAAGTTATACGTACCACCGTAAATATTCTTTGCAGATACGATATGATCTCCTGCCTGCGCCAGATTTTCAAATGTATACGTAATAGCCGCTGCTCCTGAAGCAACTGCAAGTGCTGCCACTCCGCCTTCCAGTGCTGCAATTCTTTGTTCAAACACATCCTCTGTCGGATTGGTCAGTCTTCCGTAAATATTTCCTGCGTCACGTAGTCCAAATCTTGCCGCTGCATGCTCAGAGTTATCAAATACATAGGAGGAAGTCTGGTAAATCGGCACGGCTCTCGCGCCTGTCACCGGATCCGGATGCTCCTGTCCTACATGAAGCTGTAATGTTTCAAATTTTAAATTGCGCTCTGCACGTGTTTTTTTACTCATATTCTGATCTCCTTCCGGGGTTGTTTATATTTCCTATCGGTTTATGGGTGTTATTATAGTCAGTACTGCTCTTCCTGTCCAATACACAAAACTTCTTTCTTGTTATCATTTTTTTCTATAACAAAACACCACATTTTTATCCGATCAGAATTGGTAAATCACTCACGGCTGCGTTCAGGATCTTTTTGTCTCATTCTGTCAGAACGTAATCCTCATATCTGCGCAGCTCCTCCACATAACGCTTCGCAAGCGGGCTGAGCATCATTCCGCTGCGCTTGATATAACCAATTTCCATTTTTTCCTGCTGTGCCAATGGAACAGCACAGTAATCACTGCCATTCAATTCCTCGCAAATAATACCGGAACATAACGTATAACCATTCAGCCCCACCATCAGATTGAGCATAGTCGCACGGTCATTTGCGCGGATCACTCGCTTGTAATCGTACGTACTGAGAACCTCCTCTGCCAGAAAAAAAGACGGATTATCGCCCTGATCAAACGCAAGACACGGAAATTCCGAAAGCTCCTCCATGCTGATTTCTTCTTTTTGAGCCAGTGGATGTCCTTTCCACAAATATGCATACGTCCCACACGTAAAAAGCGGATGAAATTCCAGATTATTTTCCTTCAGAATTTTTGAAAGTGCCTGATTGTTAAATTCATTCTCATACAGAACACCGATCTCACTGCGAAAATTACGCACGTTTGAAATTACTTCTCCGGTCTTCGTCTCATACACGGCAAATTCATATTCATCCATACCGTATTGTTTCACCAGTTCCACAAACGCCTTTACTGCAAATGAATAATGCTGCATCGATACACTAAATTTCTTTTTGACTATCGTTCTTCTGATAAAGCGGTCTTCCATCAGATCGTACTGATTCAGCAGCTGCCTCGCATATCCAAGAAATTCTTCTCCCTCCGGCGTCGGAAGAACGCCCTTGTTTGTCCGTTTAAAAATCTCGATTCCAGCCTCCTCCTCCAGTTCCTTTACGGCGCCTGAAAGGCTTGGCTGTGATACAAACAACGTCTTTGCGGCTTCATTCATTGATCCGCAGTCCGCGATCACGGTTACGTATTTTAATTGTTGTAGTGTCATCCGTTTCTCCCTTTTTCTGTGATGTACTTTCGGAATCTTTTTTTGCTTGATTTTGTGAGAAAACTCCGAGAGTACATTGTAAAATCGCTCTCATTTTATTCTATCTTCTTTTGTTTTGCAACGTGTAAAAACTGCATTCTTTTTTATATCACAAAAAGGATGCCTGAATAAATCCAGACATCCCTTAGCGACAAGGTCAGACAGGCTGCGAATATCGGCTTTGCTGCTTTTGATTTTATTTGCTCTGAAACAGCGGAGTAGAATAATAACGGTCGCCACTGTCCGGAAGCAGAACCACGATCGTCTTTCCTTTGTTCTCCGGTCTCTTTGCAAGCTGGATCGCCGCAAGAAGTGCTGCTCCGGAAGAAATACCGGTCAGGATTCCTTCTTTCTTCGTAAGAAGCTTTGATGTTTCAAATGCATCTTCGTTCTCGATTCGGATGATTTCATCATAAATACCTGTGTTGAGCGTATCCGGTACAAAGCCTGCTCCGATTCCCTGGATTTTATGCGGACCTGCTTTTCCTTCAGAAAGCACCGGTGAAGTCGCCGGCTCTACCGCTACCACCTTTACCTCCGGCTTTTGGGCTTTCAGATATTCTCCCGTACCGCTGAGTGTTCCACCGGTACCAACTCCGGCTACAAAGATATCCACCGCACCATCTGTATCTCTCCAGATTTCCGGTCCTGTCGTTTCTCTGTGTGCCTTCGGATTTGCCGGATTTACAAACTGGCCCGGAATAAAGCTGTTCGGAATTTCTTTCGCAAGCTCATCCGCACGCGCGATCGCACCTTTCATTCCCTTTGCACCATCGGTCAGAACAACCTCTGCTCCGTATGCCTTCAGAATATTCCGACGCTCAACGCTCATGGTCTCCGGCATCGTCAGAATAATACGATAGCCCTTTGACGCTGCAATGGCTGCCAGACCGATTCCTGTATTTCCGGAAGTCGGCTCGATGATCGTAGACCCTTCTTTAAGGAGTCCCTTCGCTTCCGCATCCTCAATCATGCTCCTGGCAATACGATCCTTCACGCTTCCGGCCGGATTTAAATATTCCAGCTTTACAAGCACTCTCGCCTCCAGTTTTTCTGCCTTTTCAATATTTTTCACCTCAACAAGCGGGGTATTTCCAATCAGTTCCAGTGCGCTCTCATAAATCTTTGCCATGCTGCTGTCCTCCTCATTTTCCCACATTCTTTTTCTACTTTTCATATATTTCCTAGCTATTTACTAGATTATCTGGATTATAAACCACTTTTAAAGATTTGTAAAGAGCTTTTCTGAAAAAATTACATATCACATCTGATGACGCACCACAAGATACTCATCTCCGCAACGATAATACGGACAGCTGTAGTGGCTGTCCGACATCAGGCGTACATATTCATCTTCATCCATATCACGGTCGCAGATATATGCTTCATAATCTTCATCATACGTAAAATAAGTGCACGTTTCACAGCTGCTTTGTTTCTTTTTCATTTTTTACCCGCCTTTCCTGTTTCATACAATTCTTTCCATTCTTTTTACGTCTGTTCCTTACACGGTCTGTTTCAAAAGTACCCTTCTTCCATGATTTTCTTCGTTGTAATGTCGGATTGCCCGCTCCATCATCTGCGCATCCGTCTCACAGGCAAGTGATTTTCCGCCAATTTGCTGAAATTTTTCGCTTCCCCTCCCAAGCAGCAGTACAAGTGTTTTCTGTCTGTTTGCTTCTGCCAGTGAAATTGCCCGGCAGACGGCTGACCATCGATCTGCAATGCAGGTACAGGTACATCCGGTCATCTCCACATAGCTGCGCACCTGCTCTGCGATTGCTTCCTGGCTTTCCATTCCCGGGTCATCCGTTGTAACAATCACCTCATCTGAAAACATACCGGCAACCACACCAAGCTCTCTTCGGCGATTGAAGGCTTTTTCTCCCGGACAGCCAAACACAGTAATGATCCGACGATATGACGCATACTCCTGGAATGCCGCATCAAACAGCTTTTCAAAGCTCAGACGGTTATGTGCAAAATCGACAATTCCACAGATTTTCCCGTCTTCACTGACATAATTTTCCATTCTTCCCGGTACTTTCGTCTTGCACAGTGCCCGTTTCATGCATTCCACCGGAATTCCGTATACATATCCGGCTGTGATTGCTGCCATTGCGTTTTCAATATTGAAGCTCCCCTTCATGGCAAGTGTAAAATATTCAGAAAAACGGTCGCAGGTAACACGGAACGAAAGCTCCCCAAAATTCGCCCGTATTTCACTGCATCGAACATCCGCCGTCCGCTTTTTTCCAAATGTTACAATATGATCTGCCTTATGCGCTGCTTTCAGGATCCGGTCTGCATGATCACAGTCCAGATTCACACAGGCTGTTTCGCTCTGTCGGAAAATTGACAGCTTCGCACTGAAATAATCTTCAAAATCCACATGCTCCTTCGGACTGATATGATCCTCTGAAATATTCAAAAAAATACCAACCTGAAAGCGAAGCTCCCGCACACGTTTATATTTCAATGCCTGACTGGAAACCTCCATCGTCATATAGTGTACACCAGATCCCTGTGCATTTGCAATCAGTTCATGAAGCTGCGGAGCTTCCGGCGTTGTCATCACCGCATCCCTGTGTGATTTCCCATCATAATTTTCCACTGTTGAAATCAGGCCTGTTTCCGGATGCCCCTTCATTTGTTCCCATTCATCAAGCATCGCCTTTAAATACCATGCGGTTGTCGTTTTTCCCTTCGTACCGGTAATGCCGGTCAGTGTCGGGCTTCCCGCCTGATAATCCCAGAACCACGCCGAAGCTGCTGCCATCGCCTTTCGAATATCCTTCACAATAAGTCCTGGAACCGGAGCCTCCATCTTTGTCTCACTTATGTATGCCACTGCTCCTTTTTGAATCGCATCCAGAAGGTATTTCGGCTGAAAAGCCGCTCCCTTACAGATAAATAACGTATTTTCCGTCACCTCTCTTGAATCACAGGTCAGCCAGTCAACCGGCAGTTCGTTCATTTTATGAAGATCCTTCTCTTTTGTTTCCTCGTCTTCTGTCTTATCCTTTTGTTCAGAAATGCGCGCATTCCATCCGCTCACACCCTGCAGCAGATCCTTCTGCCAAAGCACTCTTTTTATATCCCCCAGCGTTTTCATCTGTTTTCTCCTTCTTTTCCATTCGCAGCAGCCGTCCTGTCTTTTTCTGTTTCTCCACATTAGACGGAAATTCTCCAGTTTTTGTCCCATTTTTCCACATACATTGATTTCAGAGCAAAAGCTCCCGATTCGTAAAACAATCCGTAAGGCATCTTTGACCTTAACAGCTCCTATAACATTAATTATACTAATTCTCTCAAAATAGTTCCTTAAAACGTTCTGAAACACTTCTTAAGAAACCCTTAACTCCGTACTTCTGCACCTTCTGGTTCTGTGCCGCTCCATCGACTTCCAGCCTTCTTTTTTCCTGCTCTGTTTCCTTCAATTGTTTCTTCTCTGTCTCCATGCACGTCTCCGGCAGATGCAGGCAGCTGTAGATCCGTTCTACCCGTTCATCGATCAGTTGTTTTCTTTTGGCATCCTCGTCCTTGCTTTCTTCCGAAAAGCTTTGTTGTCCCTCTTCTTTATTTAACCAAGCGAGACAAGCTCCCGGATTTTTCCGTTTGATCCTTTGTACATTGCTCACAAAAAAACCTCCCTGCATGGCACGCAGTATACTCTGCGTTTCTTACAGAAAGGATTTTAAGTTCTGATTGTATCAGAATATACTCATTTTTGTATCATAGTTGTATCTTCATCCATTTTTATTTTTATGTTTTTTCATTGTAAGGCATTTCCACACCATATGGATCATCAAACCAGCCGATAAACGATGGTTCTGCATTGTCCTCTCCGGTGCTGTCCATGATAAGCCGCCTCCATGCATTCGTTCCAAGTGACACATCCATTCCATAACCAAAGCGATAGTTATAAAGCATTGCGATTTCGGCGCAGCCCTCAAAATTATCATACTGAAGAACAAATTCCCGATAGCTTCGCGGATCCGTATATTTTTCCTCTGCTTCTTTGTCTTCTTCCTCCTGCTTTTGTTCGCAGGAGGAGGCACTTGCCACTTTCGCAAGATTCTGCCATTTATCTGCTCCAAAATAAGAATTCATATCAAATTTTCCTGCATAATACGCATCCATAAGATCCGAATACGTATCGTATGAGTCCGGGCCAACGCGTTGTGCCATTTCATTCCAAAATGGCTGTCCGAATACCGCCACATAATAAAGCAGATCCTTATCTGCATCCATAAGCAAAAACAGCGATTCTGTTTCATCCGGATCCGCTACCCATATGCAGCAAATATGAAATACCGACTGACCGACAATCAGACGATACATTGCACTCTCCGTCTGTCCGTTCGACAGTTCTACCGCTTCCAGCTCTGCTTCTTCCCAAAGCTCCTTAATCAGTGTTTCTGTCTCTTCCGGCAAAACTTCATATTCCACCCAGTTTTCCAGCAGACGCTGTGCTTTTTTCAGATACGTTTTCATCAGCAAATCATTGGATAGTTCATAACTCCAGTCATCAAACACAGATACTTCCTTCAGAAGCTTTATTCTTCCTGCTATATCAAGCGAATCCATATCCAAAAACTGAATTGCATCACGCTTTGACAGAACCGGGTGCTGAAACTGCTCCAGATCCCGCAGCTGTGTATACAAATCCGGCAGAAACCAGGCTGCAAGCACCGCTGCAATCAGTAAAAGAATTCCGATCTCATACTCCAGGATCGTTTTCCACCGTTTGTTCCTTCTCATTCTTCTTCTCCCTTATCTGCCTCTTTTCCGCCCCTGCTTTTTCGCCTGTTCACCGCCTGGCGAAAGCGCCCCGATGTTTGTTCCTGTGTGAAGCGCACAGTCACCGCAAAGCCTTCCCCTGGGCTTCCGTAAAACCGCCAGGCTGCCTGATGCAGTTCCACGATTTTTTTACAAAGTGCAAGTCCAAGCCCTGCACCTCCTTCTTTACGGGAACGTGACTTATCCACCATATAAAACGCCTCGGTAATTCTCGCCAGCTCTTCCGGCTCAATTCCCCGTCCCTCATCCTGCACGGTGATCTGGTACCCGTCCGTCAGCCGGTCTCCAAACAGCCAGATCCGTCCGCCCGGATTGGAAGCCTTTCTCGCATTATCGACCAGATTCAGAAACAGAGAAAGCAAAAGATCTCTGTCACCGCAGATACTTCCATTTTGTGCATCCGAAATGAGCGTCAGCTGCTTTTCTTCCAGTGATGCCGCCAAAATATGCTTTAGTTCCTCAAAAAATTCCGGCACCTGGATCTCCTTTCGCTCCAGCGTCTGTGCACCGACCATTGTCATTTCCAGAAGCTTGTACGAAAGGCTTTGCAGCCGTTTTCCCTGACGAAATATGTAATCTGCACACATATCCGTTTCTTCCCTGCTCAAAGTCATCTGACGGATCGTATCTGCATAACCGATAATTGAGGTCAGCGGTGTTTTCAGCTCATGGGCAAACGCACCCGTAAATTCTTCCTGGCGACGCACCTCCTGCTCGAGCTTTTTTACCTGAAGGCTCATTTCATCCGCCATCCAGTTGAAATCATCCGCAAGACGGCCGATCTCATCGCTGCTGCGGATGCGAAGCCGTACATCGTACTGTCCGCCTGCAAACTGACGGGCTGCTCTGGAAAGCTTCTGGATATTCCGCATGACAAAAAATAAAACAATCAGAATGATTCCGCCAACTAAAATCGTCAATGCGATCATTCCGCTTCGATATCGGGCATACATTTCCTCCCGACTAAGGTATATTTTTGTGATATTGCGCACGGTCTCAATGTAATCGTCAAACCCGCTCCTGCAGACTACTACCACATAAACACTGTCCTGCGCCTGAACAATCTCATAGCCGACATTCTTGGTGTCATCAAGCTTAGTGCGCACGGAAGACGGAACATTCAACGCATTATCCTGATACAGTACCTTCCCGTCTGCATCGTAAATACGCGCAGTGCCGTTTTTTTCTTCTCTTCTTTTATGAAAACTTTCGACCACTTTCTTTATGCTTGTCTGTTCCCATTGTTCACTGGAAAGGGAATTTCGTGTCAGCTCATAAGAGTTCTGAAAGGTCTGGTTTTCTGCCATGCACCGTTCAATCTCCTGATTCAGACTGCTCTGAAAATTATCCTGAATGATCCAAGTCCCAAAAAATGTCAGAAACAGCACAAAAATCGGTGTTGTAATAAAAAACAGCTTCCATGAAAGGTTCATACTCTTTTCCTCTTAGCATTCCAGCCGATAGCCGACTTTGTAAATCGCCACAATATGATCTTCCAGTCCGAGCTTCTTTTTCAGACGCTGTACATGCAGATCAACGGTACGTCCTGTGCCGCTGTATTCACCGCCCCATACCGTTTCGTAAATGGTCTCCCGGTAAAGTGCACGGTTCTTATTGCGCAGAAACATCAAAAGAAGGTCATATTCTTTCATCGTCAGATCTACTTCATGTCCATCCTGCATGACAGTATGCGAGTTTGTATCGATATCAATGTTCAGAAGATGCAGCTTCTGCTCCGTCTTATGGTAACGGCGCAGCACCGTTTCCACCCTGGCAAGCAGCTCCGCTATCTCAAACGGCTTTGCAATATAGTCTTCCGCGCCAAGCCGCAGTCCCTTCACCTTCTGCTGCGTCTCACCCATTGCAGTCAGAAAAATAACCGGAAGTTCCACGGTTTTGGCATATTCCAGCACTTCATAACCATTTAATTTCGGCAGCATGATGTCAAGCAGAACCAGATCAAATGTCCGTTCGCTGATTGCATCTGCCGCCGCTTCTCCGTCAAACACCGTTTCGCACTGATAGCCCGCTTTCACCAGATTCATCCGGATCAGATTTGCAATTGGCTCCTCATCCTCCACGATCAGTATTTTTATCATCCTTCTCTTTTCATCTCCCGTTTTTTTTTCGTCATCAGTCCGCCGATCCTCCCTGTTTCTTTTGCCGAAAGAGACCGCCAGCCTTCGCTTTTTACCTTTTCCAGCAGCCCAATCTCCTCTGCGATCTCGTATTTCATACGGTCATCCGGACTCAGTTCCTCCCAGCGGAAATTGTTTTCCTTCTTTTCCAAAACAGACCACGCTCCTTCCATTCGTACATCTTTTGGCCTTAACATCTTTATAAATAACGATGTACTGAAAGTATGACCTGTTTTCCTTTCTTTATACAGGAAAAGGCAGAGTCAAGCTTTTTTCTCTGCCCTCATACCATATCATACTGTCCGAAAATATGCCAGAGCGTATTTCCTTCTGCTAACCATTTATTCCGTCGGCATCAGAATCGCTGCCGCAATATAAAGGATGACTCCGATGTGTAAAAGTCCAAGAACGACAAACACAAGCCGTACCACCGTTGGGTCTACGCCCAGATATTCTCCAATACCGCCGCATACACCACAAAGTTTGCGGTCATGATAAGATCTGCATAATTTTTTCATATTATCTTTTCCTTTCTTCTCTGAAGCGTCAGTTACTACCGGTGAATCCAATCCTTATACTTCCGATACCGCACTGCGCATCAATTTTTTTCTTTGCCCGGTTCGTGATCTTTTTGTCTGTTCCAAATCCGGAATACTCTGTATCCCCGATCTGCACCGATCCGATGCCGCATTCAACTGCATAATCAAACTCGCTCTCTTCTCCGCTCAGATTCAGGACAATCTTACCGACTCCGCATTCCACATCCGCGTTCCCGAAAAGGTCCAGGTTCAGCGCACAGCTTCCGGCACCACAGTCAAGCGCCAGCTTTTTGCAGCTGACAACGCTGCCATTGTCCATCGTTATCTCCCCGGCGCCAACCTCCAGATCAACGCTTTGCAGTACCGCAGTTTTCGGCACATAAAGCCGCATTTCGGCTCCTTTTTTTCCGATGAAACCAGGTCCCGGAAAATAATGCGTATTCCCGCTGATTTTTAAGGTGCCGCCGCCTGCTTTTACCTCAAACTCAGACGGAACATTTTCACCGACTACCTTCCAGTTCTCATCCTCTGAAGGAAGGATCCGGCAGTTCACTGCCCCCAGCTCAATTTTCAATGCTTCAATGTCCGTATACGTTTCCGAGACATTTTTTGTTTTCCCTGAAAAAATACCGTTCCCCATTTTCATTCTCCCGACTGCATCTGCCAGCTCCTCTCTCTCAAATCCAAGACAGAAACCGGCAATGCAACATGCTGCGCCGATCACTGCAAAAAGCAACGTGAGCTTTAAAAGTATCCTCGTTAACCGTTTCATTCCCCCGCACCTCCTTTTCCAGACATCTGCCAAATCATATCACGGATCCAGACCGCTGCGCATCGAACCACTGATCCCGCCGTGCGAAATGCCCAGGGAACCACTGTGCCAAAGCCCCATTTCATCAAAAGGAAACAGAGCATACCAACTGCCAGCAGCAAAAATCCGCCGCCGATCATGGTAAACGCCACTGCCGGAGTGGCAAAGCTGACCATTCCTGAGCCGATCATGGCGATCCCCGCCGACACCGCACCGATCGCTGCTGCAAATGCTGCGGCCGCAAGGCCAATCAGTCCACCGAAGATTCCGAACAGCCCGCCAAAAACTGCTGCAACAAATGAAAAACCAGTTCCAAGAATTGCACTTGCTGCTGGAATCCCGAAAAAAATCAGTAAAATCACAAATAAAATACCGTGGCTGCCATTTTTACGAACCGTTGTCGTCTGTGCTTTTTTTTCGCTGCCTTTTCCGCTTTGTGATGCCCGGCTTTTGACCTCTTCCCAGATATTTTCCGCCTGCGCGCCCCACTCGCTCTTCTTCGCATCATCCCATGCCTTTTTGGCACGATTCCCAAAGCCCTCCTTCTTTGCCTCTTCCCAGGTCTGGTGCGCCTGTTTTCCGAAGGATTTAAAACGATCATCCTCCCAGGTGGTGCCATTTTCTTTTTTCTCCTGATTTTCTGTGTGCTGATCTTCAAATGTTTTTTCCGAGCTCTTCCAGGAATCTTTTTTCATCAGTACCGTATACCGATCCGGGGTCTGTGCTTCCTCTTCCAGCCGTTCGTCACGGTAGCCCTCCTCCGTAAACTCGCCGACATCTGCATTCTGCTCCAGCCCAACCCTGATTCCTTCTGCCACCTGCTGTGGTGTACCAAGACCAGAAACTTCCTCCTCTCCTGCATCCTCCAGATAATCTGCATAATACGCAAGCGCCTCATCCCGCTCCTCCTGCGAAATATCTGAAAGACACGCTTCCAGTTCTCTTAAAAATTCCTCTTTCCTCATAATGCCCACTTCATCCTGACCGGCTGTTTTGTCCATTCTTTTCTCCACCCCCGGATGCTTCCTTTCTTTCATAGCTCTTTCTCGTTTTCTTCCCTGCAGCTCTTTTCGGAAGTCCTGCCGTAAAGCAGAATCCCCGAAATTTTTTCCGAATAATGGCTCCACTCATTCCGGTACATGCCAAGCTGCGCCCAGCCCTGCTCTGTGATCTTATAGTATCTGCGGTTCCTTCCTCCGTATTCCCGATCATAAACGCTCAGGCAGTCATCTTTTTGCAGCCTGCGCAGCACCGGATACAGTGTGGACTCCGATACATTCAGCACACTGCGTACCTCCTGCGTGATCCGGTAGCCGTATGTTCCTTCCGGTTCCATCGATACCACAGATAAAACGATCGCATCAAGAAGCGCCGCTCCTGTGTTAAATACCATGGTCATGTCTCCTTATAATATTATTTCAGTTTTTATATTATATGGTGTATAATATTATAGTATTTCATATTTGTCAAGAAAAAAATGGCCTTTGTGCATACCGTCAGAGGATTTTTATGACATCTATTATCGCAAAGCGGACACTCGACTGAGAAAAAATACCGTGGATTGCAGGAGCTGCAAAATCCACGGCAGTATGATTTTATTCTTCGTTTCGGCTTTGCCGATATTCCTTCGGATACTGGTTTGTCTGTTCCTTGAATACGCGGCTGAAGTAGTAAGGGTCTGGATAGCCAACCATCGCCCCTACTTCTTTGATTCCAAGTTCCGGACGGGTACTCAGCAGTCTTTTGGCTTCCTCCACACGGACCCTCGTCAAATACCGGATCGGAGATTCCTGATTATATTTTTTAAAAATGCGGCTCAGATGATCAGGCGTAAAACCAGTCTCCTTTGCCAGATCACCCAGGCTGATCTCCCGGTCAAAGTTGTCCGTCAGATACTGTTTTGCAAGTGCGGCAATCACTTCCTTTGATGGATTCTGACAGGCTCCCTCCGCCTTCATCTGGCGGATTGCAAAATCCCGCTTTCCTTCCCTGTCGTCCATTCGTTTGTCTTCTTTTAACTCTGCGGTCACCCGAATCAGCGTATCCTGCAACTCCTTGATATCGATCGGCTTTAGCATATATTCCCTTACACCAAAACGAATTGCCTGTCTTGCAAGCTCAAAATCGCTGTATCCGGTCACAATGATCATTTTTATTTCCGGATAGTGCGCATGAATCCTTTCTGCCATCTCCATTCCATCCATTACCGGCATCATAATATCCAGCAGGACAAGATCCGGATAAACTTCTCCAATCAGTTCAAGCCCATCCGCACCGTTATCTGCTGTTCCCCGAAGTTCCAGCGGAAATGCCAGATTTGTAATCTTTTTAATCAGACTGTTCCGCAAAAGATCCTCATCTTCCACTACAATGTATGTATATACCCTCATCATCCTTCACTTTCCTGCCGTTTTTTCTCCGGCACACGGGCGCGCAGTGTAACTTTTGTACCTCCGCTCTCCCGGTTCTCGATCAGGAGCTGTGCATCATCTCCATGCAGCAGAATCAGGCGGAGGTAAACATTCGCCAGCCCCATTCCTCCGATCTTCAGCATCGTAATATCTCTGTGTTCCCGAATCTGTTCCAGATTTTCATATATTTCGTTTTGATATTCTTCTGAAATACCTATTCCATCATCAAGAACCGAAAGCTCCCAAATTCCATTTTCCACTTTACCGCACACAATAATCTCCCATGGCGGTTTCGTTCGAAATGCATATTTCTGTGCATTTTCCACCAGTGGCTGCAGAGAAAGCTTTGAGATCGGTATCTCCTCCAGCTCCGTTGGAATTTCGAATTTCCAATTCATCCGCTTTCCATAGCGTACCTTAATACATTCCAGATATTTTTTAGTATAAAAAATTTCTGTTTTTACATCCACTGTTGCCATTCCGTCTGCTGCGATATAACGCAGATAATCACAAAGATTCTTGCACAGTTCTGTAATCTCCTCATTCATATTTTCTTCTGCCATTACGCTGATATTCGCCAGGTTATTAAAAATAAAATGCGGTCTCAACATTGACTGAGTCGCTGTCATCTTTGCACGCTGCTCTTCCTTTTTTGCGCAAAGCAGATTTTGTGTTGAGGTTCCGAGATTCTCATACAGTTCCTGAAACACACGGGAAAGCATCTCTACCTCAGCAGTCCTTGCCTGCACCGGAATAAATGCATCTGCCACATCTTTCTGTGCGGAAGCATCCATAATTTTTTCCAGATCAATCCGTTCAATATTCTGTTTGAGCCGATAAATCGGTCTTGTCACAGTATTGGAAATCCGGTAACAGACAAGCACGGAAATTCCAAGTGCCAGAAGTCCGATCAGAAGATAAATACCAAGTACAAAAACCAACGGCCGGAATGCCTGCCACTTATCCTGTGATACCACAATAGTCCAGCCACAGTCTCCAAAACGAAGTCCTGAGATGATCTGACTCCCCTGATGGTGCAGATTCTGAATCTCTCCCTTTTGCTTTGGCAGATCATTTTTCAGCTTTTGGGAAATCAGCACTGCTTCACTGTCATATGGATAAATCTGTTCGTACTTCTCATTTAAAACCAGTACGCCACAGCCCGGATTTTCTTTTTTCAGGCTTTCCAGTCCTGCAAAAAAGGTATCACAGTTCTGTATCACTTCCACAATTCCTTCTTCTTTATAGGATTCGTCAAAAAACACGCGATACAGTGACAGAAATTTTTTATTTTTCAGATATCGGTTATAATAAGCAAGATCACTGCGATATTCCGGTACTCCAATAAATTTTCTTCCATCATATTCCCGGATTTCTTTATACCACGGAATTTTGCTGTAATCTTCCTTTTTGCATAATTCATAATTTCCCCAGCCTACTGCCAGGTCCCGTACTGAATGGACATCCACCTGCGATACAGTTCCGTACGGACCAATAATAGACGCAATCGCATCATACACGCGTTCCATTCTCCGAATACTGAGCGTTTCTGTATTTGCCTCCTGTAATTCCCTTCGGATTGTCTTTGAATATAGCACATTCATCGACACAATCGACATTTTTTCAATCGATGAATCAATCGAATTTTCCACATACGTACACAGACTGCTCTGCTGCCTGAGCACCTGACGCACCTGTTCATTCACATAATAGAACAATGTCATCACATAAAGTGCAAGTAAAAGTACCAGGATTACCAGAAAATAATTTCGGAACAGAAGTGCCCGGAGTGTTTCCTGCTTTTTTTCTTTGCCTCTTCTTTTCTTTTGCAAGTCCTTCTCCTTTCCGATTTTCTATAAAAAGTATATCACATACTCTGTTTTTCCTGCAAATCCGCTTTCCCACTCTATCTGTAACTGTTCCGGATGATCCATCTTACTCCTTTACTGCCCCTGCTGATACACCGCCAACAATATACTTCTGTGCCAAAACAAACAGAATCAAGACCGGAAGAATCGTCAAGGTAATATCCGCACATACCAGATTCCACTGATTTTCAAATATTCCAAAGAAATTGTAGACCGCAAGCGTCATTGGCCATTTTTCAGAATTATTCAGATAATACAGCGGGATTGTAAAATCGTTCCAGATCCCCATGAAATTCAGGACAAAAATCGTAACCATCACCGGCACAAGAAGTGGGAATCCAATCCTTACCAGTAAATTTTTTGCATCGCAGCCGTCAATAATCGCTGCTTCATCGATCTCAACCGGAATATTTCCGACAAAGCCATAAATAATAAACAAACTGATCGGGATATTGATCGCCGCATAGATCAGAATCATTCCCATTCTTGTATTGATCAAGTGTGTCAGCTTCATGACCTTCATCAGCGTAACATTATTAATCGGCATGGCAATACCAAGGATCAGAAAATAATACAGAAAACGATTGATTCTGGAACGATTACGAGCAAGTACGAATCCAGCTGCCGAAATCAGCAGTACGATTAGCAACGATCCGGCTACGGCGTAAAAAAAGCTGTTAAAAAAAGATTGAATCAGTTTTCCTCTTTCAATTACAACCTGAAAATTCTCAAACACCCACTCATTTGGCAAATGCAATGTCATCGTATTGGACTCTGCTTTATTTTTAAATGAATTCAAAAAAACAACAAGGAGCGGAATCAGAAAGATCAGGCTTATTATGACCGTAATCACATTCAGCAAAATTCCCATATATACTTTTTTTCTTTTCATAGTGTATTCTCCTTTGGTTCCATTGCTTTCAGTAAAAAGTATGATATCAGCATAACAAAAATAAACAATGTACTCGATAATGTAGTTCCCATCGCATAGTTCCCTTTGGAAAACTCGCTGTAAACTGCGGTGTTGATTACTTCGGTCGCATGACCCGGCCCACCATTTGTCAGTGAATAAATGATGTCAAATACACGCAGTCCATAGGTGAGATTCAGTACCGATACATTAATGATGACCGGACGCAGAAGCGGAAGTGTAATCGACCAGGTCCGCTGCCAGAAGCCGGCTCCATCAATCTTTGCAGCCTCATAATAGCTCTCTGAAATACCATTGATTCCCGCAATTACAATAATCATCAGGTAACCGACACCCTTCCACGTATCAACTGCAATTACAGAATACAATGCCAGTTTTGCATCAGACAGCCAGTTCTGCGCAAGAAAGCCAAGGCCTGCATCCCCCAGCGCATTATTCACAAATCCGGTCGCCGGATTTAAAAGACTCTTGAAAACAAGTCCGACGATCAGAAATGACATTACCTGCGGACTGAAAATAATCATTCGCTGAACACTGCGAAGCCGGATCAGACTGCTGGTTAAAAGCAGTGCCAGCAGAATTCCGACCACAGTCTTTGTCACCATCGTCAGCACCGTAAATTTTACAGTATTAAAAATATACTGATCAAAATGATACTTCCCGGAAAACAGCTTCATTATATTTTTTAATCCCACGAATTTTACTTCGTCGCTCATACTGTTCCAATTGGTAAAAGAATAGAATAAGCCCATGACCCCCGGCAAAAAAAAGAAAACAGTAAATACGATCACTGCCCCCATTGCCAGCCAGCTCGGATATATTTTTCGTTTATTCATCACGCTTCCTCCTGCATGTCCTCAGACAAAGAACGAGGCCATTGCACAGGCACTTCCTCTCGTCTCTGCAACGGCCTTTGTTCTCATTTTACGATTGTACTCTTTACTCCCACGCCGGGTCCTGAGCCAGTTCTGCCTGCTCTTCTCTTCGAATATCAATATTCTCAAATACTTCTTCCGGTGTCATGATATCGCTGTACATTGCATCAATATCCTTCCCGACATCCATCCACTGCGGATCAATGTAGGAAACGCCCACCTGCATAACAATTCCCTGCGGAAGTGTCTTAAAGTACTCTGCGAACTCCGGTTTTTCCTTGGACTCAATCTCCGGCCAGCAAAGAGAGGTCAGGTTCGTTGCTCCGTCAAGCATCTTCTGAAGATTGTCATGCTCTGCAAGGAAATTAAAGAAATCCTTTGCTTCTTCCACATGCTCACTATTGCTGTTGATGAAATATGCATTACAGGTCGGATTGCAGCTGATGGTCTGATTATCAGCCCACGGTGCAACAAAAAATCCTACGTTTCCTGCCGTTTCCGGATACTCATTCTCAAGCTCGGTCGCCCATCCACTGTCGTTGCAGAACATCGCAACCTCTCCGTTTGCAAAGGCTTCTTTTGCACCTTCCACAGACTGATTCATAAAGTTATCCCCATAATACCCCAGTTCTGCAAACTCTTTGATCTCCTGCAGTACGGTAAGGATCTCTGTCACATCTGCCACCTGCATTTCGTTGTTGTTCAGCTTCTCATACAGATCATCATATTTTGTAATATAGTAACTGCCAAGCTCAAACAACGGAGTTACCTGGTGCCAGCCATTCTGTGTTGCCTCATAGATTGGAATGATCCCATCGTCCAGAAGTGTCTGACACACATTTTTAAATTCCTCATACGTGGTCGGTACACTCAGGCCATGATCCTCAAACATCTTCTTATTATACATAAACCCAGATCTTCTAGGTCCGTTGAACTGGATTCCATATACCTTTCCGCCAACGGAAATATCATCCAGTACAACCGGATCCATTCTGGATACCCATTCCTGATCCGAAAGATCCACACAATTCTTTTCCGGATTGATGCGGCTTACCAAACTCAACGGATCAGCGTCCACGTTCATGATATCGTACGCCTCACCGGAATCCAACTTTACTTTCAGAAGGTCTCTCCACTGTGCATCCGGAATTACCTGAAAATCAATTTTTACGCCCGTTTTTTCTTCATATTCCTTCGCCAGATCCTGAACAATTCCGGAAGTCGGAAGCCCGGACTGATGTGAACCAAAGGTCAGCGTAACATCCTTCTTCTCTTCTGCCAGAGCAGCACCACCTGTCATAACAGATGCCATACCAAAACTCATGGTTCCCGCAAGTAATAATGCAATTCCTTTTTTCACGTCTTTCTCTCCTTTGCTCTTTTTATTTTCGTGTTCTGATAAGAGCATTATAAGAGATTTGTAAGGCGGGCTAAATGGATTTTTCCGTTTACAATTTGTATTTTTTTGCAGTTTTATCATTTTTTTGTTTAAAATTCTCCGCTCCGCTCCGCATGGTAGGAACTCGGCGAAATTCCGGTCTGTTTTTTGAAAATCCGGCTGAAATAATAGGGATCATCGTATCCGACCTGTTTTCCAATCTCTGCAACTGGATGTTCCGGGTATTGCAGCAGCAGTTTCTTAGCCTCGTTGATGCGAAGGTAAATCAAATACTGAAGCGGTGTAATTCCAAGCTGCTTCTTAAAGGCGCTGCTTACATAAGAATTTGAAAAATGAAATTTTTCGGCAAGCTCTGCAATCTGAATTTCTTCGGCATAATGCTCCTGAATGTAACGCTGGATAGCACGGATTCCAGCCTCTGATTCTGTTTCGTTCTCCCATTTTGTTCCTGATGCAGATTTTTTTTCTATTTCAAATCCATTTTCTGCGATCTCTTTCTTCCGCTCCGCCTCTTTTTCATAGACGGTCTGCTCCCTCACCTGCACCTTCACCCGTACTCCATTAATCGTCTCCATCAAAAGATCCGCCTGTATAGGTTTTAGCAGATAGTCAAACACATGGTAACGAATCGCCTGCTGCGCATACGTAAAATTGTCAAATCCACTCACAATCACCACTACCACAGTAGGAAACTCCTCTGATAGAGCACGTGCTAAAGACAGACCATCCAGAATTGGCATCTGAATGTCCGTGACAACAAAGTCAACTTCTCGTTTCCGAATATAAGCGAGTGCATCCCTTCCATTTCCGGCTTCACACACAATCTCTATATCCGCTCCGCACGCTTTTATTTTTTTTACCATATTTTTTCGAATAAGAATTTCATCTTCCACCACTGCACACCGCAACATCTTTTATGTCTCCTTCTTTTTTACTCCAAGTACGATCTTGCTTCCGTTTTTCCGGCTCTCGATCTCAAAAATCCGTTTTTCTCCAAAAAACAGCACCATGCGAATATAAATATTCAAAATTCCCATGCCTTTTATCTGCATCTCCGGAATCCGTTCCGTCTCATCAAATTCCCGTATTTTATTTCTCAGCTGCTCAAGTGCCGTCTCATCAAAACCTGTACCGCTGTCCGACACACTAATCCACCATTTTTCCTCCGTCTCATGTCCTTTTATCACAATCGTCCACGGCGGATCGCTGTTTAGTCCATATTTTGCGATATTTTCTACCAATGGCTGCAGGATGAGTTTTGGTACAATAATTTCTTTCATCGATTCCGGGATATCCACCTCCATGGAAATTAATTCTTCATATCGAATCTTCAGACAATTAAAATAGTGCATCGTATGTTCCAGTTCATCCCCGATTAAAACACCTTTTCGCGCAGAAGCAGATATATACCTCAGCATTGAGGTGACATCCCCACACATACTCACGATTTTATCATTCATGTTTTCTTCAGCCATAATGGAAATAGTCGTCAAGTTGTTATAAAGAAAATGCGGGTTCATCTGATTCTGGATAGCAAGCATTTGCGACTGCACCTGCTCCGTATTCGCTTTCAGAAGTGCATTTACTGACCTTCCAATCCGTTTCTGCATCTGATTTATCGTCCAGGTAATTCTCTGAATTTCATCCAGCGTGCTTTTGATATGAATTTCCTGCGGAATTTCCAAATCTGAATCTGAGACATTCATCCTTTTCAGTACACTGTCCAGTTCCCGCAGCGGCTTGGAAAGAATTTCACTGAAGAAAAAGGATAGTGCAAATACAATCAAAACAGACAGAAAAATCGCCGTTGCCAGCATCTTCTGAAGCTGCTTCATCCTTGCCGTAAGGATCTCCACCGGCTGCAGCAGTACGATCTTCCAGCCGTTCTCCAAATTATCAATTCTGGTAAACAGCTGTTTCGCATTTATCTTTCCGTTTTCCTTTTCTTTGTTTTTTTCAATTTGTACAAGCAATGACACTGCGGCCTTTCTCTCCTTCTCTCCCTGATAGGGATAAACGCAAGTTCCATCCTCATTATAAATATACACAACCGACGTTCCATCCACTATTGTGTTCACATATCGAAAAAAATCTCTACAGTTCTCTGATGTTTCCACATAACCGTAAGAAAACGCCCCCATATTATTCAGGCAGCGAATGACAGAAATTTTCGGCTCCTTCTCCGGATAATCTGCCAGCCACTCAAACTGATGAAGTGAAGTGACTGCGTTACTTGCGATGCCCTGATCTTCCATCTTCTGAAGCCACGCAATTTTCGATGCATCCGCAATATGATAACCGGAATACTCTCCACTCCCAATCACATTCTGATTCTTATCGTACACGTTGATCTGTGCAATATCCTGATTATATCCTCGCACTTCGGTCAGCTTGTCCGTACAGAACCTGACGTTCAAATACAGTTCATTTCCGCTTTCTCCCTTTTCAAGAAGTCGGTCATGCTTTATGATATACCCTTTCAGTTCCGAAGAATGCAGCGCATTTTTATTGTAGGCATCCATCCCATTCAATTGCTGACTGATCACACTGTCAATCGAAAGACATGTATTTTTCTGCTGCTCTTTCAGCAGGATCTCACTGTTTCGATAATTGTACGCATAAATCACTACCTCAAGAATCAGAAAAATACTCAGAATCAGCGTGGAATACCCCCAGAACAGCCTCGCATGGATTGTATAAAACGGTGATATAACATGCTTAATTTTCCTCCTTATCTGTCTGTTTTTCGTCCTTTTCATTCCCTTTTTGCTCCTTTATGATAATTTTGTCCAAGTCATCCAGTTATTTTGTCCATTCCTTATTTATTTTGCCATGATATAATACAAATATCAAGTGGATGCGCATCACTTTCTTGTATCGTTCTTATAACTGCAATTCAAAGTATTATTTATCGTGATATGAATTGCCATATTTTTTGTACATGGGAGGTTCTTATGAAATTCAGAAAATACACATCCGTTCTTCTTTCTCTTCTTTTTGCAGCAGGAATGGCACAGACAGCACTCGCTGATAATTCCGTTACCCTGACGCTCGGCTGTTCACAGAGTCAACTTCCATCCTCTGGTATTTTCGAACAGCTCTGTGAGGAATATGAGGAGCAGACAGGCATTCACATTGACATTCAGGTAACTCCGGATGATCAGTGGACCGATGTGCTGCGCACCAAATTAAGTGTCGGCGAGGCTCCGGATATCATGTGGGCCGATGTTGACGGTCTGAGCATTGTCGACCGAATCAATCCTGTTGAAAACTGCGTATCACTTGCAGACGCTGAGTGGGTGGACCGCCTCGAGGAAAATGTACGAAATGATCTCTCAGTAGACGGAACTATTTACGGCATTTCTTTTAAAGGCCCGAAATTCTGGCTTTATTACTACAACAAAGACATTTTTGCGCAGTACAATCTGACACCACCGACAAACTACGAAGAGTTCCGCGCAATCTGCCAGACGCTTTATGACAATGACATCACGCCGATCTACGAGGCCGTTCAGGAAGGCTGGCATCACGGTCTGATGTGGTATGAGGTCGCAGGCGTTTATCAGAGGGAAGTACCGGATCTCTATGAAAAGCTGAATACGAACCAAATCAAGGTGACAGACGTCAAATCCATGCTCACCGTCCTCGAGCAGATGCAGGACTTTGCTCAGTCCGGTTTCTATGGCCAGGATTATATGTCAAACAGCATCACCAATGATTTCGGCGCAATGGCAGACGGATCCGTTGCCATGACGTTTGAGTTCAATGGTTGGGAGCAACAGCTGCTTGACAGTTATCCGGAAATGGACGGCAAGATCGGATACTTCATTCTTCCGTGGGGCGACAATGATACGCTTGGCATCTCACCAACACAGAACGGTCTGTTCATCAACAAAAACAGCGACCATATCAAAGAAGCAAAAGCATTCTTTGATTACCTCGCTTCCCCGGAAAAGCTGCAGGAATACCTTGACGGTGAAACATCGATCTATTCTGTATGCTGGCCCGAAATCGACAGCAAATACCCAGAAGATTTAAAAGAGTACATGAATCAGCACGATACTGCTGTTGTACTACAGAGTGGCGTTAAGTTCGTCGGTGGACAGTGCTTCGAAATTGAAAAACTGATGGCTTCCATGTTCCTTGATCAGCTGACACCAGAAGAATGCCTGCAGCAGATCGCCGACATCATGGACGAGCAGGGCGAACTTCAGCAGGATCCATACTGGGTAGGTTAATTCTCAAAACTTTATCTGTATTCTTTCGTGCAGGCTCATTCTTCTGATGGGCCTGCCTCCCTTAAGGAGACTTTTTTATGAAACGATCAAAAATCTATCCCGGATATTTTATTCTTCCGGCCCTTCTGCTCATCGCACTTCTGTATCTCCTTCCCGCCCTTCTCGGCACAGCCTATTCCTTTACCGACTGGAACCGATATTCCAATGGGCTTCATTTTGTGGGCTGGAAAAATTACATCAAGGTTTTTTCGGGCGGAGAAAAATACATCGGATACATCAAAAACACTGTATTCTTCACCGTGCTTTCCGCCGTCTTAAAGCTTGGACTTGGGCTTGCTCTTGCAATCCTTTTTACTAGCTCTCGCATCCGGCTTTGCAACCTGCATCGCACCATTGCCTTTGCTCCTCAGGTTTTTTCCGTACTAATTATCGGCATCACCTTCAAGGCAATGCTTCATCCCTCTACCGGCTTCATTAATGCACTACTTCGCAGCTGCGGCCTTTCGTTCCTTGCCCATGACTGGCTTGGCAGCATCGATACTGCCTTTGGCTCCATCATCGCAGTCGACGTCTGGCGCGGTGCCGGATATGCAATGGTTATTTTCATTGCCGGAATTCAGAATATCCCTCTGATTTATTATGAGTCAGCTTCCATCGACGGAGCCGGATTTTGGGCAAAACTACTCCATATTACGATTCCGAGCCTCATTCCGACACTCACCGTAAATCTCGTACTCAGCATTACCTACGGACTGCGTGTGTTCGATATCGTTTACGTGCTTACAAACGGCGGCCCTGGAAATGCTACGGATGTAATTAATACAGCTACATTCATGAACTTTTCAAAAGGAAATTACGCAATGGGAACTACACTCTCCTCGATCCTGGCCTGCGCCACCGTGATCATTGCGCTCTTTATTGTTCGATTTATGGGGAAAAAGGAGGATAATCAATGAAACGACGCATTCAAACCATTCTCCAGAATCTGATCGCATGGATTTTTTCCGCGATTATCGTCATACCGATTATTATCATCGCTCTCAACTCATTCAAAAATGTAAAAGAGTCAAACAGCATGAGCTTTCATCTTCCCTCCGTCTGGGAATTTTCGAATTATCTGGAGGTCATCAAACGCGGAAATCTTCTGATCGGCTTTTGTAACAGCTTCAGCTATGCACTGCTGAGCACGATACTTCTGCTCGTTGTGACACTGCCATGCGCCTTTGTTCTGCAGCGCCGCGGTGCAAAACGGCTGTACCGGATTCTCTATTACGTGCTTATCATTGGCATTGCACTTCCTCTCAACAACATTGCCCTGATGAAAGTCATGGTCGGCCTTCACCTGATGAATACCAGAGTTGGCATCTATCTGCTGTATGCAGCGATTGGACTTCCACTCTCCATTTTCATCGCACATGGGTTCATGTCCGGCATCCCACGAGAGCTAGACGAAGCTGCAGTAATTGATGGATGCAATGCCTGCAATCTCTTCCTGAATGTCATCGTGCCTCTTTTAAAACCGGTCGCTTCCACCTTGTTTATTCTGAATTTTTTAAATACCTGGAACGATTTTACAATGGCAATCTACTTTCTGAACGGCTCCGATAAAATGCCTGTCACTTTATCTGTCTACAATTTCTTTGGACAATTTCAGAAATCCTGGAATCTTGTCTGCGCTGACATCATGCTCACCGCTCTTCCGGTGCTGATTGTCTACCTGTTCGCGCAGAAGTATATTATCCAGGGACTTACATCCGGAGCCGTAAAAGGATAAAAAAGCCTATCGGCATGTTACAACATCACCGCATTTGCGGTATCTGAAAAAATACCATAATACCACCTACGTAACTCTGATTACAAGTGACAAGCAACTTATCTTATGATATAGATAAACAAGCGCAGGCTCACAGAGCAGATGAAATAAACCAGTGGTATCACGGGCGGAAAATGTCTTAGAACGAAAGCAACGAATGGATAATACAAGGAACTATGCTACAGAAATTGTAAATAAAGAAATCCTTTACACTTAATCAATTAACGGCAGAAGACTAATGTGTTTTCTGCCGTTTTGTTGTACTTCAATGAGCATGTGGTCAAGTCTTTACTAATTATTTATATCGCTTACTTATTGAACTGCTAAGAATTTTTAAGGCGAGTTTTAGCACTTCAAGATATTTTCTTATCGTTCATTATATTGTCTTACTGATAATATAAAGATTATTGAATTTATCAAAAATTTAATGAGACATACAAATGTGTACTGTTGCCACATGCGGTAGTCGACTGAGAATAAAAAACTGCCCTTGTTTCAGCTCATAATGGCAAAAACAAGGGCAAACAGATAAGGATAGTTAAATCTTAATTTTTGTCCACTTCCCACCGATAAACCGCAGCGAGCTGAACACCAGGCGGAAGAACTGATCCGCGATAATGCCCATCCAGATGCCGTAAATGCCAAGGCCGAATACGTAACAGCAAACATACGATACGATCGTACGGATGAAGGTCACACTGATGCAGGAGCTGATCATTGTGTAGATCACATCACCTGCGCCGCGCAGACAGCCGGTGAAAATGACCTGACAGATCTGGAACAAAACAATGATCGTAATCGTGCGGGCAATGCCGACACCGATCGCAATGATCTCCTCTTCCCGGAAAAACATACCGTAGAGTGCTCTGCCGAACAACAGATAAAAGGCAGACATCGCAACTGCCATGACGATTCCGATCTTCTCGCAAAGAAGGCCGCAGGCCTTCGCCTGCTCCGGCTTCTTCTCCCCAAGCTTCTGTCCGATCAGGGAAACGGCCGCTGCCTGCATGCCATCTCCAAGTGAAAAGGAAAGACTTAAGGCGTTCATACCAACCTGATGTGCCGCCAGGGCCGCGGTTCCCATGTCCGCTGCCATGATCGAGGTCGACATGAATCCGATTCTCATCAGAACCTGCTCCACAAAGGTACTGACCGCCAGGCGGCAGATCACACCGACGCTGTCCAGACTCTTCCAGAGCTTTTCTTTCAGAATCAGCGGCAGGCTTAAAAAGGAAGCCTTCCGAAACAGGGAGAGAATGCTCATCACGCAGGCGATCACTGTTCCAAATACGGTCGCAATGGCAGCCCCGCGGATCCCAAGTGCCGGAAATCCGAAATGACCACCGATCAGCAGATAATTTCCAATGATATTGACAAGATTTGAGATCGTATTGGTGTACATCGCAATCTTCGTGTTTCCGGCGCCTCGCTGCGCTGCATTGATGACCATGGAAATGATATTAAACATCATGCAGCCCATGATGATCTGAAAATATGTAACCGCCATATCATGCGTTTCTGCGGCCGAACCGCATAGACGCATAATCGTGTCTGCAAGACACACGCACGCAATACTGAGCACGATGCCTGCAAGAATGGTCATAATCAGGGCGTTCATGAGTGTTTCATTTGCCTTACGCTGATTTTTCTCACCCTTTCTTCGTGCCACAATCGCAGCAACTGCCACATTCATCGCGATAAATACGGCAAGCCCGAGAAATTTAGGCTGCGTGGTAAGCCCGACTGCCGCCACTGCCTCAGAACCGATGCTGCTTACCATCAGCGTGTCGATCATACCGGCCAGTGAGATAAAAAATGATTCAAACACAGCAGGCCAGGCGATTTTCAAAACGCCGCCAAGGCCAATGTCCCTATCTGGCCACTGCTTTTTCGCAATTGTCTTTTTTTCTGCTGTTTCCTGGTCTCTGTGGTTTACCACTTTCCCGGAAACCGTTTCTTTTGTTGTTTTCATGCTACACGATCTTCCCCCTTCTTAAAAGAGATGTCCCCTTCGCACGCACCTGTCGGTCAAAGCGGATATCCGCAATCCGCTTCGCACCTGTCGTTAAAAAAGCGCCTCTTTTATTGTCCTGTAGGTATATCATACCACAGAAAAAGAGGCGCTTTCTATATCCAATTTCCACTCAAAGATGTACGATTTACGCTTACCACCAGATCAGGTAATACAGTGTCAGCATAAATCCGATGCACAATAGCAGCAATGCAAAGGAAAGGCTTCGGCCGATCACCACATTGTTTTCTTTCAGTTCTTCCCGCTTTACTGCAAAATAATGAACGTAATCGCGTTTTACCGGCTGTTTTCTTCTGATCGTAAGATTCTTCAGATCCCGGATCAGATTTCCGATTTTTCCCATCAGCTCCGTCAGCAGATTTCCTTCCGGCCGTTCATGCGGCAGCGGACTGTCACAATAAATCGTCTTCCGCAGCATAACCACCGTCAGATCTACTGCGCTGTCCAGAATGCGGCAGAGTACGCCGAAGCAGACGGACAACAGATTGATCAGCGGCCGGTAAATAAGTTCTTCCAAATCAAGCCAGGATGGCCAGAGATTCACATAATTCTCATTTCGCATCAGGAATCCCCGAATAAACAGCACATACACCGCCATGCCGATCAGGATCGAAATTCCGCCGCCGGAGAGATTTTTCAGGCCGAAATATGAAACAAGCTCACCAGCCTCCTCCAGACGGAAGAAGCTCTGTCCAAGCTTTGCTGCCCGGTCCATGATCTGATGCGGAAACAGCCCCCATATCAGCAGTGCAAGTGCGCTTCCACCAAGTGCAAACGTGCTTTCCGCATTCATATAGTGCCTCTGCGCATCAAATTTTTTCTGTTTTTTTGCATCCTTGTTCGGTTCTACAAAAATCGCAATGAAAAGCTTGGTCATATAGGCCACCGTCATTCCGCCGGAGATCAGGAATATCCACTCGATCACGGTAAATCCGATGCCGCCTGCATATTCTACGATACTCTCATGCAAAAGTGTCTTGCTGATATAGCCGCCAAACAACGGGATACCACCGATTGCAAGCGCCCCCACCGCAAAGATGCCTTTCAAAAGAGGCTTCTTCCGCCCATATCCGCGGATTTCATTTAAATCAAGTGCATGCGTATTCATAAAAATGACACCTGCCGCCATAAAAAGCACCAGCTTGATCATGGAATGATTTACCATATGAAGCATCGTTCCGTGTACGGCAAGTGCAGACTCTTCTCCCAGAAGTCCCATCATGCCAATTCCGATCAGAATAAAACCGATCTGTGACATAGACGAGCACGCAAGCGTACGTTTCAGATCGACAGAGAAAACCGCCAGCAATGCGCCGCCAAACATCGTAAGAACGCCAAGCACCAAAATCAGCATTCCCCATCTTTCATTTCCTGCAAACAGGTTTGCCGTCAGGATAATGATGCCGTACACTCCCGTCTTTGTCAGAACGCCGGAAAGCAGCGCAGATGCCGGAGCAGGCGCCACCGGATGTGCCTTCGGCAGCCATATGTGAAGCGGAAATGCACCCGCTTTGGCGCCAAACCCAAACAGCATGCAAAGCCCGGCTGCATAAAGAACGGATTTTTCCTCACAGGACGCTGCAACGCCGGCAAGCTCGCTGATCCTTCCTGTGCCAAGCACATGGTAAACCAGAAAGACTCCCATCAGAAGCACCATGCCTCCGGTCACAGCCACTGCAAGATACGTCTGTGCCGCACGCAGTGACTGCGCCGTCTCCTCCTGTGCCACCCAGACGTACGACGTAAATGACATAATTTCAAAAAAGACAAAGGTGGTAAACAGATCTGCAGAAAGAAAAACCCCCATCGTCGCGCCAAGCGTCAGAAGCAGAAACAGGTAATAGCGGTTCGTATTGCTGTGCCCCCTGCTGTATTCCCGTGACAAGATCGTTGTCATCATCCACATAAGTGACGTCACCAGCGCATATACGAGGCGGAACCCATCCGCCTCAAAGGTAAGTCCCAGCCCACAAATCTCCGGCACTGCCAGAAATGCCACATTTTCCCCTGTATATGCCCGTTTTGCAAGGAAAATAAAAAGAAGCAGCGCGGTCAGAAATTCAAATACCACCAGTATATCCGCGAGATAATCGCGGTACAGCTCGCTTTTCCGCCCTGCCACCGCACATAAGGCGGCCCCGACAAATGGAAAAAACACGAGCAATCCAAGAAAAATTCCAGAATTCATGCCCTCCTCCTTTCTACTTGACAAATGCTGCAAGCTGTGTAAACGCACGGATCAGAGGTGCGCTGTGCAGTCCGAACAGAAACATCGTGATCACAAATAATACCAGCGGCAGAAGCATCATCCAGCCCGGATCCTCAATTCCGTCCAAACTGCTGTAATCAAAGTCACGTCCCGGGAAAAAGGCCCGGACAACGATCGTCAGCATGTAAATCGCAGTCAGAAGTGCCGAAATCAGAAGCGCCGCCACGCCGATGACAGCAAGCGGATGCGTACTTGCAAGTGCCGCCTTTGCCAGATTCCATTTACTCACAAAGCCGCAAAGCCCCGGCACTCCCATCAGTGCAAAACCTGAGATCGCAAAAATCACAAATACTCTAGGCATCTTTCGTCCAAGCCCGTTCAGCTCATGGATATAATTCCGCCCCGTTTTATAAATGACTGCACCTGCGCAGAAAAAGGAGCATATCTTCATCACGGCATGAAAGACCATATGGCTGAGCGCACCCACCAGTCCAAGCGGCGACATCAGTACGACGCCAAACAGAATATAGGACAGGTTGCTCATCGTGGAATACGCCAGCCTGCGCTTGAAATGCGTCTCTTTTAGCGCCCTGCTGCATCCGTAGACGATCGTAATGATCACAAACACCATCAGCACAGTCTGTGCCCACGTACCGCGCAGAAACTCCGTACCGAAGCTATAATACGTGATACGCATCAGCGTAAAGGCACCCGCCTTCACAACGGCTACCGCATGCAACAGCGCTGTAACCGGCGTAGGAGCGACGCCCGCTTTGGGCAGCCACGCACCAAACGGCCACATCGCGGTCTTGACAGAAAAGCCGAGAAAACAAAGTACATAAATAAGCAGCAGAAGGTTTTCGCTGCCCGCCGTCTTTGCCGGATCCAGCACTCCGCCCGGAACAAAATTTGCCGTTGCCCCGTAATTCAGAATAAAGATCATTCCGATAAATGCAAACGCTGCTCCGCCAAGCGAATAATACAGATACGTCCGGCTCGCCAGAATTGCCTCTCTCGACAAGGTATGCATGATCAGCGGAAGCGTCACCAGTGTCAGCATTTCATAGAAACAGTACATCGTCACGATATCCTCAGAAAACGCAATCCCAAGCGTTATTCCGTAAGTAATCGTATAAAACATGAAAAAATAAGTTTCATGGCCTTCATGCTTCATATACTCAAAGGCATACAACGTAGCCAGCGGCCAGAGCGCAGAAACGATTCCGGCAAATACCGTTCCAAGCCCGTCCAGCTGAAAACTGATACTCAAATTTCCATTCAGGCGGAACAGCACGAATGCCTGCTCAGGCCGATTTAAAAGCAGACAAAGAACAAGCAGTGAATTTACCAGAACCACCGTCTCGATATAAAACATCATCTGTGCTCTGTTTTTAAAAGGAAGCAGCGGGATCAGTACTCCAAAAAGAATCGGGAGCAAAATCACGACTGCCATCAGAAATGGTTTCATCTTCTCTCCCTCCTCACATTACTGTCATCGCCAGCTCGTAAATATACGATGCCAGCGGATTCGGAAACAGTCCTAACAAAATAGTAAGTGCCGCAAGCACGGCAAGCGGAATCAACATCATCTGTATTCCGTTTTCTTCTCCGGATCGTACCTTCCAGTCCTTTCCCGGCAAAAATCCATTAATCGTCACCGGGAGCAGATAACCGGCTGTCAGCAGCGCACTTGCCAGCAGCACCGCCGGTCCCAGATAACGGAATGCACCGACAGACGCCTGAAGCGCTCCCTGCGCCAGATACCACTTACTCACAAATCCGCTCATCGGCGGAATACCAATCAGGCCAAGCGATGCAAACGTATAGCACCAGAGCATACACGGCATTTCTTTTCCGATTCCGCGAAGCTCATCCACACGTGTCTTTCCGGTCTGATAAATAATAATACCTGCCGTCAGAAACAGCGCACTCTTGATAAATGCATGAAATACCGTATGCAGCAGCGCACCGGTAAATGCCTGCGGCTGAAGCAGGGAAAGACCAAATAAAACGTACGATACCTGACTCACCGTCGAATAAGCAAGCCGTTTTTTAAAAACTGGTTCCCGAAATGCCAGAAGTGAGCCAAGAAAAACGGTCAAAAGCGTCAGCGTCATCCACACTGTCTGCACCCACGTACCGCGCAGAAATTCCGTACCGACCATGTAATAGACAACGCGGACCACCGCAAGTACGCCTGATTTTACAATGACTGCGGAAAGTGCCGCAGAAGCCGGTGACGGTGCTACCGGATGCGCCGTCGGCAGCCAGGCATGAAGCGGAAACATGCCGGCCTTCGCGCCAAACCCGATCAGCATCGCCATCACCGCGATCAGCATAGTACCTTCACGGCCGGATACAAGTGCTGCATTTAACGAACCGCCGGCAGTAAAGGTAAGAGTATCACAGCAGCGGTATAAAAAGAAAATACCAAACAATCCCAGATATGCACCGCACATGGAATAAAACAGATACTTCAAAGCCGCCATGATCGCTTCCTTTGAGCCGTTGTGCATAACAAGCGGCATTGAACTAAGCGTCATTAATTCATAGAACAGATACATTGTCACCAGATTTCCTGCAAAATCAAGCGCAATCAGCACTCCGTAGACCAGCAGAAAGAATCCGAAGAATCTCCGCTCCTCCCCCTCATGCTTCATATACAAAAAGGAATAAAAGCCGACCGCCACCCAGACGATCGTGACAAAGGTCACAAACATTTTTCCGACCGCATCGATCCGAAAATAAACCGGAATTCCCTCCATCAGCTCAAAGAGACGTACCTCATGCTCACCGCTCCACGCCGCGAGCAGCGCAAGCACCGCCGTAAGCACAAGCACGATGCCGACGAAACGATGCAGTCTTTCACGCTCTTCTTCCTTCAGATCGTGCCATACATCGACCCCGCTGCTGCGCAGATGGCTTCTGAGTGAACTGCACAGCAGGCAGATTCCGGAAAGTGCCGGAAGAATTACCGGCAGCAAAATCCAAGCATTCATTTTTTTCCTCCTATGCAAACATTGATAGTCCGCGTTCCAGCAGTGTCAGAATCGGCTGTGAGAACAGTCCGAGTACCAGATTCAGGGCAACAAAGCACAAAAGCGCTGCCGATTTTACCGGCTGCTGTCCCATCGTTACCAGCTTGTACTGTTTTTCCTTTTTCTCTTCCGAACGCATCGGCGTATAAATCCGAATCACTGTTTTCAGAAAATAAACCGTATTTAAAATCGTACTGACCGCCAGCGCAATTAACGTCGGCAGCATTTTATAAGCATGACCGACTGCTGCCTGTGCGAATAAGATCTTCGAAATAAAGCCTCCAAGCATCGGAAATCCGACCATGGAAAGTGAGCCGACCGTAAAAGCAAGTCCCGCTGCTTTGTTTCGATAGCCGGCACCGGTCAGATCAAAAAAGCTTGTACTGTCTCCCGATACCTCTGTCAGGGAAGAAGCCGAAAGAAACAGAAGTGCCTTTGTCGCTGCATGGCAGAGAATATGAAAAACACTTGACAGTACGCCAAGCTCCGTACCAAGGCCAAAACCCATATAAATATAGCCGATCTGTGCCACAGAAGAATATGCAATCATTCTCCGGATACTGTTTTCCCTGATTGCATCGATCGATCCGATGATCATACCCGCAATTCCAAACACAAACAGTACATGGATCACTTTACTGTCCTTTATTACCTCAAATCCGATCACACGATAAAAAATTTTCAGAAGAAGAAAGATATATCCCTTCGAGACAAGTGAAGACAGAATTGCCGCCGAGGATACCGTTGAATAGCCATACGCATCCGGCAGCCATCCGTGAAACGGAAACAGTGCACTTTTCACCGCAAGTCCGACCGACATCAGACCGACTGCCACAAGAAGCGGCACCTGATACATTCCGGTCTCATGCAGATTCCAGACAGCCTGCTGAATGTTGCTCATCAGAAGATGGCCGGTGATGCTGTAAAGGAAGCAGATACCAAGAAGCAGCATACCGGAGCCAAGCAGGCTCATAATCATATAACGCGTTGCTGCCACGATCGTTCTTCCGTTCTGCCGGATCATGATCAGTCCACAGGCAGAAATTGTATTGATCTCCACAAACACGTACGCCGTAAACAAATCGTTCGTATAGATCAGCGCAAGCAAAGAGGAAAGCAGCAGATTTACCATAATGTAATAAAGATTCTGCTTGGATTCCTCGATCTCCTCTTCCCGCTCCGCAATGCCGCCAAGCATGCAAAGCAGCATCGTCACACAGAAAAACACCGCCATCACTGCTTCCAGAATCCCGACCCGGATCTCATTTCCCCACGGAGCAGAAAAATGACCCATCCTGTAAACATACGGTTCTCCAGTGCTCACCACAAATGCGAGTACCGCGATATTCATCAGACCGATTGCTGTAATGACAAACGTATTCCACCGTTTTGCCTTTTTTCCGCTTAAAACAGAAGAAAGAGGACCTGAGAACAAAGAAAGTATAATGCAGATAAATGGAAAATTCTGAACAAATTCCATCACAGCCCCTCCTTTTCCAGCCTGGTTGTGATTTCATCCAGATTCAGGGTATGATACCTGCGGTAAAGGCGAATCGTCAAAGACAGCATCAGCGCTGTAACCGAAACGGATACCACGATGCCGGTCAGCACCAGTCCTGCCGGAATCGGATTGATATACGCTTCCACGCTCTGTACTCCATCTACCACAATCGGTGCCTTTCTCCCGGCAATATAGCCCTTCAGCGCCAGAAACAGATACATCGCCGTATCCATGATATTTAGTCCGATAATTTTTTTAATCAGGTTTTTCTGCAGCAGAAGATTGGAAAAGCCGATTCCAAACAGAATCATTGCCACTGCCTCTTCATAATTATTTATGAGATTGGAAAAATTCATATCAGTACCCCCCTTTCCGGAACATCACATAAAACGTATACATTGTGCCAGCCACCACGATTCCGACACAGATATTCAATATTAAAATCAGACCGCTGGAAAGAATTGCACCTGGCGTACCAAGCGGAATTACGCTGTGGATCTCGTTTGCTCCTGTATAGAAGGAATAGCTTTTCGCCAACGCATAACAGGCCAGCGCACCAAAGCTCATCCACTTATACGTTTTCGCGGTAAAGAACCGTTCTGTCTTTGCAAATCCGAACGCATTCAGATACAGAATCAGTCCTGCTCCGATCACCGCTCCTCCGGAAAAACCGCCGCCGGGTCCAAGATGCCCGCAGAGGATCACATAAATTCCAAAAATAATGATCGGCGGAACCAGAATTTTTGCTACCGTCTGAAGGATCACATCATTTTTCGGCTCATAGATCCGGTCGTTTGCCTCCCGCTCCGCAATACTGTCTTTTCCCTTTTTCTTATCGATACGCAGCAAGATCAGCACGGTACACGTTGCAATAAACAGTACGTGCGATTCTCCAAGTGTATCAAAGGCTCTGTAATCAAGAATCATGCCCGTTACAATATTGACCGCACCGGTCTCCTGCAGCCCGTTTTCGATGTAGCGCTCCGGCACCTCATTATTGACCGGATTTTCTGCGTGTCCGAAGGTCGGAAGATAAGAAACTCCGGTCAGAAGAACCAGCACCAGACTGAGACAAAACAATGCACTGAACAGCCGGTAAATTCTCTGGAACAGCCGCATCTCTGCATTATGCTCCACATCAAAGACACGCTCAAAAATTTCCTTTTTTTCTTCACTTCGCTGCTCCAATACGGCAGTGTCTTCCTGAAATTCCTGCTGCGGCTTCATTTCTACCGTATCAACAAACGGATCCCTGGTACCGTCCAGCCACTGCTTCAGATGGTACGAGCGTGTTTTTTTATACTGTTCCTCTGGAATTTTCCGGCTCACTGTTTTTTCCTCCTTCCGTCCTTCCTGCGGCCATCTTCCCGGCCACTATTTCTTTTCTATTATCTGGTACTTTTATCGGAGCTTCGTTTTTTTCTGTTTCTGCTATCGAAAGTTCTGCCGATTCCCCGCATTTTTCCGTTTCTGCCGTCGGAAGTTCTGCCGATTCCCTGCATTTTTCCGTTTTTCCTGCCGAAAGCCCAGTAAGTGAGCCATCCGTTTCAGACGCTTCATTCGTTTCATCCATCATCGCATGAATTTTCTTAAGCGTAACAAAAAAGAGAACACTTGTAATACCGGCTCCGACCGCGGCTTCCGTAATCGCCAGATCCGGTGACTCCAGAAGGATCCAGATCACGGACGCAACCAGACTGTAAGACATGTAAATCAATATTGAGTTGAGGAGATTTCTGGAAAGGCTTACCGAAATGGCACAGGCCAGAAGAAATCCAAGCAAAATAAAAAGAAACAGATTCATACCCTCTCCTCCTTGCTGCTTACCTCCGGATGCGATACTTTCCCTGCATCCGTCTTTTTTTCCTGAAGCGTCCTTTCCAGCTCCCGCAATGTCATTTTCCTGTAATGAGGCTCTTCGTCCTCATTCGTTGTCACTTCCAGTCTCGCAATCAAATGAGACGAAACCGGAGAAGCAAACCACAAAAAAACAATGACCAGCAGAAATTTTGCAGAAGTAAAATTCCAGCCGTTCATCAGGATCAGTCCAAGCAGCGCAAAACCAATTCCAAGGGTATCTCCCATCGCTGCCGCATGCATCCGGTTCAGCACATATTTAAAACGAAATACACCGATCATCTCAATCAGAAAAATTCCAAGACCGCAAAGCAGAAAAACAGCGCCTGCAAGGAAGCGCACCCATTCAAATACCGCCATCTTCTTTTTCCTCCTTCTGCTTTTTTTCCTGATATACTCCCATATAAACCTTGGTCAGTACGATCACAGCAAGAAAGCTGATCATTGCATAAATAATACAGATATCTGCCAGATATCCTTCCTGCAGCATCACGGTCAGAATTGCGATGATAACCATGACCATCGTTCCCATCATATTGACCGATACAATGCGGTCTGCAATCCGCGGACCGATAATGGCCCGGATCAGGCAAAGAATCAACATGACTGCAAGAAAAATAAGTGCAGCCACAAATACTGCCTGATACGCATTATCCAAGCCAACGATTCCTTTTCCCATCTCTTTATGCCTCCCCTGCCTTTGATGCTTCCATATCCTTTAACAGATCAACAAATACTGAAGAATCCACACCGACTGCCAGACTTTCATCCAGACAGTGCACCAGATACTCCTGCCCTTCCAGTGTTACGGTAATCGTTCCCGGCGTCAGTGTGATCGCATTAGCCAGAAACGCCTTTCCGGTCTGCGTTTTCATATCCGTCCGAAAGCTGACCAGCACCGGTTCAATCTCTTCTTTCTCTGAGAGGATCATATGAATTACGGTAAAATTTGCCCGGATGATCTCACAAAGCAACACGAAAAGATACCGCACCATCTTAAAAATACGCCGATAAAGCATTTTTTCTTTTTTTACGCTGTAATCCATGAATCTGCAGGTGAATGCAAAAATTACTGCCGCGATCACAACACCGAATGCACAGATCTCCACCGTCACCGCACCATTAAATATGACCCACAGAACAAAATACAGTAAATACATGTCTTTTCCTCCGTCTTTCTTTTTCCGTCTGCTCAATCACTCGGAAACGCAAAAAGCTTTGTTCCGATTTTCTTAAGCTAAGCAGACCGTCTGTTTTATTCTACCGCAGTTTGCTGTTTTCGTCCATATGAGAAAAAATGTTTTTCTGCATATTACCCGTTTTCATCTGGCTTCTCCTCGGTTTTCAGTGGCATTTTGCATGATTTTTCGTTTTTAAAAAGGCTTTTTTTCTGCAATCTGTTTTATCCAAATAAAAAAACCAGAGGTAGTTTCCCACCAATGGTTTTCTTCTTTCATACAGTGCCTGTGCCAACAACGCCCCCGGCGCGTTCCGGCTCCACCAGAGCGTAGTACAGTGCACGGATCGCCTGTTCAAAGTCTTCATTTTTCACACCGATCGTACAGTTGACCTCGTTTGATCCCATATCGATCATTTTGATGTTGACATTCGCCGCGCCCAGGCTGGAGAAAAAGGTTGCCGCAATCCCGCTGACAGATCGCATTCCCTTTCCGACTACCGTTACAAGCGCCATATCACGGTCTACCTCGATCTTATCCGGTGCAAGCAAACGATTCAAAGATGCCATGATCGCATCCTCCTTCTGCTCATACGCTTCTTTTGGAAGAATCACGCTGACCGTATCGATTCCGGATGGCATATGTTCAAAGGAAATCTCATTTTCTTCAAATGCCTCCAGCAGCTTTTTACAAAATCCCGGTTCTGAATTCATACAGTTTTTCGCAATATTGACCGCTGCAAAGTTTCTTCTTCCGGCAATTCCCGTAATCGGTACTTCCTCCTCCGGCTTCAATGCCTGACAGATGATCGTTCCGTTTTCCTGCGGTGCGTTCGTATTACGTATATGAATAGAGATGCCTTCTCTTCTCGCCGGATATACGGCCTCCTCATGAAGTACGGTTGCACCGCGGTAAGCCAGCTCTCTTAATTCACTAAATGTCATAATATCAATCTTTTTCGGATGATCGATAATGGTCGGATCTGCCAGCAGAAAGCCGGAAACATCCGTCCAGTTTTCGTAAAGCTGTGCCCCCGCTCCACGGGCCACAACGGCTCCCGTCACATCTGAACCGCCTCTGGAAAACGTATGGATATTTCCTGCATCGTCCGCTCCATAAAACCCGGGAATGACTGCGCGCGGTACTTTTTTCAGTTTTTCTTTCAGGAAAAAGTTGGTGCGCTCAGACTGAAATTTTCCATCCCGGTCAAAACGAATCACCTCCGCTGCATCAATAAAGGTATAGCCAAGGAAATCCGCCAGCAGGATTGCATTTAGATACTCGCCTCGCGATGCGGCATATTCTTCACCGGCCCCTGCAAGAAATGCCTCCTCTATCATCTCGAATTGTTTGTCCAGCGTCACGTTCAGGCTCAATTCATGAATAATTTCTTCGTAACGTGCACGGATCTGCTCCAATACTTCTTTATAATTCTCTTTGTTTACTGCTTTTTCATAGCAGCAGTACAGAAGATCTGTCACCTTCTCATCCCCGCTGCAGCGCCTTCCCGGTGCCGATGGCACTACGTAGCGCCTTGTCGGATCACTCTCCACAATTTCCTTTACTTTCTGAAACTGCGCGGCATCCGCCAGAGAGCTTCCACCGAACTTTGCTACCTTTATTTTCGTATTTTCCATTTTCTTCTGTCAAAACCAAATACAGCTATGTATTGTTTTCCTTTCCTGTTATTATTTTATGATGATGCCAAGATCAAAAGCCTGAAACCACGATGTGCTTGCACAGGAGTGGTTTTATGGCTTAAGGCATCTTTTAACCTTAACATCTTATGATGCAGGATCAAAAGATATCTTACGTCTGGAATCCTCTCGCACCACTTCCCGCAATCCTTCGATATACGAATCAAAGCTGCATTCCTCTGTGCCGTATGTCATCTGCAGATCGTATTCAAGGGGAAGCCACGTCGACAGCTCCGCCTCGTTGTGCTGAATCAGCGCCTCCAGCTTATCCAGACTTTTGTAAAGTCTGGCCTCCCTTGTTTTAAGTGCATTCATTTCTGCAAACAGCCCGGTCATCTCCCGGCGCTGCCTTTCCGGAAGTGTCCCAAACAGCTCTTCTACCGCTTTGCTTTCGACTGCCTCATCTTTTTCTGTCTTTTCAAATGTCGGAATATCTCCGGTGACCGCCTCTCCAAGATCATGAATCAGGCACATTTTTATCACCTTGTTCATATCCAGCTCCTGAAATTTCTCCTGCAGCAGCATTGCCATCAAAGCAAGACGCCAGCTGTGTTCTGCCACGCTTTCCCGGCGTCCGGATGAAGTCCAGGAATGACGCGTATTGCATTTAAGCTTTTCCGCACGCTCTAAAAAATCAAGGAATTCTCTGTATTCCATTTTTGTTTTATCCTTTCCGTATTTTTAATCCTGTTTTTGAACGCAGGTAAGTAGCAAAGCGGATTGCGAATGTCCGCTTTACATTTTGTTTGGCGAATGCGCCACACCAACGAAATGTGCAGCATTTTGAAGGCTGGCTCTGAACGGTTACGATTGGATTTTATCGCAGAAACCGTTTCAGAAGAAACCTTTTCCATGACGTATACGGCTGATAACGAATCGGAAGATCGATCCAGTTATATTTTTTCACAATACTGCGGCGGTGGCTGAACAGTTCAAAGCTTTCCTTTCCATGGTAGCTGCCCATACCGCTTGCTCCGACTCCGCCAAATCCCATATTGCTGGTAGCAAGGTGGATAACGGTATCATTGATGCAGCCTCCTCCGAAGCTGCAGTACTTCAGAATCTGCTTTTCATGGCTGCGGCTTGTCGTAAACAAATACAGTGCCAGCGGTTTTTCCTGATGCGTCACATAGGAGATCACTTCTGAAAGCTCCTGAAAGGTCAGTACCGGAAGGATCGGTCCGAAAATTTCCTCCTGCATCAGCGGATCCGACGGCGAAACAGGCTCTGCCACAGTTGGCTCAATCTGAAGTGTATCCGGATTCTGTCTTCCTCCGATCTTTATCTCCGCACCGTCCAGCAAATGACAAAGTCTCTGAAAATGCTTTTTATTGACGATACGCCCGTAATTCTCATTTTCAAGCGGATTTTCTCCAAACTGCTGCCGGATACAGCCTCTGATCTCCTTAAGCAGCTGTTCCTTCACTTTTTCATGTACAAACAGATAATCCGGAGCCACGCACGTCTGTCCAAGATTCAGAAATTTACCGAATACGATCCGCCGTGCCGCCAGCTTCAGATTTGCTGTCTCATCTACGATACACGGGCTTTTTCCGCCAAGCTCCAGACACACAGGTGTCAGATACTCCGCTGCCTTTTTCATCACAAGTCTTCCGACACTTACGCTTCCCGTAAAAAAAATAAAATCAAATTTCTGTTCCAGAAGCCTTGTGTTTTCTGCTCTTCCGCCCTCTACCACGGCCACAAAATGCGGCGCAAAGCAGCCTCTGATCAGTTCTGCGATCACAGCAGAGGTCTGCGGCGCATAGGCGCTTGGCTTTATAATCACGCAATTTCCGGCTGCGATTGCACCAATTACAGGCTCCAGCGCAAGCATGAACGGATAATTCCACGGAGACATGACAAGCACAACTCCGTACGGCTGCGCGCTTGTAAAGCTTCTTGCATGGAACTGTGCAAGCGGCGTAGCCGTCCTGCGATCCTTTGCATAGCTGCTCAGATGCCGAAGCATATGGGAAAGCTCCGCAAGTACCAGGCCGGTCTCACACATATACGTCTCAAACCCGGATTTTTTCAAATCTGCCTGCAGGGCAGCCTCAATCTGTGCTTCCCGTTTCTGAATCTCACGCTTTAAAATCTGAAGCGCTTTGATCCTCCGGGAAACTGATTTTGTTTTCCCTGTTTCAAAATAAGCACGCTGCCTTCCAACCAGTGCCTCAATATCTGCCATATCTGCCCTCCCCTGCCTCAGCGCTCATTTTCTTAATCAGCTTACTCGCCGCGCTGTGCTTTGTCAAGATAATTCAATACGATCCGCTCCCCGGTAAACGGCTGAAAAAAAACAGCCGCGGCTGCACTTAAGGCCGCATAAGTTTTTCCTGCTGTCCCGTTCCCGTAAAGAGAATCTCCCACAAGCGGATGTCCCAGCCATGCCATATGTACCCGGATCTGATGCGTTCTTCCCGTATCCAGATGAAGTAAAAGCCATGTTTCCTTTTCCATTTCCCGCCAGATCTGATAATAAGTAACTGCACGTTTGCCCTCACGGTCTGCCTGCATACGGTTCAATTCTCCGGATACCGGCGCAATCGGAAGTGAGATACACTGTTCTTCCTTTGCTTCTTCCGGGAAATGCCCCTCACACCTTGCAAGATACTGCTTTTTGAAGCGGCCGTCTTCTCTTTGCTTCCACAGCCGCTGAGCCGCCACCTGATTTCTCGCAAACACAACGATCCCGCTTGTATCAAGGTCCAGCCGTCCGATGCTGTACAGCTGTACTGCCCGCTTTTCACATCCGTCCCTTTTTGCAAGCGTTTCCTGCAGCATATCCATCAGCGTATCCCCATGGTGGCCATGAGCAGGATGAAGCGGAATTCCATGTGCTTTCCAGACTGCAATGACATCTGAATCCTCATAAAGGATCTCTTTCCATGTAAGTCTTCCGTTTTTCTGGATCTTTCTTTTTTCATTTTCCGCTTCTTTGCTTTCGGACGGCTCCCTTTCTCTCGTTTCCGCTGCGTAGCGCTGCTTTCCCGTCTCGATCGATATATCCAGCAATTCCCCCGTCAAAAGCACGTGTGTGACTCTTGCCTGTACTCCGTCCACAAGGATTCCTCCCGGCTGATATTTCATACGCTTTACCTGCATTTTTGTAAAGCCCTGTGTCCGTGTCAGATACGCTCCGATAGTTCTGCCCGCATCCTGCTCTTCCATACGAAATTGCAGGCGGCGTTTTTTTGAACCACCTTCTGCTTTCTTTTCTTCTCCGATTTCTGTTCTTCTTTTTTCTGTCCTTCTTTGTTCTGTTCTCCTTTGTTTGTCCCGGTTTTCTTCCATCTTTTCAACCCTGTCTGTATTTTTCCTTCCGTTCTTTTCCTGTCGCAGGTTATCCTCTTTGAACACAGATCGCAAAGCGGATTGCGAATGTCCGTTTTACCGCAGATAAGCATTCCCCCGCTTCAAGTACGCGGAGCACTAAGCGGTGGATGGAATGCTTATGTCAGCGGGCATTGAAAGCTTTACTGTACATCCTTCATTTTCGGCTCAAAGATCCAGCTTGCAAGATAACTGAAAATCAGCGCACCGCTGATTCCTGCCGCACCTGCCTGAAACCCTCCCAGAAACAAGCCGAAAAATCCGTTCTGATCCACCGCCTCGCGTACACCCTTCCACAGAATATTTCCAAATCCCGGAAGCGGTACCGATGCTCCGGCTCCTGCATATTCGATCAGCGGATCATACCATCCAAACGCCCCAAGCACTGCCCCTGCCATGACAAGAAGTACCATGATCCGTCCCGGCAAAAGTGTTGTTTTTTCCAGAAGGATCTGCACAAGTGCACAGATCAGTCCTCCTACCCAGAATGCATTCCAGTATTCCATACGTCTCATCCTTTCTCAGACTCGTTCCAGTATCACTCCGTGCGCAATCCCCGGAATTGTCTGGCCTTCATTGAAGCTGACTTTTGAAAGAAGTGCGCCGGTCGGCACAAACAATACCCGCCTCCAGCTGCCCTTTCGCAGTTTCGGGAGAATCAGTGCGGCAAGTACAACTGCCGCACAGCCGCAGCCGCTTCCTCCTGCGTGTGTATCCTGTGTTTCAGGATCATAAATTTCAATACCGCAATCCATATGCTGTGCTTCAATGTCAAATCCACGATCTTTGATCAGCTGCAGCAGGATTTCTTTCCCGACACTTCCAAGGTCCCCCGTAATAATCCGGTCATATTCCTGTGGCTCACGACCAAAATCAAGAAGATTCTGACAGATCGTAGAACAGGCAGCCGGAGCCATGCACGCGCCCATATTCATATTGTCACGCACACCCATATCAACAATTTTCCCGGGCGTCACACCACTTATCCGCACGTAGCCGTGCCTTGTCCCAAGCACAAAGGCTCCGCTTCCGGTCACGGTCCAGGTCGCTGCCAGCGGACGCTGACTCCCGTAGCCAAGAGGAAAACGAAATTCTTTTTCCGCACTTGCGAAATGACTCGAGGTCACCGCTGCCGCATGGTCGGCAAACCCTCCGGCCACGCTCATCGCCGCAAGTGTCAGGGACTCTCCGCAGGTTGAGCAGGCTCCATAAAGCCCGAAAAGCGGAAGCTTTGTCTTTTCATTTCCAAATGAAGTGGCCGTCAGCTGCGCCAGAAGATCCCCTCCAAACAAAAAACGGATCTCGGAAAGCTGCAGCCTTGCTTTTTGGACAGCCGTTTGCAGTGCCAGATTCTGCATCTCACTCTCTGCCTGCTCCCACGTCTCTTTTCCGAACAGCGGATCTTCCTCTTTCACATCAAACCACGCTCCAAGAGGGCCTGCTTCCTCCTTCGGCCCCACCACCGATGCACTTCCTTCCAGGTACACCGGATTTTCAAACGCAATACTCTGTTTTCCGACTATCTGATTTCCCATACCATCCTTTCCGCAGAAGTCCACTCTAACTGAAGCAGGGAGACAACTGCCCGTTTCCTTTGGGTATATTGTCTCCCTGACTATCTTTTTTATACGTGTATTCTCAGCCGTGCTGCTCTTTCCCGGTATATTCCGAAATACACGATTCGATCCGCGCCTTTACAAGTGCAGCGATCTCTGTCGTTTTCATATTTTCATACTCGTCAAAATAAATCGGTTCCAGAAAATGCACCTGTACCTTTGTCTTTGCAATGGATCCCGTATCAAACGCCTTATAGGAATCAATCAGCGCCACCGGTACAATCGGACATTTTGATTTCACTGCGCACTTAAAGCTGCCTCCCTTAAAATCAAGCAGCTCATTTCCGTTTCGGCTTCGTGTTCCTTCAGCAAAAATAATGAAATTTTTACCTTCCATTACTTCCTTGGTCACCTGCAAAATAATTTTCATTCCCTGGCGAGGATCCTTGCGGTCGATCGGAAGGGCACCAAGGCAGGCAATTACCTGTTTCAGAAACGGAATATTTTCCAGCTCTTTTTTCAGAACTACGGAGGTCGGGCGCTCCATCAGCTGAAGAATAGCCAGCACATCAAACATTCCCTGATGGTTCGGATAGAGAATATATCCGTCTTCCCGCGGAAGATTTTCCAGACCGTGTCCTTCTATTTCAACCCGGCCGCCCCGGATCGCACGATTGTCGATCTGCCGGATCAATGCATACCGTTCCTCATCGGTATAGTTTTCCGGATGTGCCGCCATACGTAAAAGTCTGATGATCCCATATGGCACATACCACAGGTTCATCAATACCATCCACAAAATGCGTCTCATATTTCTGCTCCTTTCCGCTTACGCCCGCACAAGCTTTAGCAATTCATCAAACGAACTGATCACCGCATCCGCACGTGATGCCTGTCCGAATCCATAGGAAGCAAATACAAACGGCACTCCCGCCTTTTCCGCCGCATCGCAGTCTCCTTGTGTATCCCCTACGTAAACGGGATGCTGCAGATGATTTCGTTCTACTACCAGACGGATATTTTCATCCTTGTTTTTTCCGGTATCTCCGTAGCATTCTTTATCTGTAATGTATTGCTCCAGTCCCGTTTTCCGAAGAAAGAGTTCAATATAGCCGGACTGACAGTTGCTCACGATCATAAGCTTTGTATGCTTCGCCAGCTCCTTGATCGTCTGAATGACCCCCGGATAACAAATCCGACACGGATCCTCTTCCAGCGCTTCATGCTCATAGACGCAGCAAACATCCATAATTGCATAGCGCTGTTGCGGTGTCAGCTCCGGGAGCAGATTGTCTGCAATGACCTTCATCGTCTTTCCGAACTGTTCCTGCAGCATTTTTGCTGTGATCGTCCGGCTTCCGCCGCCTTCCTTCACTGCCTTCGTCCAGGCCTTCGCAACGATTTCCGTTGAATTCCAAAGTGTTCCGTCTACATCCAGTATTAACGCATCCTGCTGCATTTTCTCTCTCCTGTTCTTTCACTCTTCCTTTTCATTTTACCCTGATTCTCTGATGCAGGAAAAGGACAGCCGCAAAGCTTTTTGATGCGCCGGCTGCCCTCCCTCTTTTCTTTAAAATATACTCTTTCCTTCCGAATATGTACCTGAGAAGTCAAAACGGATATTCACAATCCGCTGCTTATTGCGCCCAGCAATGGAAGCAGGGGAACACCTGACCCGGTTAATGTCCTGTCACATCCGATGCAACCAGCGTGCCATCCGGTGCCGTTTCCACACTTGCGCTCACATAAAGTCCTTCATACATACCATTTGATGTATCAATGGAAGCATCCGATGTATTGATCGTATAGACCTTTCCGTCATCGCCTGCAACTACAATGCTGTCTCCGGAAACACTCTTGATCGTTCCGCTGATGGTGCCGGAATAACCGTTCGTTCCGCCACCGTCGTCATTTGTGTCTCCGCCACCGTTACCACCGCCATCGTCAGTCGTACCGCCGCCGTCATCATCTCTAGTTCCTGTCTGCGGCTGAGAAGTCCCCATATAGGACTTGGAAATATATCCGATCGTTCCGTTTACAGAAACCACATACCAGTTGTCCGTCTCGCCGACTACCGTAACCTCCTGCCCGCTTCCAAGACCATCTACGATCTGGCTGTTTGTACCGGGCTCCTGACGCACATTGACATCTGTTGTTGTATACAAAGTTCTTGACCCGCCGTAATCCACCAGACTGTTCTTTTCCGCATCGATCGCAGAGGAATCTCCCGGCTGATCATCATCCGTCTTTTCAGATTCCGTCTGTGCTTCTGTCTCCTGGCTGTCTGTCTCTGATACCGGCGTACTTACCAGAAATTCCTTGCTCACGTATCCGATGTTTCCGTCAACGTTGACCTTGAACCATTTTGATGTCTCGCCGATTACGATCACTGCCTGTCCCTTTTCCAGTGAACCGATAATATTATCATCCGAGCCTGTGCTTGGATTCTGGCGGATATTCACATTATCGTTCGCATAAAGTGTTGCTGTCGTACCGTAATCCTGCAGCGTTCTCAGTTCAGCATCTGCATCATCCTCTTCCGTCTCAGATTCGGCTGTCTCAGACTGATTCTGTACTGTCCCGGCCTGCGTCAGATTGAAGACGGAATCACCGAGTACTTTAAAGCTCTCCACCGAATTCTTTACCGCTTCCAGCAGTACCTTATTGTCATCTGTCACCGTACCCTGGATCACGTATGCCTCATTGTCTGCAAGAATTGCATACGTAACGGAATAGGACCACATACTCGTAGAATTATATTTCACAACATACTCATACGTCTTCAGTGCGCCTGCCGCTGCAGTCTCAAAGCTCTGAACCGTAAATGCATCGGAACCTGTATACTGCTTCGTCAGGCTTTCCTTCAGCGCATCCTCCGATTCATACACGGAAATATTCTTCATCTGTGTATCATTTGCTGCGTGAACGATATTGATCATTGCTGCAGAGCCGGAAGAAAACACTCTCATTTCATCCGCATCCTGTGTTACCTTCCATGTGCTGTCCGGAAGCGTAATCTGAACGCTCTTATCCTGTGACGTATATGCGATATCTGTCTGAAGCTCTGTTTCTGACTCTGTTTCAGTCACTGTCTCACTTTCTGTCTCTTTTTTGGTCTCTGTCTCGCTCTGCGTCTGCGTTTCCGTCTCCTGCGGCTTTTTCAGTTGACTGCATCCTGCCGTAAGGCTTACGATGGCCAGTGACATTCCAAGAGTCAGTCTAAGCTTTCTCATCCTTCTGTTCATCATGTCACATCCTCCATTTCTTTCTTTTCCATCATGCTCGAATCTGTCCGGGATCCGTAAATATACGGTCATCCCATCCACCGCTTAGTGCTCCGCGCACCTTGAAGCATGGGAATGCTTATTCTGCGTTCAGACTCCCCCCTGCCAGGCGAATATTCGCAACCCACTGCTTATTGCTCTGCGCGGCTTTGCCGGGAGCCTGATTTAGTTAAAATTCAACACAAAAAACTGGTATTGAACCAATACCATTATTATGCATCATACCACGCATCCCCTGTTTTCGCAAGACACATACCGCCGTTTTGCATTCACACAACCAAAATTTAATATTTTTGCAACAGTCTTTTCTTTAAATTTTCAGAATTTTTTTCGAATCATCGCCTCACCCTTCTGCAGTCTTTTATCCAGTTCTTCCCTGGTAAGCATAAATTTTTCCGCTCTCTCTTCCTTCTTTTCTTCCGGTTTGGTCATCAGCTCCGTCAATTCCCGATATTCATCGAGCAGTCCCTGCCCATGCAGAACACGCCAGGCTCCCGCATCGCTTCCGAGTGCAATTTTAACTCCAAGTTCAAACCCCCTGCGGATTCGTTCTCCCTGCTCCTGCTTTAGCTGACGGATTGCCTGATCATCAAACCGGCCTCCCCCGATCAGATTTGTGATCGTCACGAAAGTCGGTACCCAGACACTTTCACTTTCGGAAAGTGCCTGCAAACATTCTTCATCCATAAAATTGCCGTGTTCTACAGAATCCACTCCGGCTTCCACTGCATCAAGCACTGCCTGCGCACCATTGACGTGTGCCATCACGGCAAACCCTTCCTCGTGTGCAATATGGATCATCTCCCGGATCTCCTGTCGCGTAAGCGGCGGTTCTGTCACATGGCCGCAGTCTGCAAAATCAAGAATGCCGGAAAACATCACTTTAATAAAATTGCCGCCGCGTCTTCTTACCTCTTTTACCAGATTTTCATACTCTTTCCAGTCCGTAAATGCACAGCCCACAATACCTCCGTAATGGCCTTTTTTATGAATTGCAAAAACCGGTGTGCGATACGTGATTCCAAAATCTGGTGCAAGAGTGGCTGCACGCTCCGATACGCCATGACTGTCACCGCCATCACGCACATATAATATCTTCCGTTTTGCATATTCTGTAAATTTCTCCCGGATATCTTCATCCTTTATGCCGTTTTCATGGACACGGACCGCTTCTTTATAATTTACCCCATTCATCAAAAGATGAGCATGACATTCTCCAAACATGGAATTCCGTTACTGAAAACTTATAAAAAGTTATAAACCTCTATGTTTCATTCCTACTTCAACGAGTATGCTTTTGATGAT
>CAKRPI010000002.1 GCA_934376945.1 uncultured Lachnospiraceae bacterium | reverse complement strand
TCTACCATGTTGGTCAGTCCGTCGGAACAGAGCAAAATTGTATCTCCATGCTCCAGTTTTACATCAAAAAAATCCACGCGCACCGGCACCCGAACACCAATCGCGCGGGTAATCACATTACGATCCGGATGATTTTTGGCGTCCTTCCGCTGCAGTTCTCCAATCCGTATCATTTCTTCCACAAGGGAATGATCGTGCGTGATCTGCTCAATTCCGTCATCGATCAGGTACAGTCTGCTGTCTCCGACATTCGCCACATACAGATATTCGTTCTGTATCGTCGCAGCCACCAGTGTCGTTCCCATACCTTCCAGTTCTTTTTCGCTCTCTGCCTTTTCCAGCACCTGCTCATTTGCATGATGGATCGCCATGCTCAGAAGCGGCACAGGCCTGTCTTCTTCTGACTCTTTTATGTATGCAAGCATCTCCTGCACCGTGTAGCGCGACGCCAGATCACCGGCATTATGTCCACCCATTCCATCTGCAACAATCAACAGGTTTTTCAGGTTCCCAACCGGCTGATCCGAAGCATAGACAAAATCCTGGTTCATTGAGCGTTTTTTTCCAATATCTGTTATACTGTACGCTTTCATCCCTGCCCGGTCCTTCCTTTCGCGTCAATGTAGCTTTTTCTGAGCTGACCGCAGGCTCCGCCAATATCACGGCCCATCTCTCTCCTAATAGTAACATTTATATGATTTTTTTCAAGTTTATTTTTAAATGCTTCAATCACCTCACGGTACGGCTGCACAAAGCTCCGTTCCTTGATTGGATTGACCGGAATCAGATTCACATGACAATTGATGTCTCCAATCAGCGCTGCCAGATCCCTTGCATCCTTATCGCTGTCATTTACTCCGCCAACCAGACTGTATTCAAATGTAATTCTCCTGCCGGTCTGATCAAAATAATAGCGGCAGGCATCCAATACATCATGAATTTCATATTTAAATGCAATCGGCATCAGTTCTTTTCTTTTTTCCTGGCCTGACGCATGCAAAGACAGCGCAAGCGTGATCTGAAGCTTCTCATCGGCGAGCCTTCTCATGTTTTCCACAATTCCACATGTCGAAACAGTTACATTCCTCTGGCTGATATGCAGCCCGTGCTCATCGGTGAGCAGCTTCAGAAACTGCAGCAGATTGTCATAATTATCAAGAGGTTCTCCTGTACCCATAAGTACAAGATTGGAAACGCGTTCTCCGGAAATTTTCTGAATTTCATAAATCTGTTCCAGCATTTCGGAAGGACGCAGCTGCCTTGTCAAACCTCCAAGCGTCGATGCGCAGAACCGACAGCCCATCCGGCAGCCAACCTGAGATGAAATACATACAGAATTTCCGTGATGATAACGCATCAGCACGCTTTCGATCACGTTCCCGTCTTCCAGTCCAAACAGATATTTCTCTGTTCCGTCAACTCCGGAAACCAGACGGTCCTCCAGCGTCAGCACAGTATAATCGTACTGCTCCTTCAGCTTTTCCCGGAAGTTTTTCGGAAGATTCGTCATCTCATCAAAGCTGCCTGCCAGCTTTTCATGCATCCACTGATAAAGCTGTTTTGCACGAAACGGCTTTTCTCCAAGCAGTGCCACCTCCTGACATACCTGCTCATAATCCATTGACCGGATATCTTTTTTACCCGATCTCTTCTCCAGTACCTCTTTTTCTTCCATGGCGCTCCTTTTTCCTGTTGCTCTTTGTTTCATTTCTGTCGCATCCGTTTTTTCTGGTCAGTTTTCTTCTTTCAGACGCTTGAGCCTTGCGATGAAAAATCCATCTGATTCATGCACTCCCGGCAGCAGCTGAATATAACCTCCTGCTGTTGTTTTGCCCTTCAGTTCGTCACAAATATATGGATCAATGCTCTCAAGCCGGAACGGGAAATTTTCCAGAAACCATTTCAGGTTATACTGATTCTCATCTGCGCCGATGGTACAGGTGCTGTAAATCAGTACCCCTCCCGGCCTTACGTATTCCTGCACGACAGAAAGAATTCTGCGCTGCAGCCGGATGATATCCTGCTGCCTTTTTTCTGACATTTTATACTTGATATCCTGTTTTTTGCCAATCACACCCAGTCCTGAGCACGGCACATCCGCAAGTACGATATCCGCTTTTTTTACTGATTCCGGATCCCGTACCGTTGCATCCCAGACAGCCGCACGAATATTGATCGCATCCGTACGCTCAATGTTTTCCTGCATCAGTGCAACTTTGCGTTCGGAAACATCACGTGCTTCCACATATCCGCTTCCCATCAGTTTTTCTGCAATATGAAGGCTCTTTCCACCCGGCGCCGCACAGACATCGATACAGTAATCCCCCCAGTTCGGAGCTGCTGCCTCTGCCACCAGCATGGAACTGATATCCTGAACTGTAATCCAGCCCTTTTTAAAAGCGGAAAGTGCCCCTATATAATTATAATCAGAAAGTGTCAGTGCATAATCCAGATACGGATGCTGCCGCACAGTGATGCCATCCTTTTTCAGTTCTTCGATAATCTCGTCTTTTGATGCCTTCTGCAGGTCACAACGAACAACCGTACCTTTTTCCATATGAGAATCCCGGCAGATCTTTTCTGTCGTTTCATATCCGAACTGCTGCATCCATTTGTCGAGCATCCAGATTGGAAAAGAATAACGAACGGACAGATAATGAAGCGGATCTGCTGTTTCATCCGGATACTTCACCTGACTTAACCGGCGCGCCGTATTGCGCAGCACTCCATTTACGAAGCCCTTCAGATTATAAAAGCCTCTTCTTTGGGCAAGCTTCACCGCTTCATTGCATACCGCAGAATCCGGAACGCTGTCCATGTATTTCAGCTGATACACGGAAATCCGCAGCAGATTACGGATCAGTGGTTTCATATTATAGACCGGTACATTGGAAAACTGTTCAATGATATAATCAAGCTGGATCATATGCTCCAGCGTTCCTTCCACGACCCGTGAAATAAAAGCCCGGTCTCTCTTTTCAAGATACTGATATTTTTCCAGTACTTCACGAAGCACAATATGGCTGTATGCTTCCTCTTCTGTAATTTCCATCAGAATTCCGAGCGCAATTTCTCTGATATTAACCGGTTTAGTCATCTCGTCTTCTTCCTCCCGCCAGAATAATCAGACGCAGCAGCTGCAAAATTGATGCCGCAAGACTCGCCACATACGTAAGCGCCGCAGCCTTTAATACTTTCCGTCCTCCGGACAGTTCCGTATCGCCAAGCATATGACTGGATTCCAGAATCCGCAATGCCCGTGATGATGCATTAAACTCCACCGGAAGCGTCACAAGCTGAAAGAGTACCGCAAGTGAAAACAGTACGATTCCGGCAGTTACCAGCGGATGAATGGAAAAAACCAGTCCTGCGATAAAAATCGGCCACGATAAAGAGGAGCCGAAATTTGCTGCCGGTACCAGAGTACTGCGCAATACAAGCGGACCGTACTTCTCCTTGTCCTGAATTGCATGACCGCATTCATGTGCCGCAACACAGACCGCTGCAATAGAATTCGAACCGTATGTACTGTCCGAAAGCCGCAGTGTTTTTGTCCGCGGATCATAATGGTCTGTCAGTTCTCCACTGATCCTCTGAATTGAGACATCGTAAATTCCGGCGCTGTGCAGCACCTTCTCTGCCGCAGCTGCCCCTGTCAGTCCCGACATGCTGCGGACTCTCGAATATCGGTTGAACGTACTCTTTACATTGGAAGAGGCAATCAAAGAAAGTACCAGTCCCGCGATCACAAGCAGATACGTCCAGTCAACCATATAGCCATAGCCCCCGTATCCATATCCGCCATAAAATGAATTTACACCTGATGCAAGCAGATTCATAAGCCCTCTCCTTCCTGCTTTTTGTTATTGTTCCCGAACGCAGCCGAAGCATTCGCCGCATTCTACCGGATAACCACGCAGAAATGCATCCACAGCCATCCGTTTTTTTCCCTCCGGCTGCACTTCCTTCAAAGAAAGAAGACCGCTTCCCGTCTGGATTACAAGCTCTGTTTTTGTCACCTTCACTGCAGCTCCCGGCTTTACATTTTCAAATGGCTCATCGCCTTGCACAGCCTGCGCCCCCCACAGCTTCAGAGTCTTCCCACGGTAATGCGTATAGGCGCTCGGCCACGGATTCAGACCGCGGATCAGACATTCAATTTTCTCTGCATTCTGATTCCAGTCCACCTCACCCTGCTGCTTTGTGAGCATGGCTGCGTAAGGCGTCGGACTTTCGGCCGGCTGTTTCTGCGGCTTCACCGTGCCATTTTCCAACGCTTCAAGCGTCCGAATCAGCAGCTGTGCCCCTACCGTACTTAATTTTTCAAACAGACTTCCTCCGGTCTCCGTTTTGTCCAGTGCTACGGTTTCCTTTAAAAGCATATCTCCTGTATCCAGTCCTTCATCCATCTGCATCGTTGTCACACCGGATTCCTTTTCACCGTCAATAACTGCCCACTGAATCGGCGCCGCACCGCGATATTTCGGCAGCAGCGAAGCATGCACGTTGATGCATCCATATTTCGGAATCTTCAGAACGGACTCCGGAATGATCTGTCCAAATGCCACTACCACGATCACATCCGGCTCCAGCTCCTTCAATACGGAAATCCACTGCTCCTCCCGAATTTTTACCGGCTGATACACCTGAATTCCTGCCTCGCTGGCCACTGCCTTCACCGGCGTCATCTGAAGTGCTTTGCCGCGTCCCTTTGGTTTATCCGGCTGGGAAAAAACGGCCGCCACCTCGTATTTTGAATCGATCAGAGCCTTTAATGTCCCGACCGCAAAATCCGGTGTTCCCATAAAAACAACCTTTTTTATCATTCCGATCACTCCTCGATTTCTTCTTCCTCTTCTCCTGACACATCCATCAGTTCGCCCTCTACATGGCGCACATACATGATGCCGTCCAAATGGTCGCATTCGTGGCAGACTGCACGTGCCAGAAGCTCTGTACCTTCAAACTCGTACGCCTCTCCATTTTCATCAAGTGCACGTACCTTTACGTAATTCGGTCTGGTTACAATACCTGCTTGTCCCGGAAGACTTAAGCAGCCCTCCTGTCCGGTCTGAGAACCGGATGTCTCCAGAATCTCCGGATTGATCATAATGATCGGGCCTTCTCCGATATCAATAACAACGATACGTTTCAGCACTCCAACCTGCGGTGCTGCAAGTCCGACGCCATTTGCGTCATACATGGTATCCAGCATATCCTGAATCAGCTCACGGTCACGGTCTGTCACCGCTTTCACCGGTCTGCACACCTTCTCCAGTTTTTCGTCTCCCATAATTCTGATCTGTCTTAATGCCATGTTAGTTCCTCCTAATTCATTTCAAACTGAATCCGGATCTCCCGGAATCCTTCATTCATCTCAATATATTGTTCTACAATGTTTTTTACTGCAATCAGCTTCCTGGTCGTTTCATGCTTTACGTAGACTGCCTTGCGGTAAACATCGTTAATTTTTGCAATTGTCTCATCTGCAGGTCCAATCACAGCCGCCTGATAATGACCGGATACCTGACGAATAAATTTTGCGAGATACTCTGCCGCCATCAGAAGCTGCGCTTCATCCGTTCCCGATAAATGTACTGCCATCAGTCCTCCTGCCGGTGGATACAATGCAAGCCGCCGATACGCCATTTCCTGCTCATAAAACGGCTTATACGCCTGCTTTGCTGCACATACAATGGCATAATGCTCTGGATCATACGTCTGAATCACCACCTCGCCCCGGTCCTTTCCCCTTCCGGCCCTGCCGGCCGCCTGCACAAGCAGCTGAAAGGTCCGCTCCGCTGCCCGGTAATCATTTACGTGCAGCGACAGATCCGCCGCAAGTATCCCAACCAGCGTAACTCCCGGGAAATCATGTCCCTTCACGATCATCTGGGTACCGATCAGAATATCTGCTTCGTGGTTTCCGAACGCCCTCAGAATCTCTGTATGCCCGTCCTTTCCGCGCGTGGTATCCGCATCCATGCGAAGCGTACGCACACCAGGAAATGCTTTTTGTACAATTTCCTCAATCTGCTGCGTGCCTGCTTTAAAGCCTCCTATATACGGTGATCCGCACGCCGGACAGTTTTTTACCGTCTCCTGCATATAACCACAATAATGACAAACCAGCCGTCCTCCGCGATGCAGGGAAAGGGAAACATCGCAATGAGGGCATTTCACCACATAACCGCATGCCCGGCACGAGATAAAGCCGGAATAACCTCTTCTGTTCAAAAACAACAGAATCTGCTGTTTTTTTTCCAGCGTCTGACGCATCTTTTCATATAAAAGCCTGCTTAAAATTGACCGGTTTCCTTCTTTTAGTTCCTGCCTCAGATCCACGGTTGTCACCGCAGGAAGTGTACCGCCTGTTGCCCTCCTCCGCAGCTCGATCAACCGGTACAGTCCGTTTTCCGCTCCGTAATAGGCCTCCATCGAAGGGGTTGCACTGCCGAGCACCAGCTGCGCTCCCTCCAGCTGCGCACGTCTTCGCGCAGTCTCCCGTGCATGGTAACGCGGCACAGTCTCACTCCGGTAAGAAGCTTCGTGCTCTTCATCTATGATAATAATTCCAAGCTTCGGAAACGGAGTGAAAAGAGCCGATCTCGGTCCGATCATCACATCAATCTCCCCGTTTCTTGCCCGTTCAAACTGATCATAACGCTCCGCCTGGGAAAGTCTGGAATGCAGAATTGAGATCCGCTCTCCAAAACGGCGATAAAACCGCAGTACATTCTGATAAGTCAGCGAGATTTCCGGAATCAGCAGGATAGCCTGTTGCCCCTTCTCCAAAGCATGTGCGATCAGCTCGATATACACTGCCGTTTTTCCGCTTCCGGTAATCCCATGAATCAGCCAGCATTCCGGTTTGTCCCAGCTTAAGCAGATTTTTGTGACTGCATCACGCTGTTCCTGATTCAGGCAGATGCCATCTCCGTCCGTTTGCATGCGCTCCGTATTATGCTCCTGTGCTTTCAAATCCTCCAGAACAGCCGGAGTACGGTAGATCTGTTCCGTTTCACACGCAAGAATCCCTGCCTCCTCCATTGGTCGGATCACAGACTGCGTGATCCGAAGGCTGCCGGTTGCAAGCTCCATTGGCAGCACCGGCTCCTGGATCAGTGCTTCCAGAAGCCTGGCGCGCGCCGTCTGATGCTTTCTGCGAAATTCTGCTAAAAGCTGCCTGGCCTCTTCGTCTGAAACCCTGCGCACGATCCGTTTTTTCTTTTTGGGTGCTGCCTTTTCCCTGAAAGGAAGCACCGTGCGCAGTGCCTGTATCGTTGATGACCCATAATAATCCCGGATCCACAGAGCCAGTGCCGTCAGCTTTGATTCCGCGCCCGCAAGATCCGTTTCAATACACTGGATGGTCTTTAACTTTTCCGGCGGATACGAGGTGTGATCTGTAATCTGCAGCACATACCCTTTTTTCAAATGATCACCGCGGCCAAACGGCACCTGTACCACATTACCCGGCTCCAGTACCTCTGCAAGCGCCTCCGGTACCCGGTACTGAAACGTCTGATCCAGCCGGCTGTGTGAGATATCAATAATGATATCCGCATATAATTCCATCCGGTTTCCGCTCCTTTTCGCGTTCACTGACCTTACTTCTGTTCTGCTTTCTTCCTGTCTTCCATGAGGATCTCCTGAATCAGCACGCGCTCATCCATCGGATATTTCTTTCCCTCAATCTCCTGATAATCTTCATGACCTTTTCCTGCAAGAACAATCACATCACCCGGCTGCCCATGATGGATTGCATACGCAATCGCCTCTTTACGGTTTACAATGGTAACGTACTTTCCATTGGTCTTTTGGATGCCGGTAACAATATCTTCGATAATCTCTTCCGGTTTCTCATAACGCGGGTTATCTGAGGTAATAATCGTGAAATCTGCAATTTTTCCGGAAACCTCTCCCATCTCATAACGCCGCAGCTTCGAGCGGTTTCCACCGCATCCAAACATACATACAAGACGCTTTGGATGGTACTCCTTCAGAGTTGTAAGCAGACTTTCCAGTGCCATCGCATTGTGTGCATAATCGATCATCAGCGTAAAGTCATCGGAAACCTTTACTTTTTCCACACGCCCTTTTACCTTCGCCTTTTTTAACGCTTCCACAATCTGGTCCGGCTGCACCTTAAAATGGCGGCAGATTGCAATGGCCGTCAGCGAATTATACACACTGAATTTTCCAGGAATGTCCACTTCCACATCAAAATGCATTTTTCCTGTCACTGTATAGCGAATGCCAAGATAGCCAGGACGACTGACCAGTTCCAGATTTTCCGCACGCAGATCTGCTTTTTCAGAAAGTCCGAAGGTCTCCACCTCGCAGGTATGCCCCTTTAAAATGTCTGCAAGATGCGGATCATCCGCATTCATGATCCCTACCCTGCACTGACGGAACAGCAGACTTTTGCATTCCATATAATCTTCAAAGCTTGCATGCTCAGCCGGTCCGATATGATCCGGTTCAATATTTGTAAAAATACCAAGCTCAAACGGAATTCCGGCCGTGCGGTTCAGCATCAGGCCCTGAGAAGAAACTTCCATTACTGCGATCTGGCAGCCTTCATCTGCCATCTGCCTGAAATACTTCTGGATTGTCATCGATTCCGGTGTCGTATTATTTGCCGGTATCACCCTGTCACCGATGATTGCTTCAATCGTACCAATCAGTCCAACCTTATAGCCCGCTGACTCCAGGATCGACTTTACCATATACGTTGTTGTGGTCTTTCCTTTCGTTCCGGTCACACCGATGATCTTCATCTGCTCTGCCGGATAACCATAAAAAGCAGCCGAGATCAGTGCCATCGCATATCTTGAATCCTTAACCCGGATCACAGTCACATCCTGCGGTACATCCACCGCCTCTTCCACGATCAGCACTTTTGCACCGGCCTTCGCTACCTGTGCCGCATATTTATGGCCATCAGTTACTGCTCCTTTTATGCAGAAAAAAAGGGAACCCTCCCCTGCTTTTCTTGAATCATTAATAATATCTCTGACTTCGACATCCATCTGCCCCTGCAGGCAACGATATTCCAGTCTCTCCAGTAATTTTGTCAGTTTCATTCGGATCCTCCGTTCTGAATTCTGTTTCGGGCTTTCCGGTAAGAAAAGCCCGTTTTCATCACGTTTACCTTTTATTCTAACATGGATGCAGACACTTCACAAGGAAATTTCATATTTTACTCCGCCTTTTTCCTGCATACATCGAGGAAAAACCGAATCACACGGCTTCCATCCACTGTATCCTCCCGGCGATTTGCAAAACACATTCTCTCCGGATGCCACTGGGTTGAATAAATCGGTAATGATTCATGAACAAGTGCCTCTATCACACCATCCTCTGACAGCGATACGGTTTTCAGGCCCGTTCCGACTGCGCCGACTGCCTGATGATGCGCACTGTTTGTCGGATATTCTGTCCCGTACAGTTCTTCCAGCCATGTCCCCGGCTTTGTGATACTTCTGTGCACTTTATCCTGATCTCCGGTCCGTCTGTGGCATTCATTCTTTTCGCCAAGGTCCTGAATCAAATCCCCTCCAAAATAAATATTGATCACCTGATGACCTCTGCAAATACCAAGCACGGGCTTTCCTGCTTTCACAAAACGATCCAGCACCTCAAACTGCAGCGCATCCAGTTCCCGACTGATTCCGAGACTTCCATTTAATTCCTGACCAAAGCGTGCCGGATCGACGTCATCCCCGCCTGGGAGAAGCAGCCCGTCGTACGCAAGCGGATCACAGACCTCTTTTATGACAATCGGCTGTGCGCCCGACTCCTGCAGCGCATTTTCATAATTCGTTGTTACCATATCCAGTACCGGAATTGCTATTTTCAAGATTTCTCTTTCTGTTTCCATTTTTCCTGCCTCCATTTTTCTGCAGTTCTTCTGTGTTCTGGTAATATTTCCGGCAGCCTGTTTCTGACTGCCTACCTATTATAAAGAATTTTTTTTCCATATGCAACACCCATCTTACTCTTCAGGATTTCCGGTTTCCGTATTGCATTATTATGCTGCCGGAGTGCAGTGTCAAAGCAGATATTCGCAGTTCACTTCACTGCTTGTAAGCTCTTTACCGCGTTGTCGTTAAAGCGGACATGCCCCGGGAAGCTTATTTTCCCGGGGCATGTCCATCTTTCTTTTTTCTATGCTGTTTTCTATGTCCGTTTCCTGTGATTGCTTTTATGCCTGTTTCTATACTCGCACATCATTTCCTGTGATTATTCACAGATACCCTTACAGATTTGTATATCCCATCAGATATCTGTCCACCTCTTTTGCCGCCTCACGACCTTCCCGGATCGCCCACACCACCAGAGACTGTCCACGGTGCATGTCGCCCGCTGTAAACACCTTCGGAACGCTTGTTGCAAATGCGCCCGGATTCGTTTTCACGTTCGTTCTTCCATCGAGCTCGACCTTAAATGCATCGGTCACATATTTCTGCGAACCAAGAAAACCAGCTGCGATCAGCACAATATCTGCCTTTACCGTCTCCTCACTGCCTTCAACCGGAACCATCATCATTCTTCCGCTCTTTTCATCGCGTTTTCCTTCCAGTTTCTGCAGCACTACTTTACAGAGCTCGCCTTTTTTATTCATGATAAACTCTTTTACCGTTGTCGTATAAAGACGCGGATCATGTCCGAATACAGCAATCGCTTCCTGCTGTCCATAATCCGTCTTGCAAACTCTCGGCCACTGCGGCCATGGATTCGCTGCCGTACGTGTATCCGGCGCCTTTGGCATCATCTCCAGCTGCGTCACCGAAGCCGCGCCAAGCCGGATCGAAGTACCGACACAATCATTTCCTGTATCGCCGCCGCCAATCACAATCACATGCTTTCCTTTTGCAGAAATAAATTTTTTATCCGCAAAGCCCGAATCCAGCAGACTCTTTGTTGTTGCTTTCAGAAAGTCAACTGCAAAATAGATTCCCTTTGCTTCCCTTCCCGGAGCCTTGATATCACGAGGATTGGAAGCACCACATGCCAGCACAACTGCATCATATTGCTTCAGCAGTTCTTCCGCCTTTACATTCTCGCCGATATTTGCATTTGTCACGAATTCAATTCCTTCCGCCTCCATGATTGCAAGACGACGGTCGATCACCTTTTTGTCAAGCTTCATATTCGGAATTCCATAACGCAAAAGACCTCCGATTCGGTCATTCCGCTCATATACCGTTACCTTATGGCCGCGCTTATTGAGCTGCATGGCCGCTGCAAGCCCAGACGGTCCACTTCCGACCACCGCGACCTTTTTTCCGGTGCGCACCTCCGGCGGACATGGCTTCACCAGTCCCGTTTCATAAGCATGCTCAATAATAGCCCTCTCGTTTGCTTTTGTTGCAACCGGATCTGTATCCAGATTGCACGTGCAGGCAGCCTCGCACAGTGCCGGGCAGACCCGTGAAGTAAACTCCGGAAAACAGTGTGTTTTTGTCAGTCTTCGATATGCCTCTTCCCAGTTTCCATGATACACAAGGTCATTGCATTCCGGCACCAGATTGTTCAGCGGGCAGCCGGAGGCCATGCCTCCGATCATCACCCCTGCCTGACAGAACGGCACGCCGCACGCCATACATCTTGCGCCTTGTCTCTGCTGCTTTTCCAGGGAAAGCGGCACATGAAATTCCTCAAAATTCTGGATTCGTTGCAATGGTGCGATTTCCAGATCATTTTCTCTTTTGTATTCCATAAATCCGGTTGGTTTTCCCATTTTTCACACCTCCTACTCAGCCTTCTCATTCATATGTGCATAAAAAGCTTCGATCTGTGCCTGCTCACTGCTCAGGCCCTTTTCTTCCATCTGAACAATTGCCATTTGCATTTCCTTATATTCATGCGGAATAATTTTCTTAAATTTAGGCAGGTAATCGCTGAAATTCTCAAGGATCTCCTTACCCTTTTCAGAATTCGTATATTTTACATGATCGTTAATCATATCCTTAAGCTCCAGCACATCATACTTGGAGGTCAGCTTTTCGATCTCTACCATCTTTTTGTTAACTTTTGTATAAAGATCCGAATTTTCATCCAATACGTAAACGATACCACCGCTCATGCCGGCCGCAAAGTTTTTGCCCACCTTGCCAAGAACCACCGCGCGTCCGCCTGTCATATATTCGCATCCATGATCACCAACGCCTTCCACGACTGCCACTGCTCCTGAATTGCGGACGCAGAAACGTTCACCTGCGACGCCGTTGATATAAGCACTTCCGCTCGTTGCACCGTACAATGCCACATTACCGATAATAATATTTTCATCGTGTGCATACTTTACACTCTGTGGCGGATATACGATCAGCTTACCTCCGGAAAGACCCTTTCCAAAGTAATCATTGCTGTCTCCTACAAGCTCCAGCGTCAGTCCTTTTGGAATAAATGCTCCGAAGCTCTGCCCGCCGGCGCCATGGCATTTCACAGTATACGTATCCTCTTCCAGTCCCTCCGGATATTTTCTTGTGATCTCAGAACCAAAAATCGTGCCAAACGCCCGATCCGTATTCTTTACATCAATCTCAATGCTGCGTTTTGCACCGGTTTCAAGTGCCGGTCCAAACTTTGCAAGCAGTACTTTCATATCGAGTGTCTTCTCAAGGCCGAAATCATAGACCTTTTCCGGCTCAAACGTTACCTTTTCTCCTTTTCCTGCATACGGATTATTCAGGATGTTCCCAAGATCAAGGCTGTAGCCTTTTTCATTTCTGCAGACTTCTTTTTTCTTCAGAAGGTCGCTTCTTCCAACCATTTCATCGATTGTCCGGACACCAAGCTTTGCCATGTATTCCCGCAGATTCTGCGCGATAAAGCGCATAAAATTCACAACATACTCCGGTTTTCCGCGGAAGCGTTTTCTCAGCTCCGGATTCTGGGTTGCCACACCAACCGGACACGTATCAAGATTGCAGACTCTCATCATGACACATCCCATGGTCACAAGCGGTCCGGTTGCAAAGCCAAACTCTTCTGCGCCAAGCAATGCCGCAATCGCCACATCTCTTCCGCTCATCAGCTTTCCATCCGTCTCAATCCGTACCTTATTGCGCAGTCCGTTCATGATCAGCGTCTGATGCGTCTCTGCAAGACCGAGCTCCCATGGAAGTCCTGCATTGTGGATAGAACTCTTCGGTGCCGCACCTGTTCCTCCGTCATAGCCGGAAATCAGAATAACCTGCGCACCTGCCTTTGCGACACCCGCCGCAACCGTTCCGACTCCTGCCTCTGATACCAGTTTTACTGAAATATCTGCCTGGCGGTTTGCATTCTTCAGATCATAAATCAGCTGTGCCAAATCCTCAATAGAATAAATATCATGATGCGGCGGCGGAGAGATCAGGCTCACACCCGGTGTTGAAAGTCTGGTCTTTGCAATCCAAGGATATACCTTTTTGCCCGGAAGATGTCCTCCCTCACCCGGTTTTGCACCCTGTGCCATCTTAATCTGGATTTCTTTTGCACTTACCAGATACCGCGATGTTACTCCGAAACGTCCGGAAGCGACCTGCTTGATTGCGGAGCAGCGATTCTTCCCATCCGGTCCGATCACCAGACGGTCAAGGCTTTCACCGCCTTCACCGGTATTTGACTTTCCATGCAGCATATTCATCGCAATTGCAAGTGTCTCATGTGCCTCCTGCGAAATAGAGCCATAAGACATTGCTCCTGTTTTAAATCGCCGCACAATCGAATCAACACTCTCCACTTCATCAAGCGGTACACCGTGCTCCGGATAATTAAAGTCCATAATACTGCGGATATATCCGGTCTCTTCCTGATTGACCATTTCTGTATACTGCTTAAACATCTCATAATTTCCAGTCCAGGTCGACTGCTGCAGCAAATGAATGGTCTGCGGATTATAACGGTGATGCTCACCTGCACTTCTTGATTTATGCCAGCCTTCGCTGTCAAGTGTCAGATCTTCCTTGAGTCCAAGCGGATCAAACGCCTTTGTATGACGCGTATCCACATCATTTTCAATATCCTTTAAAGAAATTCCTCCGACACGGCTCACCGTATTTGTAAAGTATTTATCAATAACTTCTCTGCTGATGCCGATCGCCTCAAAGATCTGAGAGCCCTGATAAGACTGGATCGTTGAAATTCCCATTTTAGATGCAATTTTAACAATTCCGTCAATAATTGCTTTATTATAATCGGTTACAGCAGCATAATAATCCTTTTCCAGCATACCGGTATCAATCAGCTGATGGATCGTATCCAGTGCCAGATATGGATTGACTGCACTCGCACCATATCCAAGCAGCGTTGCGAAATGATGTACTTCTCTTGGCTCTCCCGACTCCAGAATCAATGCAAGGGAGGTTCTTCTTTTTGTGCGGACCAGATACTGATGAACCGCCGAAACTGCCAGCAATGAAGGGATCGGCATGCGGATTTCATCCACTCCGCGGTCGGTCAGGATCAGAATGTTCGCACCATCACGGCTTGCACGGTCTACCTCCAGATACAGATGATCGATCGCCTTTTCCAGTCCCGTATTTTTATAAAACGTAATCGGGATTTCTGCTACTTTAAATCCCTTTACCTTCATATTTTTAATCTTCAGCATGTCGGTGTTCGTCAGGATCGGATTTTCAATTTTAAGCACCTGACAGTTTTCCGGTTTTTCTTCCAGAAGATTTCCCTCCACACCTGCATAAATCGTCTTTGAAGTAACAATCTCTTCACGAATCGCATCGATCGGCGGATTTGTCACCTGCGCGAAGAGCTGTTTAAAATAATTGAACAACGGCTGATGACGCTTGGAAAGCACTGCCAGCGGAATATCCACACCCATGGCGCTTGTGCCCTCTCCTCCGTTTGCTGCCATATTCAGAATTGAAGTACGATAATCCTCATAACTATAGCCGAATGCCTTCATCAGACGCATACGCATTTCATCTGAATACGTCTCTACGCGTTTATTCGGAATTTTCAGATCCTTTAAATTTACCAGATACTGATCAAGCCACTCACCATACGGCTGACGATCTGCATAACGATTTTTCAGCTCCTCATCGTCAATCACACGACCTTCCACGGTATCGACCAAAAGCATTTTACCAGGATGAAGACGCTCTTTGAGCACAATCTTTGCAGGATCAATATCCAGTACACCAACCTCTGAAGAGAGAATTACATATCCGTCATCTGTGATGTAATATCTTGACGGCCTCAGACCATTACGATCAAGCACCGCTCCCATGATGTCTCCATCCGAAAACAGAATCGATGCAGGTCCGTCCCACGGCTCCATCATTGTCGCATAATACTGGTAAAAATCATGCTTCTTCTGACTCATTGTCTTGTTGTTTGCCCATGGTTCCGGAATCATGATCATAACCGCAAGAGGAAGATCCATTCCGTTCATTGCAAGAAATTCCACAGTATTATCCAGCATAGCCGAATCAGAGCCCTTGGCATTGATCACCGGAAGCACCTTGTGCATATCTTCTTCCATATATTCAGAAGCCATGCTCTCTTCCCGTGCTGTCATTTTATCCGCATTGCCACGAATCGTATTAATCTCGCCATTGTGTACGATGTAGCGATACGGATGCGCACGCTCCCAGCTCGGATTTGTATTCGTACTGAATCTGGAATGCACGATTGCAATAGCAGATTCATAGTCCTGATCCTGAAGATCCGTAAAAAATGTACGAAGCTGTCCTACCAGGAACATTCCTTTGTAAATGATCGTACGGCTTGAGCAGGAAACCACGTACGTTGTATCATTTGACTGTTCAAAAGTCCGCCGTATAATGTAAAGACAACGGTCAAACGCCAGCCCCTTTTCCACATTCTTCGGGCGTTCCACAAACGCCTGCTCAATACACGGCATCTTCTCAAGTGCCTTATGGCCGAGTACGCCAGGAACAGTCGGAACCTGACGCCATCCAAGAAAATTCATTCCTTCCTTCCGGACAATACTTTCAAACATTTTTTTAGCCTGATTTCGTTTCAGTACATCCTGCGGGAAGAAAAACATACCAATTCCGTAATCTCTTTCTTCACCTAAAAAGATGCCGAGATCCAAACAGGTTTTTTGGAAGAATCTATGCGAAATCTGCAGCATGATTCCAACTCCATCACCTGTTTTTCCCTCGGCATCTTTGCCAGCTCTATGTTCCAAATTTTCAACTATACTCAATGCGTTTTCCACTGTCTGATGTGTCTTTACGCCTTTGATATTTACGACTGCTCCGATTCCGCAGTTATCATGTTCAAACTCCGGCCGGTACAATCCAGGCGCTGTACAGACAGTACGCGAATCTCTTCTCGTATCCATCGTGCTTCCTCCTGTATGTGTCTGTATGTGTTTTGAAATTTCTAACACTATACACCCATTGCGCCTGTTTGTAAATAAAAACTTTTTCGCTTATTGTCAGATAATTTGTCTTTTTATTTTTTTCTTTGTTATTTTCTGATTTTTCTTTTGTATTTTTTTCTTTTTTATCTTTTTCAGACATATCTTTACAATTAGCTGAAACAGCCGGAAGCTATCTAAGCAACAACTCCAGTACAATTGTTGTAAGATTCGCACCCATATGAAACAAAATAGGATAACCCAGCCACTTCCCCTTTTCATACAGCAACGTCAGAATGACAGCCATTGGAAATGCAAATAAAATCTGTATCACATTTCCGTGATACAATGCAAAAATTGCAGAGGCCAGGAACACGCTTGCCCATACCGGAACTGCCTGCCGAAGCCTGCCGTACAAAAGTCCGCGGAAAATTAATTCCTCTGCCACCGGTACCAGAATGCCAAGCCCGATGACCTGCACGATCAGCTGTGCGGCAAGCAGATTCTCCTGCGTCTGATTCGAAAAATGCTCCTGTATCCGCAGCCAGAAAAGCACCTGACTCCAGATCACGTTCAATACACCGCCTGCCGCAAAGCAAACCAGTCCGGCTATTTTGGATCTTCCCTGCTGTATTTCATGCTTCGTACCTCTGTCTTTGGCCGAAAAAAAGTCTCCACTGCTTTTCCAGAAGATCCCCCGATCCTTTCGGTACATCCACATCGCAGGAGGAATTACAAGAAATGCTGCAAGCGAAGTGCAAAGTGCTGCATCCGGTGTGCTTCCCGTTGCTGCCGTCAGCAGAATAACCGACGCATCTGACAGGATCATATGCAAAAGCACCGGCCATAGAACAGAAAAAAGAAAAGCTGCCATTATTTCTCCTCCGGGATCGTATCCATCTTTATGTCTGTAATATGCCAGTTTCCATCATAATAAGCCAACGTCAGTTTTGCCGTCGTATCTCCTGCCGTCTTTATCGCCTCTGGTTCCCCCGATGAATTTTCATCCTCTCCGGGCTTCTCTGTATCTGCTGCCATATCCTTTTCTATCACATAATGCCAGGATAACGTCATATCTGTCATAATTGCACCATCCGCTTCATCCGTAAATATCAGTTCGCTAAACTGCGTGGCAAATTTTGAAACCCCGACACTCTGAAGCATGCCATCTTCCGGATGAAATTTTGCTTTCTGCTTTTCAATCAGCTGCTGCGCTTCTTTTGATACATCTTCCAGAATTTTTTCTGAATCCTCTGTTTGCCCTTTTACTGCAGATGTATAAACGATCTTCAGAAATTTTATTCCAAGCTCCTTGCATGCTGACTGAGCAGAATCCTTCAATGTCATTTTATCTGTATAATCAGAACTTCCGGCATCTGTATCAAGCATTCCGTTTATTGACTGCAGTATCGGGTGGCGAATCACAAGCTCCGTGTTTCCCGAAATCAGTGTCGGTATACAGTATCTATCACACGATGACTTTACGTTTTCCCTGCTGATCCAGTTTGTATCTGCCTGTTTTCCTTCAATATAAACCTCCGAACCAACCGGCACCGTCAATACAAAATCTTTTACCAGACAGTGATCCGAAAGTACTTTCCAGTGATCAAAAATGCCATATACTTGCTTCGCCTGTTTTTTCACAGTAAAATCCTCTTCCAGCTTCACTTCTCCGGTCGCATCCTTAAATTTTGCATGATAATCAACGTATTCGTTTCCGTCACTATCCCGTCTTTTTTCTTCCTGTGTTACATCATAAAATGAATACAGGCTGTATTTTTGAGCATCAATTGCCTTTTCATACGTATCCACTGTCATCGTTTCTGTTTCCGACTGATCCAGACACGCATATGCCTTTGCCTGACTGTTATCGATCAGAAGTGTCAGATAATGATCAATTGCATACTGTGCGCTGCTCTGACGATATGCCTGATAAGAAGCCGCCGCGCCGCCTCCTGCCGCAATCACTGCAGTCAGGATCACTGTTTTAATCAGAATTCGTTTCCATACCTTCATGTTTGTTCCCCCTAATTTCCGGCAAGCGCTGCTTCATAATTCAGAATCACCTGCAGATTTGCCTCTTCATAATCATTCAGATATTCAAACATGTGGACATCAAACTCATCCGGATCATACTTTGGTACGTACCATGATTTCCGGCTGAAATAATCCTTCAGGTCCTGGGACTTGAAAATTCGTCCGTGCAATGCAAAAATCTCATTTCGAATCAGACGCAGCTGTCCCGCATCATAATCATACAATTCACTTTCCGCAATATACCTGCTGCTGATGCCGGAAATAATCACATCATCCGGAGTACCTGGCTCATTATCACCATTTCCTCCGCCATCATCCGTTCCGCCACCGTTGTAATAATATTCTCCACCACCTGGATCTGTAATTTCCACCGGCTGGTCATAATAGTTCTCATCCAGGCCATCATAATCCGGTTCACTATTTTCGTCCGGTTCCGGCGTGAGCAGATTTCCGTTTTCGTCCGTTTCCGGTGCAGGCACACTTTCGGTTTCATCGGACTCCGGCGTAAGTACATTTCCATTTTCATCCGTTTCCGGCGTGAGCGCATCTCCGTCTTTCCACGGCTTTTGGATTTTCTTCCCGTCTTCTGAAATTTCTGACTCTGCTCCCTTAACAACCATTCCGGAAGCAAGGACTGTAAATGCATCTGTCTCATACGTACGGCTCACACCACGCTCTTCAGGAACAGTCTCCTTTGCATTTTCGGATTCTGCGGCAGTCTCCGTCTGCCGTACCTGAAGCACCTGACAATCAGAAGTAAGCAAATCAGCCGTAAAAAAAGAGGCACCTGCGGCAATCACACAGCCAATAATAAACCCGCTGTTTCTCTTCAGCATATTTCTTTTCTTACCCATTCTTTCTTCATTCACCCCTTTAAGGGGCATATTATCATAGTTGCAAAAAAAAGTCCACGAGAACTACCTTTTGCGCTTTCCAGGAGGCAGCATACAGACAAGAAACGTAATGAAAAAAAGTACCGTTCCAAAGAGCAGCAGCAGTCTTCCACGGCGGATTCGCTCCGACCTTCCAAAAAGCGAATTCTTTTCTGCCCGGCTTCCTGTTTTTTCCGATTCACCACTTTTCTGTTTTCCCTCTTCCTGTCCCTTTTCCGTTTCTTTCTCCTTCCCTTCCTCTTCAAAAACTACGTTTCTTCCAGCTTTTGAAGTTCCATACCCTGCTGTCTTTTTTATCAACTCCTCTGTCTTTTCCTGTGCGCTCTTTCTTTTCTTTTCATATGGCGCGACCTCTTTCGTACCATTGCTGACAAAGATCGGTATTTCCGGACTCCAGAATTCATTTCCGGCCAGATCGCACACGTATACCTGCACTGTCTGCCACTCCTGACCGGCATCCAGCCTCAGCTTTACTGCTTTCCCCTCTTCTTTCACAGTCTGTACCAGTTCACTGTCGTGGTAAATCCGCGCCACCTGAATACCAAGATTATCTTTTGGCTGGACACAGACCGTATGATACTGCGCTTCGTAAACACCAAGTGGTTCTGCTCCGGTAATCAGACACTCCGGTGCAGTCCAGTCGAGTGCAAACGTTACCTGTTTTCCCTGCAGTCCGGTATCACTTTCATTCTGTGCGCGATCCCTTGACGCCAGAAGAAGTTCGTATACGCCTTCCCTTTCAAAAAAGCCTGCCGGAATCGTATAGCGGTATTGTTTCCATGAATCACTGCTCCCCTGCAATTCAACCGTGTAATCACTTTCCCTGTTTAATTTTTTCAGTTCACCGTTCTCTCTGCAGAAAATTTCCGATTCACCCACATAATCAATATTCATCTCAAGAAACACAATATCCTCTGCCTTTGTCAGATAATAGAGTTGCAAAGCTTCTTTTGTTTTATCAGCCAGATCATAAACTGAACCAAAGCGATTAACTGAAAAATCCAGCATCCTCTGCGTAATGTTTCCGGCCAGATCCTCTGCCTTCACTTCCAGCCGATAAGCGTCATCGTACGCTTTGTCCTTTGGAAAATCAAAAAATACCGCCGATGCAAAATCTTTTTGCTCCTCCAAAGACCTTATTTTCGGCATTTTTCCATTATTCGCTCCTGTAATTTTTACCGTAAACGAGCCGGGACGATAAAACGAATCACTGCATTTTACCCGAATCGGCACATTGCCTGAATTTGCTGTCTGATTCTGTACCCCTTCAATTTCAATTTTCGGCGGCGTACAATCCACACAGATTGGCATACTCGAAGAAAATGCCAGATTTCCAACACGATCCTCCGTGCGCACATAAACACGATATCTGCCCTCTCTCGAAATAGATATCTGTTCATTGCTGCTGCAGTCCGTCCAGTCTGTCCAGCTTCCCTCCTGCAAAGAGCCATCATCGCCTCCATCATTTTCACTGCCGATCCGATAAGAGATCCGTTTCAGCCCACTCTTTCCATCCGGCGGAACGGTTACAGTCACAGTCGCCGACTGTGCTGAATAAGCAACTCCATTTTCTGTATTTCCAGATGATTCAATCCGCGCCTCAGGTACTTCTCCATCCACAAAATATGCCTCCTGCTGAAGTGTTGACAAACCGGTTACCTTTCCCTGTTCATCTGTCTTTTTCAGCTGAAAGGTAAACATGCCATCCTTTTGAATATCAGAAACACTTCCACCGTGCGTATAGCCTTTCTGCTTTGTCGGCTCTACATAAATGCTGCTTCCCTTCCGTACCCACAGCCGTCCTTCCTCATCCCGATACCACGCATTCTCATCTCCATGTATTTCATACTGTTCTCCTCGATATACCGGAACCGGCTCAGGCAGCGTTTCTTCCGAACTATGCTGTGTTTCTGATTCTTCCTCTGCCTCTGTCATAGAATCCTTTTCTGATTCCGGCTTCGTCTCTGGCTCTTTATCCGTTTCCGGCTCTTGCTTCGTTTCCGGTTCTTTATTTGTTTCTTCTATTCCCTCAGCCTCTTTTTCGCTTTCTGTTTCTGTTACGGTCTCGGTTACTGATTCCGTTGCTTTCTCTGTTACTTTTTCTGTTACTTTTTCTGTTGCTTTCTCTGTTGACTCCTCCGTTTCTGTCTCTTTCTCGGTCCTATCCTCTGTTTCCGTTTCTTCCTCCGTTGCTTTCTCTGTTGTCTCCTCTGTTTCCGTTGCTTTCTCTGTTGTCTCCTCTGTTTCCGTTTCTTTCCCTGTTGTCTCCTCCGTTTCTGTCTCTTTCTCCGTCCTCTCCTCTGTTTCTGTCTCTTTCTCCGTCCTCTCCTCTGTTTCCGTTTCTTCCTCTGTTGCTTTCTCTGTTGTCTCCTCCGCCGGTTCCGTCATCTCTTCTGTTATCAGCTCCGTCATCCACTCACTCTCATAGCTTGTTTCCTGTTCTGTTCCAGGCGTTTCTTTAGTATCACTTTCTGTTTCACTTTCCGTACCACTTTCTGTTTCGCACTCTGTTTCTGCTACAACCTCTGTTATCGCCTCTGTTGTCTTCTCCGTCCCTTCCTCTGTCATTTTCTCTGTTATCGTCTCTGTTGTCTCCTCCGTCCCTTCCTCTGTTATTTTCTCTGTTTCCTCCTCTGTCATTTTCTCTGCCTCTGTCTCTGATTCTTTCCCCGTTGTTTCCTCCGTCACTGGTTCCGTCTTCTCTTCACTTTCAAATTCTGTTCCCTGCTCTCCCACGGCCTCTCTTTCGGTATCTCTTTCTATATTATTTTCCGTTTCACTCTCTGTCTCACTTTCTGATTCTGTTTCCACATCCGCCTCTACTTCTTTACCTGCTTTTGAGGAAACAATTGTACCGGCAAACGCTTCACAGCCTTCTGCTTTTTCAAACGCCATATAGCCACTTTCTTTTATATATTCCGCTTCTCCTTCCGAATACGTCCATGCACAGAACAGCATTGCCCCAAGTCCAAGCGAAACTGCAATACACGTCTTTCCAAACTGTTCTGCCCGAGCCGTTTTTCTTTTTTCTTCCTTTTGGACACACTTTTTTTGTTCTTTCTTCATATTTTTTCACTTTTCTCTCCCCGTCTTTTCTCTGAACAGTGACTATTATTTTATGTTTCCTGCATTTTTCCAGTAACACGCCTCCATGATATCCGGGCCACTTTTAACTGTTCCTCAAGCTGTTCTTTCTTATCCTGATCCTGCACCTCTTCATTCAGGAAATTTTCCAAATCATCAAGTATCCGATCAACCTCACAGTCATCCATATACAGTTCTGCTGCTCCCATCACTACACAAATCAACAATTCTTCCGCTGCCTCTGCCCGCAGCTGCACCGCCTCAGCCACAAATCCCGGTGAATTCCAAAGCTGTATTAATTTACGCCACAGCGATACATAAACGCGCTCTGTTCCTTCTTTTTCTTCCCGTTTTCCAAGACAGTCATAATAGCCGGACAATTCCATATAAATACGTGCACTCGGCAGCCAATCAGTCTTTCTCTCACTTTTTCTGCCAAAATCAACCGCCTTCTGAAACCACGCTGCCCCTGCGCTTCGGCCTCCGCTTCCATCATAAAAATACCAGTACGCCAGCCCAAGCCGATACGAAAAAATGCCTGCCTTTTCCGGGTCTTCTTCTATTTTTTCCAGAATCGTCTGCTCCTCCAGCTGCGGTATTGTCAGTAAAAGTTCCTGAAGCCCCCTCTCTTCTTCCACAGTAAAACGAAAATCATCCAGAATCTGATCCAATGCCTGCAGCAGTACCGGTATCCCATCTGATTTCAACCGCAGGACTTCCTTATATTTTTCATATGCTCCTTCCCAGCCAAGTCCTTTGGCCGCCTCCATCAATGTTTCTGCCGTAAGCTGGCGTTCTGCTGTATTTTTCTGCTCCTCCCGCAGCCACATCAGCGTCCCGAAACAAGTCAGAATCAAAAGCAAACTGGATGCTCCAACAAACGGAAGCAGTTTTTGCCTCCTTTTCCATCGTTTTTTTGCATTTCGTAAAGCCCCTGCAAGCGCCTGTCCATCCGGATATCGGTTTTTCGGATTTTCAGAAAGACAGATCGCTACTACACGATCCGCTTCTTTTCTCCAGAATGGTTTTCGTCCATGCTTTCCTGATCTCGTCCTAAAATATTTTTTGTCCATCTTATCTTCCGAAATTGGACAGCAGTTTCCGCTTAGCAGATAAAAAAGTACCGCTCCAATCCCATATATATCCGTCTTTCCATCCAATCTGACATTACTCTGATACTGCTCCGGTGCAGCAAATCCCGGTGTCCCTCTGCATTCCTCAGACGTTCTTGTCTGCCCGGCATGAACTGCAGCGCCAAAATCAATCAAAACGATCCGACCATTTTTTCGGATCAGAATATTAGATGGCTTAATATCGAGATGCAAAATCGGATAGGCGCGGCTATGAAGATAACCAACCACCTCCGCCAGCTGCTCCGCGACCGAGAAAAAAGTATCCGGCGTAAGATTTTTCCCTGCATAGCTCTGAATTACTTCTCCCTTTACATATTCCAAAATCAGCCATATACTTCCGCCTTCTTCCAGCACATCTATTACCTCCGGAAGTGAAGGATGGTGAAGGCGCTTCATCATCTGCAGCTCATGATACTCATCCCTTCCTTTTTCCATTCGTATCTGCTTGGCAGCACGCAGCTGCTCCGTCACAAGGTGCTTCACAAGGTACACCGTTCCATCTCCTCCACCTCCGAGCCTTTTCAAAATCAGATAGCTTTCCGAAAAACGACCATGTCCTCCCGCTTCCCCCAGCTTTTTCACCCCCTTTTTATCCAATTTGTCTTATCAAGCGGATATTCACAATCCGCTTCGCTACTTGTTCATAACCGAGTCATAACCGAGCAAAACATTTTTTCCGTCATAAAGAGACATTTTCATTTACTTTGTAATTACTTTATATTGTATGTGATTTATATAATATAGAATTATATGTCTATTGTCAATATGTATTTTTCTATCAAGAGATTCTGTCAATCAGATATTCCAAATCGCTCCTAGACGCTCAGTTGGAGTTTTCACCCCTCCCTGACATCCGCATTCTATTTTCCGTATTATCAGCTTCTTCTTTATTATCTGCACTTTATTAAAGGCAGAAATATCTCCCCATCTGTTATCATATTATTTCCTGTAAAAGAAAAGAAAGATACAGGTTCCATTTCATCACCTGTATCTTTCCTTTTTTCTGTCTGCTTTATCTTATGATGTGAGTGCCAAAAGTAAATTTTGCCACTCACTGATGTAACCGGATTGCTCCATTGCTATGCAATCCCACTGGGTTTATTTGATTCGGGCAAAGTATGCATCAATTCCATCTGCAATTCCTTCTGCCATAAGCAACTGTACAGAAGCATCCGACATTCGGAGATCATCTGACTGGTTCGTCATAAAGCCCATCTCAAGAATCATAACCGGAAGCCTGCTCCAGTTAATTCCGGTCATATTGTCGTAATACTGTACTCCAAGGGAAGCGAACGATGCCTTTTCACAGTAGGCATTTAAAATACTCTCACCCAGCGCATACGAATCTGCTGCCAGGTCGCCAACATATGGATTCGATGGCGACGGCACCATTGCAAGTGCGCCACTCACGCCCGGATCATCGGAGCCATTTGCATGAATCCGCACATAAATATCACCGCCCTGGTCATAAGCAAGCTGTGCACGTTCCGCATTGCTGATTGCCGCATCATTATCCTCTCTGGTCAATACAACGCGATAACCTCGTTTTTTAAGTTCTTCTCGCAGCAGCAGTGAAATTTCAAGGTTTAACTCATACTCCGGCTTTCCGCTGTAGGACCCCTGGGTACCGGTTGTCGCCTTCGCCTTCATCTCTGATGATCCAGGCGCACTCGGTTCTTTTTCCGACATATCTACCCAGCTTCCCTGGTGTCCCGGATCAATTGCAACCGTCAGCAACTGATCGGTTTCTGTCTCCGTCTCTGTTTCCGTTTCGATCTCTGTTTCCGTCTCGATTTCTGTCTCCGTCTCTGTCTCTGTTTCCATCTCTGTTCTTACCTCGGTCGCCGGTTCTGTCATTTTTTCTGATTTTTCCGTTTCTGTATCAACTTCCCTGCCATCCTTATTTCTTTCCGAATTTTTTTCTGCTCGTCTAGTTTCTGTGTCATCTTCCGTGTCCAAAAATGTTTCCGGTATATCTTCCTGCTTTTCCTGCTGATCCTTCTTCTCATTTTTCTGACTATTCAAACCATAAATCAGACCGATCAAAATCATCAGTAAAATCACTACTACTCCAACTAGGAATCCGGTAAGCGGAAATTCTTTTTTTCTGTCTTTGTGGAAATTCTTCCTTTTTTCCTGTTTCACAAAGCGTCCACCTTTCTGTTTTTATATGCGGACCGCCTGACACTTCTCCAGTCAGTCCCCTCTTTACTATAAGCATCTGCTGTATGAAACGCAAGAAAAACATTTTCATTGCAACGGTTCTGTATACACAACATACACATCCGGCTGATCCATTAATGCCAGAACCGTCTTCTTATCCATCACTGCGGCAAAACCGTAAATATCAAGCCCGTTTTGTTCCACATAATCCGCTGCTTCCCGCAAAACACTGCCCTTTTCTTTTCCGTCTGCATCTGTAGCTATTCCATTTCCTTCCCAGCCCATCAGGTTCAGAAATATGTCATGATCTGCCATATAACGCAAAAGGCTGGTAAAATGTGTCTTCATATATGCCTCCGTTTTCTGCAGTTCGCTGTCATCCTCCGGCATTTCATACGACACCCTCTCTGATTCCTCCTGCACTGCAGCTTCCGCCTGTTCTGATCGTTCCTCCAAAGGCACATTCCATGTAATGAGATTCGGATATTTCTCCTCGTCCCATGCGAAAGAAGAGGACTGTGAAACATCGTACAAAAAACCGATATTTTCCGCATGGAATATCTGTTCAGAACCCTCCAGTGCTCCATACGGTTCTGTTTTCACGGCACACCATAATTCTCCGACTGAAAAATCAAGGCTGTCCATCCATCGGACAAAATCCTCATAATCCTTCATCTTCTCCAGTGATACGTATCCAATATACTTCGCATCCTCATTCAATTTTCCGGCAAATATTCTCGCTTCCTCCGGACTTCCTGCCGCACAAAATAAATATCTTCCCTTGTCAGTATTCATCACCTTCTCCAAATCTGAAAGTGATTTCGTAAGATCCCCATATACCTGATTCCAGGCAAAACAATTACCAGTCGGCTGTTTCAACAGATTTTCATTGTACAAACGCAGATGATTCCGTGTCAATTCACCTGACACAGTTGTAAACACTCCCGTATAACTTACATTCTGAGTAATATCAACATCATACTTTCCATAGCCTTTTGCTTCTGAAACAACATTTACTCTTCTCTTTCCGGGCAGAAAAAGCTCCGAATACACCGCCATATCAAGACTCATCTGATTGTTTCCTCCGCCTGTTTCTTTTCCCGGATCATAATAAAATCCGGAAATGACATGTGGAAGAACAAACTGAATGAGCAGCACTACTGCAAGCACCACCGCAAGTACCACAGTCCCCATTTTCAGAAACGCTCTGCGGATCGAGCGGTTAACCAGGTCCGCAAAAGATTCTTCTTCCTTTTTCTGCTTCAATCCTTCTGCTTCAAATAATTCCTGTAATTCCGGAATTTCTTCCTCTTTTGAACATAAATATTCGCTGATCGCCTCATGTTTTTCAATTTCATCTTCAATCTGCCCTCTCGTCTTCTCATCCAGCAGATTTTTCTGATACTGTTCAAGCAACGTCCGATACTTCATATTCCACCTCCATATTTTCATGTAGCTATAATGCAGACTTTCTTTTCCTGCTCTGCGTATTTCTTTATTACTTCATCGCTTCTCTTCTTCCAGCATTTTGCGCAGCTTTCGCTTCGCTCGGTAGCTCTGCACCCGTATGTTTTCCGGCGTCAGGTGCAGAAATGCTGCAATCTCTTTTTGCTGAAATCCTGAAAAATACTGCAGTACCAAAATTTCTCTTCCCGGACTGTCCAGCGAAAGCAATGCATTCCACAGACAATTTTTTTCTTCTTTTCCAATCACCTCATCCAGCGGATCAGGACTGCTCCCATATCCTCTTCTTTCTTCTTTATCCGGATTTTCTCCCGAATGCACCCTACCTTCCTTTTTTATCTCATTTAAACACAGATTTCTGGCTACCACATAAAGCCATGCGCGCATATTCGTGTGAGAATCCTTCAGTGCCGTAAATGCCTTCAAAAATGTTTCCTGAAGAATATCCTCTGTCAGGTTTTTTCGTCCGCATATTGCATAAATATATACATATATCTCACGATAGTATTTTTCATAAAGAACTTCCAGTAACTTCTGATTCAGATCCTCACCCCCCGTAGCGGGAATTTTTTACTCTTCCCATTGTTTTTTTGCCTCGCGAAAAGCTTTTCACTTATATAACAAAATACCAGGAAAAATGTTACACCTTTTTTCTGCTTTTTGCAGCTTTTTTATCAAATGATTCCTCCTCGCATCCCTACCCACTGCTTATTGCTCCGCGCAATTGAAGCAAGGGACTTGCCTGACTCGGTTAAGCAGGGGACTGCTTGACTCGGTTAAAAAGCAGAGGTACATGTCATACAATGTATAACGCGTACCTCTGCTTCAGAAATTTTTTTGATGTTTTAAACCTAGAAGAAATCCTCTCCCTGAAGAGCAGGAGGAAGTATATTATGAGAAAAGCAACAGTTTTAAACCTAGAAGAAATCCTCTCCCTGAAGAGCGTCAAATCCTTCCTCACCGGTCCGTACCTTAATTACATTCTGAACGTTGTATACAAATATCTTTCCATCTCCGATATGGCCTGTATACAATGCTTTCTTTGCTGCCTGAATCACTTTTTCAGGTGCTACTTTGCTGACTACCACATCCACCTGGATCTTCGGAAGCAAATTCATATCCATCTGAACGCCTCGATAATATTCAGCCTTTCCCTTCTGAATGCCGCAGCCAAGTACATTTGTCACAGTCATTCCGGTTACGCCAATACTGTTCAATGCGTTTTTCAGATCGTCAAATTTACTCTGCTTTGCAATAATCGTAATCTTTGTCAGATGTGTATCACTGGCAACAGGAGTTGTTTCCATCCGAAGCTGTACCGGCACCGCATCCTCTTCCGAAACCTGTTTTTCTCTTCCGGCTGCCGATATCGATGAAACAGAAGCATCAGAACCAAAAGCACTTCCGCTGAAGTTATTGATGCTGGAAGCCAGCGCGAAATCTGCATATGCAGACGCCAAACCATGCTCATGAATATCAAGACCTTCTATTTCTTCTGTGGCAGATGCACGCAGACCAATTGTCTTTTTCAAAACTGTAAAAATAATCGTCATTGTAACAGCAACCCACGCAATTACGGCCACCACACCGAGTACCTGTATTCCGAAAAACTTAAATCCTCCGCCATAAAAGACTCCAAGTTTTTCTCCTGAACCAAAATCATAATAAGCAAACAAACCTGTCAGAAGTGTACCGGTCGCACCACAGATTCCATGAACCCCTACTGCTCCGACCGGATCGTCGACTTTCAGCTTCTGATCTACAAATTCAATACCAAATACAACTGCAAATCCAGCCAGAAAACCAATCAGGGCAGCTCCTACCGGAGTAACCGTGTCACAGCCTGCCGTAATCGCCACAAGGCCGGCCAGAGAACCGTTGAGCGTCATCGAAACATCCGGCTTCTTATAACGCACCCAGGTAATAATCAACACGGTAACCGTTGCTATTGCTGCAGCGAGATTTGTAGTATAAAAAATTCTTGCTGCATTTACTGCTCCGTCTCCTGAGAGAGCTACTGTAGAACATCCATTAAATCCGAACCAGCAGAACCAGAGAATAAACACACCAAGTGCCGCCAGTGTCATGCTGTGACCGAGAATTGCATTCGGTTTCCCATCTTTATCATATTTTCCAATTCTTGGTCCAAGAATTGTTGCTCCGATAAATGCAGCGACACCGCCTACCATATGAACTGCCGTTGACCCTGCAAAATCATGAAAGCCCATACTCTGCAGCCAACCGCCGCCCCAGATCCAGTGTCCGGAAATCGGATACACGAACAAACTGATCAGCGCACTGTAAACACAGTAAGATGAAAACTTTGTTCGCTCTGCCATTGCTCCGGAAACAATGGTTGCAGACGTTGCACAGAAAACTGTCTGAAAAATCATCGTCGCATAATCATCCTGTTTCAGGCAGAACAGATCAATTCCACCAAAAAGTGCCCCGGTGCCTCCAAACATAATGCCAAAGCCGATAAACCAGTAAATCGGAGTACCGATACAGAAATCCATCAAGTTCTTCATGACGATATTTCCGGCATTCTTTGCTCGCGTCAGACCGGTTTCTACCATCGCAAATCCGGCCTGCATAAAAAATACGAGTGCCGCACCAAGCAGAATCCACCCAATATCTACACTGGTTGCCAATGCTTTTAATTCATCCATAATATTTTCCTCCTCTTCTGGGCTTCTGCTTTGGTATGCAAAGAAATTCCTTTTCCTACTCCAAACTGCCCGAACGCGAAAAGGCGCTGCGGATATTCTCCACAGCGCCTTCGCTTGATGTCGGTATTCTAACTCAGCATTTCTTACGTGTCAATAAAATTTATTAAAAAAATCTAAATTTGTCTGTTTTATAGAATTTTAGCATTGTTTTAACAGATTTTTTTCGGTTTTTACCAGTACAGTTATTTCGATAACGATGTACTAAATTCTGATAGAATCTTACAAACAATACGATAAGAGTCTTTTCACATCACCGGCACTTGATGCAATCCGCTCCGGCGCTGCTCCGTGCTCCAGCAAAAATTTCCGTGACCGAAAGCCCCAGTCGACTGCGATTTCATCAATCCCACAATTACGCGCAGTATCTATATCCACATCTGAATCTCCGATATACACTGCGTGTTCTTTATCTGCACCGAGTTCCTGCAATGCCTGAAAAACAGTATCCGGAGCCGGTTTTTTCCTGACTCCCTCACGTTCTCCGATCGCTACCAGAATCCGATTTTCAAAATAAATCTGATTTAACCTTTTTACCGCAAAATCTGCTTTATTAGAAACAATTGCTACCTTACAGCCTTCCTTTTGCAGCCAATCCAAAAGCTCGATAATGCCCGGATACGGCCTGGTCTTCTCCATGCAGTGCTCTCCATAATACTCTGTAAAAGAACGATAAATCACCTCATAGTCCGGATTTTCACTGCCCTGCGGAATTGCACGTTCAATCAGCTTTCGGATTCCGTTTCCCACAAATCTTCGCACATCATCCATCGTATGCTCCGGAATCCGGAACTGACGCATCACCGCATTCACGCTGTCTGTCAGGTCTGCAAGCGTATCCAGCAGTGTACCGTCAAGATCAAAAACAACCGTATCGTACCTTCTGTTCTGTATCTTTTCCACTGTTTAAACCTCTCTTCTTGTTTCTTGTAAAGCGGACATTCGCAATCCGCTTCGCTACTTGTAGGATCATAGGGGCTTCAGGCTCGTAAGGAATCCTTCCGTAAACGGATCTCTCCTTACGAGATCCTTCCTATGATATTTCATAACCTATATCATGAGTGAGGTATCTCACTTATGATACAAGCCACTCCCTACCCACTGCTTATTGCTCCGTGCAACCTCGCAGGGGACTTGCCTGACTCGGTTAAACCACACGCGCCTGAGGTGCACGGCTTTTTGCATTCAGTATACATGCTTTTGCTGAAAATGAACAGTTATTTTTTAACCCGCGCGGATAATAAAGCATACCTGATATATTCGCGCTCGGTTCTGCCTGCGGCAGACACCATCCTGCCAGTCCGGCTCTCTTCATTTCCTTGAGAATACAAATACCGCTTTTCCAGATAACGACTGCAGACTCCAATACCACGCACGACAAAATCGAAAGGCAGAACCACAGCAGAATAAGTGCCGGAAACCACTTTAGGCCATGAACAAATCCAAACAGATCATCCAGAAAAACTTCTGTCAGGAAACCGCATGCCAGGCTGCAGAACATCTTCCAAAAACAACCTGCTCTTTTTGACTTTTCTTCCTTATTCACTGCTTCTGTCTGATACAGCCGCTGATTTTTTCTCTGATCTCGGCCATTCCCTTTCCGTATTTTTGCGGCACTTTTACTGCTGTAATCTTCGTATCCAATGATTGTTTCCCTTCCCATTTCTCCGCCTCCATTGCAAACACCTGTTCTTTTTCTTTCTGTATTGTACCATAAGAACAAGTGTTTTGCAAGAGGTTTTTCGAACATTTTTTCGATTTCTTTCTTTTACAGATTTCCGTTAAAAATCTGTGCAATCGGAGAATCCTCTGAAAGGATTACGGTCTTATTTCCACCTGTCATGGAAGCTTTCAGCGCATCCAGACTCCGCACAAATGAATAAAAGTCCTGACGGTCCTCTTCACCATATGCATCTGCCAGAATTTTCATATATTCCCGTTCGCCTTCTGCAGCAAGAATCTCCGCCTGTTTTTTCGCATCTGAAATCTGAATTGCCATTTCCTTATCCGTTGTATTTCGGATTACCTTCGCTTCAGAGCTTCCCTCTGCTTTATAAGTTGCTGCAATATTGTCACGTTCAGAAATCATACGCTCATATACAGCTTCCTTATTATCATCCGGCAGATCAAGCTGCTTTGTTTCAAACTTAATCAGCTCAATGCCATACTGCTCCATGTTGTTTCCAATTGCATTTAATACCATTTCTGCAAGCTCTCCATCCCGGCTCGTGATTACCTGATCCTGTGTCAGAGAACTGATGGCATTTTTGGTTGCATTATAAACTGCAGTATTGATACGACCCTCTCCGCTTTCAATTGATGAATTCAGGGTCTGTGCAAATTTCAGCGGATCACTGATGCGCCACAGCACATAGCTGTCGCTGATCATCGTCTTTTTGTCCTTTGTGATCACATCTGAAGCTGCCAGATCATAAAGCAATGTTTCTTTTGGAAGTGTCTGTGTACTCTCAAGAAATGGAATACGCAGGCTGATGCCCGGTTCACTAATAACCCGATCAACCTTTCCAAACTGACGGATCAGCTTATATTCATTCTGTGCAGTTACTGTTACAGCTTCTGCCATGCCTGCCAATAAAAGCAGTATCCCAGCTGTAATCGCTATTTTTTTCTTTTTCATATCCGTTTCCTCCGATTTTTCTGGTTTTTCTGATTTTTACAACTTTTTTCTCTGTCAAATACATACAACGGCTCATTCTTTATTTTTCCGTCACATTTTTCTCTGCAGCTGCTTCTCCGTCTGTCTTTTCTTTCGGCGTATTTTCGGAAGGTTCGTCCTGCAAAACTCCGGCAAAAGAATCCAGCGGCAGAATCTTCTGTACACCGTTTCCACTGTCGATCACAAGCTTCATGCCCGGAAGTACATTTTCCATTGTTTCATAAAACATACGCTTCTTTGTAATTTCCGGATTTTTGCTGTATTCTTCATACATCGCATTAAACCGTGCCACTTCAGCCTCCGCTTCATTGATGCGCACCTGTTTTTGCGCTTCTGCATCCTGAATGATCTGGTCTGCCTGTGCTTCTGCCTCCGGAAGCTTTTCACTTCGATACTTATTTGCATTATTGATCGCAGTCTCTTTTCCCTGCTTTGCTGTCTCCACAGCCTTAAATGCCTTCATAACCTCCTGTGTCGGTGGTTCAGAATCCTGTATCGTGATATTGACGAGCTGAATTCCTAAATCCTGCTCCTCTATCTGTTCCAAAACCATTTCACGTATTTTACTTTGAATCTCACCTTTTCCGGTCGTCAGCACATCATCCACATTGTAGCTTGCAATTACCGTCCGGATACAGCTCTGAGCAATGCTCTTCAATATTTCTTCTGGCTGATCAGAAGTGTACAGATATTTTACCGGCTCCGCAATTCGATATTCCACGAAAAAATCCACATCGATAAAATTGTAATCGGCAGTAATCATAATTCCTTCATTCTCCACCGTCTGATTGTCCTCCAGACTGTATCCAATCGGGAAGCCCTGAATTGTTGTATTCACCTTCTCTACCTGCTGGACAAACGGAATTTTGAAATGAAGCCCTGTTTCTGATACTGCTTTTGGTACACCAAACGTGATCAGTACCGCCTGTTCCTGCTCCTGAATCTGGTACGTTGCATCGCTTGCAAGCACAACCACTACAACTGCTGCAGCTGCACCGATTAAAATGTGCTTTACACGCTTTCCCATTTTCGGCATTCCGGAAAAAGGTGCTTTTCCGGAATTAAAATTAAATTGTCTCATACGTTTCCCTCCATGTATTTATTTTGTTTTCTTTCTGTCTTGCTTTCTTCTTGCTTTCTTTCGGTGTTTCAGCTGATCCACGTTCTCCAAAGAAAAGAAAAAGACTTTCATTTCGGACATATCTTTTTATGCCTAAAATAAAAGTCTTGCTGATTATCTCACGATGCGAGTATTTTCTCTACTGTATTGACGCATCCATGTACCACCCGGATTGATATAACCGTCGTCATCTGCATCTCCCCGCATGGCCGCTACTCCCTTTTCTTTAGCGGAATCATAGCACAGGTAACGACAAATTGCAAGAGGATTTTTTGATCCTTAACATCATTTTATGGATTTGCTATAATTTTTACTCCGTCTTTAATCACTGCCTTCAATTCAAGCTCTGAATCAAGCAGCACAATATCCGCTTTCTTTCCACTTTCGATTGAGCCATACCGATCCTCCACGCCCAAGCTCCTGGCCGGATTGATCGTTGCGCATGCTACTGCTGTTTCCAGCGGAATCCCCATTTTCTTCACTGCCGTTCTCATACAGTCCATCAGATTTGTTGCGGAACCGGCAATTGCACCATCCGATACTAATGTTGCCAATCTTCCAACCACTTTAACATCCAGTCCGCCAAGCGTATACTGTCCGTCCGGCATACCGGTAGCCCGCATGCTGTCACTGATGAAAATCATCCGGTCTGCTCCCATCATCTCAAACGTAGCACGGACAGTCGATGGATGAATATGTATTCCATCACAGATAATTTCTGCCATAACATCTTTATTATCAAATACCGCTCCAATCACTCCCGGAGCGCGATGCGTAAACGCCGGCATTGCATTATACAGATGTACCGCATGGTTTACTCCTGCCCTGCAGGCAGCCATTGCGGTATCATAATCCGCATTGGTATGTGCCAGAGACACATTCACCCTGCCGCAAACCTCTTTGATAAACTCAATCGCATTCTCACTTTCCTCCGGTGCTACCCCAATAAATTTTACCAGCCCTTCGGATGCTTCCAGAAATCTGTCACAAATCTCCACGCTGCACGGCAGAATATTTTTCTCATCCTGTGCACCTTTTTTAATACGGCTGATAAAGGGACCTTCCATATTAATTCCGAGCAGATCCGCCTTATGGCAGTCTTGCGTCTCCTTTTTATATTCCGCGGCAACCTGAAGAATCCGTTCCAGTTCCTCCACCGGCAAAGTCATTGTCGCCGGCGCCATAGCTGTAACACCTACTGACGCTTCATACTCAGCAATCCTTCCAATGGCATCTTTTTGTCCATCACAGAAATCATCACCTTTACAACCATGAAAATGAAGATCGATCAAACCCGGAATTGCATAGTTTCCATTTCCGTCAATTACATTTCCCTCCAGCTTTGGAGTATCCTTTTCTTCATAAATACTTTGAATACAATTTTCATTCAGGACAATTCCGCCTTTTACGAATTTTTTTTCTGATGTATACACATAAACATTATCAATAATCATTTTCAATCTTATCCTCCTGTAAAACATAGTATATCCTTTTACAAATGCTTTTGCAATCCGTAATTCAGAGCAAATCAAAAGACATGACTTGCCTGACTCGGTTAAAGCGGATATTCGCAATCCGCTTCGCTACTTGTAGGATCATAAGGGATCCAGGCTCGTAAGGAATCCTCCCGTAAACGGATCCTCCTTACGAGATTCCACAAGTGGGTCCTTCCTTATGATAAAAGTAAAATCAAGCACAAAAAAACTGGAAACCATTGATTTCTCAAGATCTCCAGTCTTCTTATCAGCGTGCGTTAGAGGATTCGAACCCCCGACCTTTTGGTCCGTAGCCAAACGCTCTATCCAGCTGAGCTAAACGCACATTCTTTATTTTGTTGAGTTCTTTTCGTTTGCCTCTCAACATCGATTATTATATAGCGTCCTTCTCTTTTTGTCAACACTTATTTTTAATTTTTTCTAATTTTTTTAATTGTTCCTTTTTTTGTGTTTTTTAGCACGATTCTTAGACATTCCAGGAGCGTATGCCAAAGCGGATATTCGCAATCCGCTTCGCTACTTGCTCATAACTGAGTAGCTGCTTCGCAGCTTATCAGGAGTGGCTTGTACCATTCCTGATACAAGCAAGTCCCCACCCACTGCTTATTGCTCCGCACAACCTCGCAGGGGACTTGCTTGACTCGGTTAAAAAATACTCTCACAAAATTCTATAGCAAAACCATCAAATAATGCAATCAGGACGGATTGCCAGAACGGATGCAGTTTTCCGGCATTCCGTATATACTTCTGCTACTTATAAAGAATAATCGCCATCCGCTCTTCCATATTGTCGTAAATGGTCTTTGCTGCTTCCGGCGGAAGATTAACACAGCCATGGGATCCATTCGTCTGGTATATTGTACCGCCAAATGAATTTCTCCACCATGCATCATGCAGGCCCTGCCCGTCATGGAACGGCATCCAGTACTGAACATCTGTATTCCATGCGCCATTTCCCTGCCCGCCACTCAAAACAGACGGACTTTGTTTGTAAGGAATTGAAAATACACCAGTTGCCGTTTCGCGATCATCCTTCGGAAGTCCGGTCACAACGTCTGTCTCGACTACCAGATTCCCGTCTTTATAAAACCACAGATGCTGTGCAGTCAGATTGACCTCAACATAGTTTCCGCACAGATCATCCTTTCCTTCCCGCTTATATCCTTTTACCGCATATACCGGCTCGCGCTCTACTTCTGTATTGGAACGAATATCCTCAAGCAGCTGCTGTGCTTCTGCATCTTTATCAATCTGATATCCGTAATCACTGCTGTCAAATGTAATAGTTTTTCCGTCATGTGTTGTGAATTCTCTGGAATAATAAAGCGTATCATACTTTGCTGCAAGATCGTAGACGTAATTATATACGGCTTCCTCATCAATCACGCCTTCTCCATCCTCTATCGTCAGCCAGTCTTTTATCGTTGACCAATTGATCTCTTCATATTCATCACCGAACATCAGCTTGATATCCGCCTTGCAAAATGAATTGTAAATATTCATTGTCGTATTCATCTCGCTGTCGTTCTGAGTCACAGCCGGAACGTAATAAAGTCCTGACGGAAAATCTACGGTCACATCCTTTTGCGGACGGCTTGCTGCCACAAGTTTATCTGCTGTATCCTTAATCATCACCTGAAGATCCGCATCGTCAAACTCCGTGCCGTACGTCTCCGGCTTGATATAGTACTCTTTTCCATCGTACTCCATTGTCGCATCCACGCTTGCCACACGGGTCTTTGCGAATTTTGCCGCACAAACATTTGATTTAAAGATATCCTCATCATAATCAAACGGAACATCCACTTCAAATGTATTTCCATCCATCAGGCTAAGCAGCAGGCTGACGTTCTGCTGGCGCATACAATCCTGAATAGCAGAAAGAAGCTTTTTTTCATTGATGGTATATCCCATATCTGCCAGTGTAAGCGTTTCTGCTGTTTCGCCTCCCTCTGTGACCGTGATCTTCGGCGCACTGTAATCTTTCTCCAGCATCAGGAGTACTTCCTTACACGTCTTCTCAGAGACATCGTAACCGTTGATCTTCGTCTCCTTGAAAAACAATCCGCTGTTTACCTGTGTATACAGATAATAAGCAGCACCGACGCCTGCTGCCAGGATCACAACCAAAATTGCCAGAATTGCTGTTTTCAGTCCTTTTTTCTTTTTTTTCTCCACGTCTTTATCCCTTGCCCTTCTTTATTTCCGTCTGCCTCTGTGCTCCCCACAGTGCGAGGCACATTCTTTTTTACTTATTCTTCCCATATATTGCACTATTATCCAGCAATAGTCAAGAAAGGGAATCTTAAGTTTTTATTTCATAATTTTCTTTAACACAAAAAGAGCTGCCGCTCCATAGAGAAAAAAACTTCTCTATTTTGCAGCAGCTTCTTCATTCGAAAAAATAACCGTAACCTCTGTCCCGACTCCGATTTCACTCCTCAGCCGCAGCTTTGCATGATGCTGCGCTACGATATGTTTGACAATCGCAAGTCCCAGGCCCGTTCCGCCTGTCTGTTTGGAGCGGCTTTTATCCACCCTGTAAAATCTTTCAAAAACACGCTCCTGACTTTCTTTTGGTATTCCGATTCCGGTATCTTTTACGATCAGCACCGGAAAACCATTTTCTTTGCCAACGATCACCTGCACCTTTCCGCCAAGTCGGTTGTAACGGATCGCATTGTCGCTCAAATTATACAGCAGCTCCTCCAGCATTTCCTTATTGCCATGCACAACGCACGGAATACCGCTGCATTCAATCTGTATGCCATGATTTTTCGCATTCAGTCTCAGCGAGGAGACACATGCATCCGCAAGGCCGTACAGATCCACATCTGTAAAAGCAACCTCCATATCATCTGCATCCAGTTCAGACAGCCGGATAATATCATTGATCAGCGTCAGCAGCCGCTTTGCATTCCTGTGAATCTCAGCCGCAAACCGCTGAATATTATCCTCACCGGCAAGCCCCGTCTCAATCAGCTCCGCATAACCGGAAATGGAAGTCAGCGGCGTCTTCAGCTCATGGGATACATTTGCCGTAAATTCCTGACGCATTTTCGCACTTTTTAAAATATCTTCATGCTGCTTCTGTATCGTGGTGATAAACGGCACCAGTTCTTCATACGTCGCTATGCTGTCCACATTGTCAATATCACCAGCAAGCTTCTCAATCGGCCGGACCAGACTGTCCGTGATATATCTGGACAGTACCATACACAGCAGAAACATTCCGACACCGATCCCAATAATCGGATGAAGCGTATTCTGAAATACACTCCAGATATTTTTTTCTTCTTTACTCAGCCGAATCACATCTCCGCTTTCCAGCTGAACCGCATAATAATACATATCGCGGTTTAAGGTATCAGAATGGCGTACTGCATACCCCTCACCTGTTTCTTCCGCTTCCTTTACCTCCGGACGATCCGCATGATTTCCAAGCGGTTCTCCGCCCGTTTTACTGTCATATATAACATCCCCATCGGGCGTGATCACTGTGATTCGGATATCAGAATCCGGATTTTGGTAGTTTTTCTTCAGTTCCTCGCCGGAAGATACCATTCCGCTTAGAACTTCCGCATACGTCTGCATATCATCAATAATCTGCTCCCGGTACATATGATGGAATACTGCAATCGCCATCATAAGCGTAGTACTCAGCGATAAAAAAACAGTCAGCAGCAAATATCTGTTTATTTTCTTTTTCATACTCTCCTCTGCATCATAACCTGGTCAATTCCGTTCTCCATTGAGCATATATCCTACGTTACGCACCGTGCGGATCATTGTCCCGGCACTGCCAAGCTTCTGCCGCAGAGTTTTGATATGCATATCCAGCGTGCGGGATTCGCCTTCAAAATCAGTTCCCCATACACGATCCAGAATCATATCTCTCGATGCAACAATTCCTGCATTTAAAAGCAGGAGCTTCAGCAGTTCATACTCCTTATACGTCAGTTCACATGGCTGATCCTCCACAAAAACGGCACGCTTCTCATCATCCATAAAAATCGGCCCAAGGCGGATCATTCGTTCTTCTTCCATTCCGCGGCTGCGGCGCATCAGCGCCTTCACTCTTGAAATCAGTTCCATAACCCCAAATGGCTTTGTAATATAATCATCTGCTCCGATATCCAGTCCTTTTACCTTATCGATCTCTGTTGTCTTGGCAGTTGCCATAATGATCGGAAGCTTCCGTGTATCTGCAGCATGACGAAGCTTCTTTACAATTGTAAGCCCGTCTTCATCCGGCAGCATGATATCCAGCAGCACGAGCGCCGGTATTTTTTCCTTCAGCCGTGCATAAAATGCAACTGCACAGTCAAACCCCTGCACCTCATAGCCTGCATTTTTCAGCGCAAACATCTCAATTTCGCGGATGTTTTCATCATCCTCTACTATGTAAATCATTGCCATCGTTTTCGCTCTCCTTTTTCAGCCGTTTCTGTCTCTTCTTTTCTTCGTATATTCCGGATAAATACGGACACATCTATGTCATGATATTAAGGTCAAAAGATGCGGCGTTATATCATCAGAGAATCAACCGTCTTTGGCTTCATTTTACCGCAGTGTCTTTTGCCGCGCAAGTTCTTTCCTGCTTTACTGCGCAGCTGCCATCCTCTTTTTCATATCCACCTTCGGCGTTCCTTTAATACGCACCGGAAGCGCATAAATTCTGGAATATTCCTCAAATTTTTCACGGAATGACTGATTGTCTTCGTCTTTCAGAGAATTCAGATATGCATGTCTTCCATACTCATCATTATCTGCCTGGATCAGGCAGACTGCGATATTAGAGCAATGATCTGCGATTCGTTTATAGCTTGTGGTCAGATCCGACAAAATAAATCCAAGCTCAATCGTACAACGACCTTCTCTTAATCGGTCTATGTGACGTTTTTTCATCTCATCGCTCAGGTCATCGATCACCTCTTCCAACGGCTCTACTCTGCCCGCCATTGCAAGATCTTCCTTCTGCATTGCATTCATTGCAATTTCCACCACCTTACGCACCGCAGAGGAATATACCTCAAGCTCTGCCGCCGCTGCTTCGGAAAATGCAAGGTTTTTGTCATAAATTTCCTTCGCCGAGCGTGCAATAATAACCGCATGGTCAGAAATTCGCTCAATATCACCAATGCTGTGCAGCAATACGGAAAGCGTATGGCTGTCCTTTGTCTGCATTTCGTTTTTTGCCACCTGTACCAGATAAGTTCCCAGCCGATCTTCATAGCGGTCTATAATCTTTTCATCCTCATACACCACTTCTGCTTTTTCTTCATCATACAGATTCAAAAGTGACATTGCAGTATCAAGTGCCTCAATCGTAATCTTTGCCATATGTGCACATGCCACGCGGCACTGATCCATTGCAAGCGCCGGATTATCCAGAAATCGGTCATCCAGTGCGGACAATCCTTCCAGCGCACCTTCGGTCCGTTCTTCTTCTTTCCCATCGCGTACCGTAAGAATCGCCAGTTTTTCCAGAAAGCGATGAAACGGCATCCACATTACAGTTGCAAACACATTGAACGTTGTATGCACCACTGCAATTCCGGCTGCATTTGCCGCATCGCCCAGAAATTCAAAATGTACAAAGCAATTCAGTGCATAAAACAGAATCATAAATACAATGGTACCGATCAGATTGAAGTAGAGATGTACGAATGCTGTTCTTTTGGCATTCTTCTTTGCTCCGATCGCGGAAATCAGCGCAGTCACACACGTTCCGATGTTCTGGCCCATGATAATCGGGAGCGCAGCTCCATAAGAGACCGCTCCCGTCACACAAAGTGCCTGCAGAATACCAACGGACGCTGAGGAACTCTGGATGATTGCAGTAAGAACTGTACCTGCGAGCATACCAAGCACCGGATTTTTAAACATCAGAAGAAGATTTGTAAATTCAGGCACATTTGCAAGCGGTTTTACTGCCCCACTCATCGTCTCCATTCCAAACATCAGAACTGCAAAACCGATCATGATCGAACCGGCATCTTTTTTCTTGTCTTTTTTGGAAAAAAGAAGAAGACAGACGCCAATGATCGCAAGGATTGGGGAAAACGAGGTCGGCTTCAGCATTTTGATGATAAAGCCGTCTCCCTGAAGTCCGGAAAGACTTAAAATCCAGGAAGTGATCGTCGTACCGATATTCGCTCCCATAATAATTCCGACCGCACGCTGCAGCGTCATAATGCCGGAGTTTACAAAACCAACTACCATAACTGTAGTCGCGGAAGAGGACTGAATAACCGCTGTCACTGCTGCTCCGAGCAGTACTCCCTTCCAGGTGCTTGACGTCAGTTTTTCCAGAATCTTCTCAAGCCGTCCGCCCGATGCTCTCGTCAGTCCGTCCCCCATAACATTCATTCCATAAAGAAACAGGGCCAGACCGCCGATCATTGTCAAAATACTGAAAATATCCATACACTTTCTCCTTTGCGCCCTCTGCGCTTTTACATGATTTTTACTTTAGTGCCATGTTTAAGAACGAGTATATCGTTCCTAAGTAAAATCAGACGGCATCAAATGTAAAATCCGTGTAAAATCTCAAAGGATTTCTTTATTTCAGCATTTTATCCAATTTTCAATGCGGTACCCGCCCCTAAAACCGGCAAATCCGTAAATTTTTACCTGCTTCAGCTATTCGGACGAAGCTCTGCAAACACATCATTGACTACTTTTCCGCTTCTGTGTTTGCCGGTCAGTGAAAACTCTACCCATTCTGCCACATTTGTTGCATGATCTCCGATCCGTTCATAATACTTGGAAAGCATCAGCATATCCATGGCCTGGTCATTTGTGTAACGGCCTTCGATCGAGCAGCGATTGATCTCCTGGCGTACTTCCGTAAACAGGTTATCCAGAGTATCATCGCTCTCGATCACCTCTTTTGCCATCGCCAGATCCTTCTGCACATAAGACTCCACACTCTTATTAACCATATTCATGGTATATTCTGCCATCTCTGTCAGACGTACGCCCTTGATCGGCACAGTAATGCTTCCCGTCTGCATAATCTCTGCAATATCCGTTGCCTGATCACCGATTCGTTCAAGATCCGTGATCAGCTTCAAAGCTGCAGTGATTCTGCGAAGGTCTGATGCCACCGGCTGCTGCTGCAAAAACAACTGCATACAGATGCTTTCTATCATCCGCTCCTTCGCATCAATTTCACGTTCAAGTGCATCGATCCGTGCCACAAGCTCCTGTCGTTCTTCTTCTGACATCAGAATCTGATAGGTCTTCATGATCGCCTGCTCACACAGCAGTCCCATTTCCAGTAATTCCTTATGAAGCTGTTCGAGCTTTTCAAGATACCGCTCTCTCATTTTTCCATTCCTCCCTGTTTTGAATATGTACTCTCGGAATCATCCTGCCAGAGACCGTATCAACCGAATCTTCCGGTAATATATTCTTCTGTCTTCTTGTTTTTCGGCATGGAAAACAGCGTCAGAGTATCGTCATATTCGATTACTTCACCGAGCAGGAAAAATGCCGTCTTATCTGAAATACGCGCTGCCTGCTGCATGTTGTGCGTTACCATGACGATCGTATAATTCTTTTTCAGTTCAACTGCCAGATCTTCAATTCTTGAGGTCGAGATCGGGTCCAGTGCCGATGTCGGCTCATCCATCAGAAGTACCTCCGGCTGCACAGCCAGTGCACGTGCAATGCAAAGTCTCTGCTGCTGACCGCCGGACATACCGAGTGCACTTTTTTTCAGACGGTCCTTTACTTCGTCCCAGATTGCGGCATCCCGCAGTGCCTTTTCCACTATATCATCCAGCTTTGCTTTCGAATGGATTCCATGTGTACGCGGTCCATACGCAATATTATCATAAATACTCATCGGAAACGGATTTGGCTTCTGAAATACCATCCCGACACGCTTCCGAAGCAGGTTGGCATCCATTGATCCATAGATATCCTCGCCGTCCAGAAGCAGATCGCCTGTAATGCGGCAGCCTTCAACCAGATCGTTCATTCGATTTAAAGATTTTAATAAAGTAGATTTTCCACAGCCGCTCGGTCCGATAAATGCAGTAATCTGATTTGCCGGAATATCCAGATTGATATTTTTCAGCGCATGAAAATCGCCATAGTACAAGTCCGTATTTTTAATTTCAATTTTTCCCATTTTTTACCTCTTCCGGCAGTCTTTCTGCCTTCGCTGCTTTTCTTTACTTGTTTTTATTTCCGGTCAGACCCTTTGCAAGCAGTCCGGAAAGGCCGTTCAGTACAAGAACCAGCACAAGAAGTACGACTGCTGTTGCATAGGATTCATCCATATGAAGTCCTTCGCTTGAAAGTACATACATATGAACCGCCAGCGTACGTCCTGATCCCATCAGGTCCGAAATTTTAGCAACCGTTCCTGCCGTGTAAAGCAGTGCGGCCGTCTCTCCGACAATACGTCCGGTCGCCAGTACGACTCCGGAAAGAATTCCAGGTACCGCTGACGGCAGTACAATCTTAAAAATCGTACGCAGCTTTCCTGCTCCAAGTCCAAACGATGCCTCGCGATAAGAATCCGGCACAGAAAGAAGTGCTTCCTCTGAGGTTCGGATGATCAGCGGCAGAATCATGATTACAAGTGTCAGACAGCCGGATAACAGACTCAGTCCCCAGTGCAGCGCCGTACTGAAAAACAGAAGGCCAAACAAACCATAGATAATCGAAGGAATACCGGAAAGTGTCTCTGCCGTAATACGGATCAGTCGTACCAGCCGGCTTCCTTTTTTTGCATACTCCACAAGATAGATCGCCGCAAATACGCCAAATGGAATTGCGATCACCAGTGAAAGTACCGTCACAGTCAATGTATTTACAAGCGCCGGCATCAGGGAAACATTATCTGAATTATAAGTCAGTGCAAACAAGGAAGGCTTCAGATGTGGAACGCCTCGAATCACGATAAACGTCACCAGATAAATCATAATTGCCATTGTCACGATTCCGGACAGCCATACCAGTGCTTCTACAATTCCGGAAAACGGATGATTTTTGCACTTCTGCAGCCATTTTTCAAAACCGCTGTCTGTACTTTTTTTTGTTTTCTCCATTCCTTCCGTGCTCCTCTCTATTCGCTCTCTGCCTTGCTTTTCAGAGCAGATACACAAAGATTAATGATCAGAATAAATACAAACAGTACCACACCTGTTGCAATCAATGCCTCTCTGTGCAGGTCTGTCGCGTACCCCATTTCCATTACAATATTGGTCGTCATTGTCCGTACACCCTTCAACAGTCCCTGCGGCATCCACGGCTGATTTCCTGCTACCATAATGACCGCCATCGTTTCACCGATCGAACGTCCGATTCCAAGTACTATTCCTGCCATGATTCCTGATTTTGCAGCCGGAAACACGGTTGCAAATATACTGCGCTCATGTGTTGCACCAAGAGCCAGTGCACCTTCATAATAGCTCATCGGAACACTTCGAAGTGCCGATTCCGTAACGCCTGTTACCGTTGGCAAAATCATGACGCCCAGCAGAATCGAAGCTGTCAGCATCGTACTTCCGTCTTTTCCGGTAATCTGACGCATCAGCGGAACAATCATAACAAGTCCGAAAAATCCGTAAACGACAGACGGTACACCGGCCATCAGATTTACCATCGTCTTCAGCACCGGATACAGCCGCTTTGGACAATAGAATGCCAAAAAAACAGAGAGAAGAAGCGCAAGCGGCACACCGATTACAATTGACCCGGCGGTTACATAAATACTGCCCATGATAAAGGGGAGAATGCCAAATATATTATTCGACGGCTTCCACTTCTGACCAAAAAGAAAATCCGGAAGACCGATCTTTGCAATCGCCGGAATTCCATTTGCAAACAAAAAGATACAAATCAGCGTAACCGCAAGCACAGAAGTACACGCCGCAATAAAAAAGACTACCTTCATCAGTAGTTCTGATATCTTTCCTTTCATTATTAAATGACTCCTTTTTCTAAAACGGCTTTTTCCAGTCCCGGATTTCCTGCAAAAAGCTCTGTGCCGCCTCTGATGCAGACACAGAGCTTTTTCATTTTCCATTTGAGTCTGTCAAAATATACCGTATCTTCTGAAAATTCTGTCTGTTACTGAAGCTCTTCCCAGGTTGTGATCTTTCCTGTATAAATATCCTTTACCTGCTCGCTTGTAAGCTCTGTAATTCCAGAATCATTATTTACGATGATTGCGATGCCATCCTGTGCAATTACTGTTGCGGTAAGACCTGCCTCCAGCTCGCTGTCCTTGAGTTCACGGGATGCCATTCCGATATCACACAGACCATCAATCGCTGACTGGATACCTGTAGTAGAATCGCTCTGCTGTACTTCTACGGTTACTTTATCATTGACTTCCTGATAAGCCTCAGCCAGCTTCTCCATAACCGGTGTTACAGAAGAAGATCCTGCTACAACAACCTTGCCCTCTGCATCCGTTGCTGCATATGCTTCCACATCCTTTACCGGAATATAGCCATTATCAGAAACTACCGTCTGACCTTCGGTACTCATAATGAAAGAAATAAAATCTGCTGCTGCATCGCTTACCTCTGCAGTCGTTGCAATATTAAACGGACGAACTACCTTGTAGCTTCCCTCTTCAATCGCTTCTGCTGATGCTTCTGCGCCGTCAATCTTCACTGCTGTTACCGTATCGTTCAGAGAACCAAGAGAAATGTAACCAATTGCATTGACATCCTCTGCTACTGTGCTGAGCATAACTGCTGTGCTGTTTGTAACCTTTGCTGCTTCTGTCGTATTATCTACTTTATTTCCATCTGCATCTTTTTCCTCTACACCCATCAGCTCAATGAATGCGCCTCTTGTACCGGAACCATCCTCTCTGGATACAACTGTAATATCTCCGGATGCTGCTGCCATCGCTGTCATTCCTGCGCTTGCTGCCATAAGTACTGCCATCACTGCTGCTGCTGATTTTTTCATAAATATTCTCCTTTTCTGTGAGACGCGATCTGTTTTCCGCGCCGTTCCCGGCTTCTTTTCCGGTTCTTTCTTTTTTTGTTCCGTGTTCATGTTACAGACCGTATTGTAAAAGAGTGATGTAAAATGTAAAACAGAAGAAATGTAAAATGAGCGTAAATTCAGAGTAAGGCAAAAAAACGCAGGCGGAATGGAATTTTTCCTTCCCGTCTGCGTTTTCTTTTAATCAGAATTACCGTTATCGTCCAAGCACTTCTGCAAGTGCCCGGATATACTCCGGCGTTGTGCCACAGCATCCGCCGACCACACCTGCACCAGCTTCGACAAGCTTTTTCATTGCTGCAGCAAATTGCTCCGGCGTCATATCATAATGTGCAAATCCCATTTTATCCATCACCGGCATGCCGGCATTTGGTTTTGCAAGGATCGGTACCTCTGCCACCTCTTTCATCGAACGAACCACTGCTTCCAGCTGATTCGGGCCGACCGAACAATTCAGCCCCACACAGGCAGCTCCCATTGCCTGCAGCGTTTCGACTGCTTCCACTGCGTTTCCGCCATAAAGTGCTCTTCCGTCTGCCTCCAGCGTCAAAGAACAGATCACCGGCAGATCACAGACTGACTGCACCGCATCCAGCAGTACGGTTGTCTCATCCACACTGAGCATCGTCTCTGCCACGATCAGATCCACACCTGCGTTTACCAACACAGATGCCTGCTCTTTATAGATCTCCAGCAATTCTTCATAGGAAATATCCCCTGCCGGCTCCAGCATTCTTCCCGTAGTCGTCATATCACCCGCCACATACGCTCTTCCGGCCGCAATGTTCTTTGAAAGCTTTACAATTTCCGTGTTGATTTCCTCCAGACGGTCCGTCAGACCATGCATCTCAAGCCCGATCCGGTTTGCAGAAAACGTTGGTGCATATATGATCTGGCTTCCCGCCTCAATGTATCCATTCTGCAGCGTACGAACCACATCCGGATGCTCCATCGCCCACAGCTCCGTGCTTACCCCGACCGGCATACCGGCCTTTCGGAAATTTGATCCGGTCGCGCCATCTACCAGAATAACGCCGGATGATGCAAGTTCTTCAAATTCTTTTTTGGTCATAGGTTCTCCTCATTCTTCTGATGCGCTTCCTATTTTGTCAGCCCCATTGCATCGCGAATTGCGCCAAGCAGCTCGTCATACGTTTCATACGCCGGAATCTGCGGATAATCTGCTTTGATTTTTTCTGTGCTTCGAAACAGAAAGCCTGCCTTGCTCGCCTGGATCATTCCAAGATCGTTATAGGAATCCCCACTTGCGATCGTCTCGAATCCAATTGACTGCAGCGCCTTTACGGTCGTCAGCTTTGACTGCTGCACACGCATCTTAAATCCGGTAATCTCTCCATTCCCGGCTACCTCGAGTGAATTGCAGAATAAGGTCGGGCGCCCCAGCTTTTCCATAAGCGGCGCAGCAAACTCTGTAAACGTATCGCTGATCAGGATCACCTGTGAAAAGCTGCGCAGCTCATCCAGGAACGCTCTTGCTCCCGGCAGCGGATCGATCTCTGCAATCGTCTTCTGAATCTCTTTCAGACCAAGTCCATGCTCTTTTAAGATCCCAAGTCTCCACCTCATCAGCTTGTCGTAATCAGGCTCTTCCCTTGTTGTCCTTGTCAGCTCCGGAATCCCGCTCGCTTTGGCAAAGGCAATCCAGATTTCCGGTACCAGAACTCCTTCTACATCCAGACATGTGATAAACATTTTTTCATTCTCCTTTCCTGAAACACAATTGTCAGACCGGCTTTTCCGTCAGAACAATTTCCTCCATCTTAGCACACTGTTTTTTCCCCTGCAATCTTTATTTTGGCCGGTTATTTATGTCCTTCTACGCAGACCCACGTGGTGCCTTCCTTTTCATGTACCAAAACATCCACAAAGCCTGCGCGTTCAAACAGTATGCGAAATTCTTCCAGTGTCGGGTTAAATAGATGAAACCGTTCTATATTTTCCAGGACTGACTTTGGCAGGTCGTACCTTCCATAAACGTCTGCCACAAGCAAAAAGGTGCCGCCCGGCTTTAACACACGAAGTACTTCTTTTAGATTTTCCTGCGGATCCGGCCAAAAATAAAAGCTTTCCACTGTAATAATCTTGTCAAAAACATCTCCTGAAAATGGCAGCGCTGCAACAGAGCCTTCCAGAATCTCCATTTTTCCTGCTTCGACTGCTTCATGATTTACATCCTTTGATGTCTCCACTGAGGTTGCGGAATAATCCAATCCGGTCAGATGACCGGATGTCACTTCGGTGCTCATACGTTTTAAAGTTGCTCCTCCACCGCAGCCAATATCAAGAATCCGATCATCTCCGGCAATGCTCCAGTATCCAAGTCCCCATCCAGTCACGGCGTAATGACTGTCATTCATCCGAAGCAGCATCGCATTCCCATCTTCTCCATGTGGTTTACCGGGATTTCCAGAACGTGTAATTTCTGCCTGAGACCGCCCGGTCAGCGCTTTATTTTCTGCTTTTTTCTCTGTCAGATCCATTCAAAATCACCTCCGGTCACGGCAAGGCTTAAAAGCGCATCCATTTTTTCTACCTCGTCTTTTCCTTCAATTTCCTGTTTCAGATCTGCCGTTTCCAGCAAATCCTCCAAAGACTCATCCGGACCGATCTCATAATCGATCTCCGCTTCGCATTCCGGGCAGGAAATCCTTTCCTTTATCTCCAGTGACAGAAAACGATTTCCGCATTTTCTGCATTCATAATATCCACATTTTTCTGTGCCATCCGGTACATAATACATTTTTTATCCTCCTGCTTTTTACATGATGCAGGGTCAAAAGCCTGAAACCACGATGTGCTTGCACAGAAGTGGTTTTATGGCTTAATGCCCGCCCCAATCTGATCCCGATTTTACTTTTCAGACACGCTCCGGGTCAGTTCCAAGTACGATCCGGATCAGCTGCTGATCCAGCATCAGTGTCCGATTCCATGGATTGAAGATCACACCGCTGATTCCATCTGCCTTTCCTGCCTCGCGAAACAGCTGTTCCATTTCTACCAGAAACGTAGACATCACACTGCCGCTTCCCCTGATTTCCTCGTCAAAGCTGGTAAAAACCATCCACCAGCTTTTTCCGTCCGGTGTCTGAATCGCCTGAAGCCGAAGCGGACCATCCGTTATTCCCGGCTCTACCGCAACGATGACCTGACCATTTTCCCGCATACGTCTCCGTACTACTGTCAGCGCATGTGCCAACAGCTCCTGCGTCGGCTCCTGCTGCAGCGCCGCGATCGCCTCCTCGATTCTTTCGTTTCCATCCAGTCCTTCTTCTTTTACTTTCATGCTTTTCCTGTCCTGTATTTTATTCTTTTCCCTGTTCTCTTTATTCATTTATCTGACCTATCTGCCGTATCTGCAAAAATCGCCTTTCTCTTTTTTTCTGTTTCTGTGCAAAGGTGGCTAAAGCAAACATTCACACGTAAGACTTGACGTGCGATCCTGCTCAGTTCCAGCGTTCATTATATCATCTTTTTTCAGACATGCAAACAGGACAGATGCAGAATAAATATCATATTCTGCGTCTGTCCCGTCCTGTCATTATGGTATGCTTTTCTCTTGTCCTTATCTGATCTGCTTCTTATTATATTTTTTGTTATATTTTGGTGTGGCTCTTTCTCATTTTTCTTCCGGATTCTTATCTTATCACGCCATCCCGTTTGCTACCTTGTATTTATACAGCATCTCTGCGTGATTCTGCTCTTCCACCTGGATATCCGCAAGCAGCTTTCTCACACCGCTGTCGCCAAATACAAATACATCCGTATTATACTCACCAGATACGAGTTTCTCAGTCGCAATACAATCCGTTGCCAGAAATGCATCATTTTGTTTTTCTTCTGACCAGTTCATTGCAGCATACGATGCCTGCGGCATATAATTCCTGCCGGCCGCATCATTGCAGTCACACTGCGGAACCGTACCGGAAAGCACCTGTCCAAGTGAATCGTAATGTTTCTGCTCTTTTTCCTGCAATGTTTCAAACAAACACTTCAGTTCCGGATCCTTTGCCTGCTGTGCATATTTTCCGTACTTTTCCACACAGCTTTTCTCCTGTGTCTGCAGATCCATAATTGCTGCCCGTTCTTTTTCATTTAACATCATTGTTGCCGCTCCCTTCTGCTATGCCATATTCAACCGTCCAGAGCCATCTTAATTGGTTCTGCACTGTTTTCTATCTTTTGCATATAAATGATGTCCGGATTGTGGGAGTACGAAGTACGCAGCAATCCGTAAGGCATCTTCTGATCCCAACATCATACAGATAGTATGGACAATGACTGCTTTTTTATTCACTTGTCACCTGTTCTTTTTTGCACAGCCTGATTTTGATTTCTTTTACCGGATCTCTTTTGTCTCACACGTCCGGCTTCCGTCCCTTCCCTGTCCGTAGATCATCAGATAGATCCTGTTTTCCACACCGTCCTCCACTGCTGTAAACCGTTCTTCTCGCACGATTTCTGACTGAATTTCTCTTTTTGCAAGCATTGCCTGCTGCGACTGTGCTTTTTTTATAAGCTCCGCAATCCTAGCATTCTCCTGCTCACCAAATGAGCGCAATGGATAACGCATACCCTCGATTTTCAGCTGTTCGCTGATCCCGTCTATCATTTTCGCATGCTTCCATTTTCGCAGCAGTTTTGCCATCCATTTTCGAATCAGAACACTCCGCGGCAGTCTCTGATACAGCCAAAGCACCCGCAGCAGCCCTGCATCATCTGCTTTTTGGGCCAGCTCTTTCATCATTTCCAGGGCTTCCGGCGATGCCATCTTTGCTTCATCTCTTTGCACCAGATATTGCTTTGGCACCGCAGGATAGCTGCAATAATTCAGTGGCGGAAAATCTGCCAATGCAGCCAGTTTCTGCTCCGTTTCTGAACAGTACGGTGTTCCCAGATACATACACTTGTCCCGCACAATCGCAATAAGATACTCCAACCGGCGCAGATATTCCCAGTCCTTCACCCAGAAATGGCCTGTTTCTCCGTAATCATAGCAATATACCTCCAGCGTAAGTTCCGAGAAAAATACGGTAAAGACAGATTCTCCCTGCCAGACAGAAAGCACATACCCATCTTCGTTCCGGCTTAAGGATGCATCCAGTTCCCCCTCGTAATCCTTCTGATAACTACCGGTCGTCCGCGCATTTACAAATACCAGAAAGCTCTCCACGGCATCATTCATCAGGTACACAAGACGCAGCTCTTTGTTTTCTTCTCCTTCTTCCCGGAAGATCAGTTCAAACTGATCCTGTGAAAGCAGCTCTTTGAGCATCTCAAATGTATCCGTCATTCTATCCCTGATATCTGATTACAGAAAAGCTCTTCTTTGGAAGTACTATGTTTCCATCGATCTGTATTGTCTTTTCTGTCACCTTCGATGGCTCCGGCATACCTTCCGGCTTCTCACCTGCGCGCTCCAGTATCCAGCTTTTTCCTGCTGACTTCGTTTTTACACCCTGCTCATCGGTAAGCGCAAGTGTATACGGCTGATCGTTCGTATTGACTGCCTTTATGATCACTTCTTTGCCATGCGTCCGTGTCACTGACACATAAACACCGTCTTTTTGAAGCTCTTTTTCCTGATCTTCCATCTCTACCGTATAATCACCGGTATGATTTGCAAACAGTTTCTGTACATAATAATTCGGAGTCAGATATACGCGCTCCGCGTCAAACCAGATCATATCCGGCTTCCACTGGCTGTGACCGATCCGGTTAAAGAGCGGCGCGTAGGATGCAAGCTTTACAACACCCGCATTCTTTTCAATGCCGGTCAGCAGCGCAGCCTCAGCAAGTGCACTCTCCACCGTATTTTCCTTGTCCTCCGTATGCGCTGCATATTCGCCTGCAAATACGGCTACCTCTCTTGGGTAGTTGTCATACAGATCCACATGATCATACATCCACTGCGGAGATACGTAATAATGCTCATCAACTGCATAGCAGAAATCCGGATTCGATGCCTGTCCTTTCCGATAAAAATCCCATGCCAGTCCCGTCAGCGGAGAATCAAGAATCGGGCCGGCTGTTCCAAGCAGACGCATCTGCGGATATACCTCATGGATCGCTTTTTCAAACAGCTCATGGCGTCTGAACAGGTCAAGGTACTCCGTCTCCCACTGCTCATTACCAACTGCGATCATATCAAGACCAAATGGCTGCGGATGTCCCATCTGCGCACGGAGGCTGCCCCATTTGCTCCTGGTATCTCCGTTTGCAAACTCAATCAGATCAAGCGCATCCTGTATATACTCCTCAAATGCCGGATCCTCGCTCTGAACCATCTGTGTCGTACGAAACTGACATGCCGCACCGAGATTCAGAACCGGAAGCGGCTTCGCCCCAAGCAGCTCACACAGCAGAAAATATTCATAAAATCCAATGCCGTAGGACTGCCCATAATGTGCATCCGGCCGCTGTACATTCAGATTTTCTTTGCTTCTGTCATCATCAAATGCCCAGAGATTCGGAATGTAGGTACGGTCCTTTAATGCCCCAACCGTATTTTTCCATCTATAGCGGTTTGCAAGGCTGATTCCTTCCACAATACAGCCACCAGGGAAACGGATAAATCCCGGTGTTGTCGCTTTGAGTGCCTCAAACAGATCTTTTCTGAATACACCGGCTACCGCGTCACCCGGAATCATAGAAATCAAATCAAACTCCATCACACCTGCCGCTTCAAGGAAGATCACAAACTGTGCATGCTTCACATCCTCCGTTGCATGTAATACCGTTTCATATGCCACCCAGTCATTGCAGCGTGCCATTCCGTTCTTATCCATTTCATGGATTTCACGAATTTTTCCATCGAACGGGCCGGCATCCACTTCAATCGTAAGATCGCAGAACGGCAGATACGGAACGGCCTTTACCACCTTTACCTTCGCCTCGGCGCAGACGCCGTTTTCCCCACGTACCTCAATACAGATATTTTCCCCTTCATACTTTACACATCTTGCATAAAAAGATACTTTATAGTCCATCCCTTTTTTCAGGAAAATTCCGTCATACGCTTTGTTTGCAAATCCCTGCCCTGCACCTGCTGCCGTAAAACGCAGGTAATGTGGATTTGCTTCAGAAACAGGATCACCTGTCACAAACTGCAGCTGTGGATTTGTACCGTCCTCACCCTTTACTGCCGTCCAGGCGTATCCGCAGTCATCCACTGCATAAAAATTGCCCGGTGTACCGAACGCTTCCTTCGCTTCAAAGGAACGGTTTTCAATCATCTCCGCATAAAGACCACCATCTGCCGCAAAATTAATATCCTCAAAAAATAATCCGATCATATCCGGTGAAACTGTTTCTTTTTTTCTGTCTGTGATTCTCATTTTTTCCCCTTTCATGCCTTGGTCAGTTTCTTTTGAACGCAGATAAGCATTCCCCCGCTTCAAGTGCGCGCAGCACTTAAACGGTGGATGGGATGCTTATGTCAGTGGGAGTTGAAAGTCCTACTGACACGTCGCAAACCGACTGCGTTCATTAGCAAGTAGCGAAGCGGATTGCGAATGTCCGCTTTACATTCAAGCATAAATTTGTTTCTTGCTGTTTGAGCATGCTCTGGCATATTCTCACATCTGATATATCACATACATTGCAAATTTGCAAGCATTCAAAACTCCCAGGAATCTGTTTTCCTTGTAAGTATCTGAATTTTATGATATTCTGTAACTGTTCAGAGCCAAGCAAAATTTCATAAAACAAGCGGAAAATGCTTGCATTTTTAAGCCTGTTTTTGAAATTTTATTTGGCGGATACGCCACACCGACGAAATGCGTAGCATTTTGGAGGTTGGCTCTGAACAGTTATGATATTCTTTTGTCAGGTTGCAAATAAAGAATTTCCCCGGCACCGGTACCTTGCGATATCTTCCTTATACATCGCAGTACGCATTCTGCAGGATGTGGTATCAGCACATAATCATATAAAAAGGAAAAGAAAGCGACATGAATACAATACCTGAACTTGTAGGAACCACAATACTTGATACAATTGGCCTTGTCATTGCCAATGTAGATCCTTCTCTTCGTGAAAAAATGAAACTGGAGGAGCCGTATCATAGCATCGGAATTCTAAGCTCCAGAACAGGTGCTGCCGGCCAGATCACGGCTGTCGATGATGCTGTCAAGGAAACGAATACAAAAGTACATTCTATCATGCTCCCACGTGATACAAAGGGCTGGGGCGGTCACGGAAATTATATCGTACTTGAAGCAAGGACCGTAGCCGATGCCCGAAAAGCAATTGAGATCACACTTGAAAAAACAAAAAGAAATGCAGGGGAAATATACGTCAGCAGCGCCGGACACCTGGAACTGGCCTTTTCTCCAAGGGCAGATCAGGCGCTCGGACTTGCCTTTGGCATTCCGCACGGAAAAGCGTTCGGTTTTATCTGCGGTTCCCCAGCTGCAATCGGCATGGTAATGGCAGATACTGCGGTAAAAACTGCCGACGTGCAGGTCATCCGATATATGACTCCGAATGAAGGAACCAGCCATTCCAATGAAGTCATTGTCGCTTTGTCCGGTGAAACAACCGCTGTTAAAGCTGCAGTGATCGCTGCGCGTAAGATCGGTCTTGCGCTTCTTGGCTCAATGGACGGAGAAATAAAGAGCCTGGGCGAATCCTACATTCTTCCTTAGAAATGCCATAAAACCAGGATATGCCAAACTCTTTAACCGAGTCAATCAAGTAGCGAAGCGAATTGCGAATATCCGCTTTGACATGAAGCTGTCCCCTGCTTATTGCTCTTAGCAACCTCGCAGGGGACTTTCAGTAAATTCTTCATCTCTCTTATTCTAACATTACAACAACCGGTTTTTTCCACCTTCGTACAGTACATCCATAGCCAGTCTAAGCTGTGGTTTTTGTGTCATCGGGTCTTCCACGCCAAGCCAGATCCGATATGCTTTCCCTGCAAGCGTCTGCAGATTCTCTGTCGTAAGCATTGTATCCGTTCTGATCTGCATACCAGGAATCAGCGATGAAAGCTGAATATCAACCATTTTCTTCTCCACCAGCTCTCCCTCATCCGTCTCGACATACACATACACCGGCCAGCTTCCATAAAATGGTGCAATCCCATCGTTTTCCCATGTCAGACTGAGTACCGTCTTATCTTTACGCGTTTTCAGCTCTGCACCAGGAATCCAGATGCGGTAGCCCATCTGCCCAAGCACCGCTTCATATCCTTTCGGATACATCATATCCGCAATCTTCGGTCCAAGAAATGTCGTATGAGATTCCCTTACCAGCCGCAATGTCTCATCCAGCCCTGTATCAAGCAGCTCCTTCATCGAAACAGAGCTTGTCAGTTCTCCGCCGGACGGTGCACCCTTCCAGAAATCGGGCATCACCGATAATGCATCCTCTTCCGCAGCCTGCCCATAATCGCCGCCCTCACGGATCCATCCAAGCCATTCCTCCGTCGCCTCTGCGTGTCCTGCCATATCGTTGTACAGTCCCATCCCATAACGCTCCGCCGCATGAAACGGACGCCGCATCAACAGCTTTGCCTTTGGAAAAGCCAGAATCCACGGCGCAATATACCGATCCCGCACTGCCTCTTTTGGAATACACGGAATCCCTTCCTCATAATTCACGTGCCATTCTCCCCAGTGCCCAAGACTGCCAAGCTCCACATATGCAACCAGCCCATCCTGTCCGAAATGTGCGCCAAGCGCTGCAACTGCCTGCTCATGGCAGGCAATAAAGATCTCATTGTCATAATCCGGTGCAAAGCCTTTTCCATATTCTCCGTCATACCAGGTGCCCGCTTCTCCGGTCTTTTCATACAGCCACTTGGGGATATCCATGTGACACTCATCGCCCGGAATGTCACAGACAAAGCGCAAAACGAGATGCTTCCCTTCCCTTTTCCAGCGCTCTGTCTGATTTTCCTCTTCAATCGCCGACCAGTCATAGACTCCCTCCCATGGCTCCAGTTCTGCCCATGTGATGTCCATATACAAAAGCTGTATATCATCCGTCACTTCTTCGTACCACGCCGGCGGTGCGTAACCCATCAGCGGATTGCCAAACACCTCCCCGGATCGTTCATACGTCTTTCTTACCATCCGTACGGATCCCTTCACCATTTCTGCAAACAGCCAAGCCGCCACTACCAGCAATGTGCCAACAAGAAGCAGCCATCTTCGTTTTTCAGCCATGATACTCTCCATTATACTGAATCAGTGTCACATCCTCCACTCCTGGAATTCCCCGCATTTTCTCTGTAAAATCACAGTCGTTCGTTTTACAGAATACCTCAATTGCCAGCTCTGTTCGCTCCCTGCGCATCGTTTTTGACTTGATGAAGTACTTTCGCTTTCCCAGGCAGCGAATCACTGCATCTCCGGCCGCATCCCCCTGGTAATGAATCACTGCAATATAAATCCGGCCCTTTTGCTGTCTGTGATAAAACAGATAAATCATTGCGATCATAATAGCCGCCGCCAGCAGTGCCAGTGCATACATTCCTGCACCGGCTGTAATCCCGGAGGTGATCGCCCAGAACAGATACAAAAGATCCAGCGGATCCTTTACCGCCGTACGGAAACGCACAATGGACAGAGCACCGACCATACCAAGCGAAATAACGACATTCGTGCTGATTGCCAGCGTTACCATACACGTCAGCACTGTCATTCCGACAAGTGTCACAGCAAAGCTCCTGGAATAAATAACACCTGCATAAAACTTCCGGTAAATAAAATAAATTAATGCTCCAAGAAGCAGCGCTGCGATCAGTGCCACCGCAATTCCAGAAACATTGTACTGATTGAACACCCCGGATTCCAGTACTGATTTTTTTATCATATCCCTTACACTCATTTTATTTTCCTCTCCTCTGTCTCATACCAGTATTCAAACCCATTCAGATATCTTGTCTTTTCATAACACAGCACATATTTCGATACTGCGGTAAATTCCGATGCCTGAGGCGGAAGAACATTTCTCACAAGCTGTGGCAGCAGCTCCGTAAACTTGACTTCCAGTACAAGCTTGCCCGGTTCCAGCACCGGCAGCGTCGGAAGAGACACATCAAAAATATCAAACCCTCCGATCGCCGCCCGGACATCGGAATCAAAGGTGATCCGCACCGTCCCGACATCCATGATCCACGGTTCCCTGTCATAGTCAACAATCGTACGCGGACGCATCATATGACTCATACATTCAATATAAAATTCCCGGCAAAGAGCATACGGACTTTTCAGCAAAAAATCATAATATCCATCCAGAATCCATTCCACTTCACGGCGGGTCAGCGGTGCACTTTCCTTATAAATATAGCTTCCGAACTTTTTCTTCCGCTCCAGACGGATCGATGCATCACTGTAATTATAAATACGGATCCGATACTTTTTTCGCACAAGTACACCCGCTTCCTTTTCTTCAAAGGCGCTGTTCCAGTAATCGTCAAAATACAGGCTTCGAATCTGATACTCACCGTCCTTCGCATGTGGGTCCGGCATAAGAAACTGTTTCAGCTGAAGTTTCAGAAGCTCTTTTTCTGAACTGCTGATCAGATATTTCCACTCATTCCGGTAGACTTCCCGTTTATCCTCACTCTTCATACGTATCTTCCTCAATCGTACCGTTTGCTGTAACGTAAAAACACAGCATCCCATAGTGCTTTCCTTCATCCGTCACATAATAATCAAATGCATCCTGCGTATAGCCGGACGCATTTTCCGCCCGTACCCGCACGAAATACTGTCCTGTCTTTGGCAGTGCCAGCTCTGCTTCCGGGATCTGAAGACCGCTCTGACGGAAGATTACATGCTCAAACAGATAGTCCTTTGCCACCTCAACCGTATAAGTAATATCCTCTGCATCAAAATCAAACGACACATCCCAGTTTAATGCAAGCTTTTCCCCGTCTGTCTTAGGCACTCCGATATAAAATGGCATCGGACGTTTCAGGCTTTCCAGATAGAGCTGATAATTATTTTCCACTTCCTGTGGAAGGGCTTCCGCAATCGCATCATACTGTGTATCCGTAAGCGGTGCATTCATCTGATCCGGCATCGTATACACATACGGCTTTACAACTGCCTGATATCCAGCAACCATTGCCTGCAGACGTTCCAAGGTAAAGGAACTTCTCAGATCCAAAATCGCTGCATTCAGTTCTTCCCGGAAGGATTCTGACTTCAGGCAGCGCTGAAACAGTACATTCCCCCAGTAGTTGCTGACGCCGATCTCCCAGCTACCCTGGTCAGAAAAACCGGTCACCGCATATTCCGGACGCATAAAGCTGCCGTCATTGTCCCAGTCCAGAAAATACCACGTATCAGAATTCAGCGGACTGTAGAGAAACATATTCCGGTTCTGCGTATCCACATTTCCGGTCAGAATCTGAAATGCCATCCAGTAAGTCAGGTTCTCCCGGTCAAAATACTCATCCAGCACCGTATTGATCGGAATGGAATTATCATTGACCGCATTGAGCATATCAATCAGCTTCCTGTGATCCGAATCCCCTTTAATTTCCAGCAATTTTTCAAATGCCTTCTGATCATACTCCGGATCTTCCTGCAGCCGTATAACATCCTCATAGCGATAAAATTCAAATGAGTTGATCTTGTACAGCTGTCCGTTTACATCCAGTCCGTGATTTTTCAGCGCTCTCTTATTCAGCTGTTCTATCTGTGTATACAAACCATAATCCTCAAACACCGCATCTGTACCCTCTGTCAGATCCTTTACATACAGATGGATAAACTGTGTCCGAAGACCGATCATCTGCGGTACCGTCTTTATCAGATCGTAGGAAAGCTTATTTCGAAACCGCAGCCCCTCTCCCATATGCTTATTCAGATTGATCGTCCGCTGACCACGCCACATTCCCTTATTCTTTTTCAATTCGATTTTATAGTTCTTCTGTGCATTCCGGCTTGAGGTCTGTCCACGGATCTGCACGGTCGCATTCGGTACGCTTTCCCCATAGCCGACTTCTCCTGCTGCCGGTCCGTCCTCATCTCCGACCTGCAAAAGTCCATTTACCTGATAACGGTCGACCCCCATCTCCTCATAGTCATACACAGAATAGCTGTTGATCTCTTCCCAGGAGTGGTCCGTATTTTCTGAACTGTTTCCCCTTGAAACGGTCAGATACATCGTAATTACGCCGTCCTCATCATCCGTTTCATACAAGGTCTTCTTATCTCTCAGATGCGTTTCATTGATGCTTTTGACCGCTTCCTTTTCAATTGCGGGCAACGCTTCCACAATCTCCGTCTCCGCTCCGAAACGATCTTTTGAACAGCCGCTGCAAAGCCCGATGATCAGCGCTGACAGTAAAAGTCCTCCGACTGTTTTGTTTCGTTTCAAGCTTTCATCTCCTTTCCACTTTCTGATCCAGTTTCTGATCCAGGTACTTCCCAAGTCCTGTAAACAAACCACTCTTTTCTTCTGCCGTCACCGGCTGAGTACTTAAAATGTAATATGGCAGCTTCCTTGTAAAATGATTCAGCCGAACTGCTGAAATGAAAAAGAAGCATGCACTTCCAAGCAAAAAGCCAAATCCAAAATATACCTTCGAAAACTGCAGGGACACCACCGTAAAAAGTGAAGTCAGACCTGCAAACACCGCAGCAGATACCATTGCTCCCTCATAATCCGTAAAATACAGCAAAAGAAGAAGCATCGTATTTGCCACTGCATAAATGCCATAGCCAACACAAAGAGTCCGAAAATAGCCTTCCATCAGATCATTAAAACCAAACGGCAGATATCCGATCAGAATCCCACCCACAGAAATTGCAAGTGCCGTTGTCAAAAGCTGCTTGATCGCCGTATATTTCAATTCCATACCAAGCACCTGGAGCATTTCCTCTTCTGCCTGCATAATATCTCCGATCGCGCCGCCGTCATTGAACAGGCTGTAGTAATTCCGATACTTCGGATAAAAATTAACCTCGACCGATACAACGAAATTGACCGTTGTCACAAGAATTGTCAGAAAGGCAGCCAGTGCCGGGACATCATGATAAGGCGCGCCATAAAACAATCCCTTCACCTGTACCCGAATCGGTCCCATCCACATGATAACAAGATGCGCAAACAATCCAATGTTAACAAACAAACCCGTAAATGCAAGCGGAAGAAACTCATCCACCCATCGCAGAAATAAAAAAGCACCGAAATCCCTCTGCGGAAAATATCGATACAGCAAAATAACATCCCACAAAAGCATGATTCCATAACCAACCGACACTGCCATCAGAAGGCCGACCACATGCGGCACTCCAAGATACAGCAGCAGCCAGCCTGTCACAAAGGTCACAACAATTGCGGTCAGAAAGGAAAGCAGAATTCCCCTGTAATCCTTGATCGCTGTTAAATAGCTCATTGCATTCCAGGTCACGACCAGTTCTCCGAACAGCCAAAGCATCAGAAGTCCTTCCACCAACGTAGCTCCTGAAAAAAGCAGAAAAATGCCATACAGCACGCCTCCTGCCACAAGCATCAGCGCGGTCGATCCCCAAAAAGACGGCAGTACCGCCTCATATTGTTCCTCATAAAGCATATCAGCAATAAATCGCGTCACTACCATAGAGAGAAAGCTCGTTACAAGCAACGAAGCAAGCAGTGTATACGTAATCATGCAGACAAGCAGCTCCCTACTCTGCCGGGAGGCTCCCGTTGCATCACACAAATACATGATTCCAAGCAGCAGCACGATCCCAAGCAGCATCGGCCCGGTACATACAATTCCTGCATAGCCGTATGCACGAAATGCCGCAAACAGTCCTCTTCTTTTAAACAGCTTTTTCAGTTCAAATCCGATTCCTGCCACTGACCTTTCACCTCCTCATACAGTTCCCGGTATTTTTTGATCATACGCTCCTGGCGATAATAAGCCTTTACCCTTGCCTGTCCATTTGCCCCCATGCGAAGCCTTCTGGCTCGCGATGCGCACATTTTTTCCATTGCTGCCGCCAGCCCTTCCCGGTACATAGGCGGCACACAGTAGCCTGCCTCCCCGAAGGAATCTCCTGCCCTTCCACAAAGCAACTCTCTGCAGCAGCCGACATCCGTTGTTACACATGGGCGGCGCGCTGCAAAAGATTCCAGCACCGACAACGGCTGACCTTCCGATATGCTGGTAAGAATTGTAAAATCCAGCCTTTCCATATAAGAGATAATATCCACACGCCCCGTAAAAATCACATTTTCCAGCTTCAGCTGTTCCACAAGTGCATGGCATTCTGCCGCATATTCTTCATCATCCACACCGCCCATAATATGCAGCCGCACTCTCTGCCTTCTCATAGACAGCTCAAAAAATGCATAAATCATCGTTTTGATATCCTTAATCGGTGCGAGCCGTACGACCGCACCGATATCCACCCAATCATCCTCCGGTTTGAGCGGAATCCCTGAAAGCCGCTCGTAGTGAATGCCGTTTTCAATCACCCTGCACTTTCTGGCATCGCATCCCATCTGAATCTGTATCTGCATTGCATTTGTAAACAGACAGGTCACCAAAAAAGCCCGCTGGTAAATAATATCAGAAAGCATATAAAAAAAGGAAATCCACTGCTTTTTAAACGATGGAACCACCCATTTTGCACGGATAATCTCCTCTTCTCTTTCCCGTGTATAAATCCCATGCTCCGTAAGCAATACCTTTTTCTGATAACGCCAGCCGCCAAGGCACGCCAGCATCCCCCCGTATCCGGTACAAATTGCATGATAAACATCTGCCTCCGGCACTTGTGTTCCCAGAAGATACAGCACCGGAAGCAGCATGGAACGCATTGTGTGAAAAGCATCCGCAAATGCGATATATGGATAATGCTTCAGACAGGATTCCGTTAAAATATTCAAAAATTCTTCACTTTGCAAAAAGGACATCGGATTCATCCTTTTTTCCTGATACAAAGAAAACAGTACCTCCCAGTCCGGTCTTCCGCAGATCATAAGCTCCCGCAGACTGTCCGTTTCCTGAACCGAAAACCGATGTCTCATTTTTCCGGCCGCCTTTATTTTCAGCGCATCATCCAGAAATACCTCATACACCGCCGTTACATTTTTGGGAAGCTCATACACAAATTTGCCCCGATCCTTTGCATTGGCGCCGATAACCCAGAGCACAAATTCGTGCTCTGTCATCTGATTGATGTACTGATGCATCCACGTTGATACACCACCAAATACATAAGGATAACATCCCTCCAGAATCAGACAGATCTTCAAGCTCCACCCTCCTTTACTTTTCCAGCTCTATCGCAACGTCTTCAGACTGTGCACAAAGCAGATACAGCTTTCCGGTCAGATGTGTCAGGCTGCCTCCTGTCACTGTCCCCGGTGTACCCTGATTGATCCGCACAAACAGATATGCCGTCTCATACAGATTCCCAAGTCGCAGCAAAATCTCCCGGTCAGTAATTTCCTTCTCCACCGTCAGACCGCCATAACGTTCAATGGCTCCGGACAATTCCGAACCGGTCAGGCTGCGCAGGCCGGGCGCAGATGCATCCAGCCAGGACATGTATTCTTCCAGACGATTCTTTAATTTCTCCCAGCCAAGTGCCGCTCCGCGATCCTCGTCCAGCAGATCATCCGGATGCATAAAATGAGTATTGACGAAATGCATATTCAGTTCAGAAAGCGCTGCCATCTGCATATAATCATCAAGGACTGCACCGGAAATAATCCGCGGCTGCTCAACGATCCCGTCCTCTGCAACCTCAAATTCCTGTACATATGCAAATTCTCCGGTAAAATAGTTGCTGGCAATGGTCCGGATTTCCGGATATTTTGATGCCAGAAGCTCTCTTCCTCCGGCTGAAAGCACATTGGACGGTGGCACATAGACAGACAGTGTTGTCACCGGAAACTGCTCCTTTCCAAAGCGGATCAGCTCTGTCACCGCCTGATCCATTGCCTGCTCACTGTCCCATGTCTTATAAGGAAGTACATCGCCATAATCCATATCCAAAAGGCTAAGGGGCTGATGATTGTATCCATGATATCCAAGCTCCCCTCCATTATGCAGCAGCATATTTCCGAAATACTGAAACCGTTCCGTATCGGCAGGCTGTTCAATTGTTCCATCCGTATCATCCTCATAATTTTCAATCATCACGCCTGTATATCGTACCCCATGCGCTTCTGCCAGGGTAAGCATATCCGGCCACCAGATATTTGTATAAAAATCCCTGATGCTCGTACCATAATCTCTCTTTACATACGTTCCGTCACCGGACGGAACCGGAGACGGAAAATCATCCAGATAAAAAACAGATCCATTGATCACCGGATAAACACCCGCATCGGTAAGAAGACTGTAGGAGGCTGCAAAAAATCCTCTCGTTGCTTTTTCATACAAACCGAAATTGTCTACAACAAATTTTCCCTTACCATAGGTGTTTTCCCAGATCAGCGGAGTGCCCTCTGCATCCTTCGCCCGCGCATGGACCGTCGCCTTTTCATCCAGCTCTACCTCCCACGCCGAATCATAACCATCGGTAATACCATAGGTCCTTCCTCCTCCAAGCAGGAAATCCGGTTCAAAATAAATCCGATCCACCAGCACATTTTCATAGCCTGATGAAAGAATGCCAAGCTTCTGCTCAATCAGCGATACATACGTATTCTTCTGCAGCGTCAATGCGAACATAACGTTTCCTCCCTGCTCCACCCACGCTGCAAGTGCCGGCAGTTCTTCCTTTAGCGGACTCAGATCAGAAAGCAGTACAACGACTGTTTCATACAAAGAAAACTCCGGAATCTCCCTGGCCGATACATCCACCCTCTCAATTCCGATCCGCATGTCCATAAACATCCGCTCAAATTCCGGCCATGCCTGCACACTGCTCTCCTGAGCGCTGTCCGTCAGCACCAGACACGTTGTCTTCAATGCTTTTACCGCCTCTTTTTCGGTCACGACCTTTCCAGGCTCCATATAAGTGATCTGCCTTGCCTGCTCCTGATAACGAATACCGGAGCGCTCTGCCCAAAGCACAGCACCGATCAGCAGAAATACCAACAGCACCACAAGCATCCCTTTCAACCGAAATTCTCTGATCGTTTTTATTCCTCCAGCCAAAGAGCCAGTGCCTCCCTTCCTTTCGATGACAGATAAATATGCGCATGCTTCATTTCCTCAAGCACTAGTGAGAGTTCACGTCCCAGCTTCTGGTCCACACAATACTGTACATACAAAATCCAGTACTCTTCTCTGCGATACCAGCGCTTTCGCATAAACCGAAGCACCTGATCCGCCTGCGCATATTCTTTGAGCTTCAGCAGGTTTTCAACAAGGCAAATGCTCGTATGGAGTTCCGGTTTTTGCTTCTGCCTCTTTTGCAGAAGCTGCGTAAACTGCCGCCGCTGCAGCTGTTCCATCTGCGCCTCCAGCAATCCCTGTTCCAGATATTCCTCCAGAAAATCGCAATATTCCTTCCATACCTTTGGATTCTCCGGGTCTTTTGCATATTCTTTTTCAAACTGCTGCAGCCGATAATCATAATCCTTTGACAATTCCACCATTGCTGTGATGGCATAATGGACAACCTCAACATCATCATTCATCCGCGCTTTTTTCAAAAGCTCCATATATGCTCCCGGATCATCATTGAGTACATCCATGATCAGTTCCCGCCGCACGCCCGCCTCATTTAAAAGCAGCGCATCCTCCAGCGGCACGACAGCTTCTTCCTTCTCCCTGGAAACAAATATATTTTTATACAGTTCTTCGTTTACCTTCAGCTTCTCCGCATCTGCCATTCTGACATTTTCGGCACCAATCCCCAGCTGCAAATGTAAAACCAATACACAGAGCGCGCCCCAAAACGGAACGAAGATTACCAAAGGTATCAGATACCGTTTCACCTTCAATATCTGCGTCCGTATCCCCATCCAGATCAGCACACAGACAAGCAGATGCAGGAGCAAAAACAAAAACCCAAGCTTTGTCTCCATTATCTGTCACTTCCCTTCTCAGGCAGCACACTTCCTGATTGAAGCGGTTCATCAATACTCCTGCACACAAAGCCCGCATGGGTAAGACGCTCCAGCACGACAGACATAGAAGACACCTCCGTCTGGAAAAGAATCAGAAACAGCTGCTGATCCTCCGAAATTCCCCATATGTCATTTGTACGCACCAGCTTCTGAAGCCTGATATCTGCCTGCTCCAGCGTCATTTCCGGATGCAACAGCTCCAACAGCACGTAGGAAGCCAGCTGTTTTTCGCGCATCGTATGGAACAGCTTCAGCCGCTCCATAAAATATTCGGTTTTTAAAATACGTGTATTTGGAAGATACTGCCGGTACTCCACGGCTTCCTGATATTCCATTGCGCGCAGCAGCGCAGTTTCTACGAGACCACACAACACTTTAAACAGATTCAGATAATATAGCGTCATTTGTTCACTGCCTGCCCTTTGAATACAGATCAGCATGACGAGTTCTCCGTTTCTGTGTATTCCGGCCAGATACGCCGGATATCCGGTAAGCAGCCTCCGGTTTGCCCACACCTCGCCCCTCTCCAGCGTTTCCAGTGCTTCTCTGAAATCTGTGATCCGAATAGAACCTGGAAATACACTGCGCATTTCGCCGGATGCGACCTCCAGCCTCCCAAAACCATTTCTGTTCCTGACAGAATAAAAAGCAAAGCTCTTATTTTCCAATACCTCTTCCATGATCTGAAGTGTCTCCAGATACAGCTCCTGCGGCTGTACGACATCCAGCTTACGGGTAATATCAAAAATTTTCCCGAAGCTGTCCTGGCTGCCCAGTATCTGTTTTTTGTACATCCGCTTATCCTGAAGCGTTTCCTGATACAGTTCACGGATAAAAAGGAATTTTTCTTCCATCTGCTGACTTTCTCTGCGGATAAATGTATTGTTTTCCCGATTTTTCATCTGTATATAGCCACAGATCGAGCCGACTGCAAAATAAAAAATAAACGGAATCCAGTTCGAAGGCTCATAGAAGAGTGTCTGCCAGCCCGTTCCCTGCTCCTGATACGCAGCAAGCAGCGAAACCGTCTCGACTGCAGCTGCTGCAATTCCATAATTAATCCCATAAAGACTGCCAAACAACAGAATGCAGACCAGGCGCAGATCAATCATTTTAAATTGTGCACTGTTTCCAAGCAGCCGGATCAGCAGTTCAAATGCCAGACATCCCAGAATAAATTCAGCCATCTGCCAGATACGTTTGTACCGTTCCAAATTCTGCCGGATTATTTCCAGCTTTCCAGGCCTTCGGCTTGTCTTTACCAGAAACTGCCCGTACAGCTCCGGTAATTCTTCCAGAACCGAAATCTTCGGAAACCACCCATAGCGGTAACGCACCTTTTTATCATCCGGTGTGATCATTTCCTGAACAGCTTCCCTTTTCCATTCAATCCGAACGGTATGATTCTGTCTGCGCAGCTCCTTTTCCAGATCCCCAAAGGTCTCCAAAAAAACATATGGCACATTCCAGATTTGCGTCCCCGCATCCCAGTCATCCGTCATTTTATAAAGAAGCGCTGCCAGATCCATAAGATTCAGAAAAAACAATCCCTGCTCCGGATATTCCGAAAACGAGATTGTTTTCTGTTCTTCCATCTTCTCAAAAAGCCGATAAAAATAATCCTTTTCATAAATACCGGAATACAAATACGGCAGACGCACCGTTGTCACACAGATTTTGTGCAGGTCCGCATATTTCCGGCACAGCTCCTCTGCTTCACAGACAAGCAACGTTTTTCCTGTTACTTTATCGTACATCCCTTCCGGTCCCGCCAGATATAAAATCCGCATTTTCGGATTTTCTCTGCAATACTGAAGCACTCTGCGCAGTTTTTCCGTTTCACCCTCCGCGCTGTTATGAAAGGTAAGATAATTTGAAAAAAAGACCGTCTCTTCAAATTCCCAAGTCATGAAAAGATCACATAGTTCCTCCTCGGTTTCCGGGAACGGCTGATGCACCCAGCCCTTTTTCCGATTTGTCTTCACCATAGCATCTCCAAGAATCAATACCCGGCTCTCCGGAAATGCCTCCTCCAAAAATTCTTCTGTAATATATCCTGTGTTTCCAACCAGCAATACTCTCATAGTTTCCCGCCTTTGCGTGCGTTTTTCGTCCGCAGTATAGCATACTCGCCAAAATTCGTCAATTTTATCTCAGCCGAGGAGACTCCCTCCTCTATAAGTGATGAATTAATTACAACCCCATCTCTGTTGGAATCCAATCTCCGACCGGGATAAACGCATCGCGAGGTTGCGACACGTATATCCGCTACTTCTTAAATGACGGAATTGTACTCGCATTCTTTTTGATCCTGTATTCTGTCGGTGTTACCCCATAATATTTTTTAAACAATTTACAAAAATATTCTACATTTTCAAATCCTACATTTTCAGAAATAACTATTATTTTCTTCTCAGTTGAACTCAAAAGACTTGCTGCTTCCTGTAATCGATATTTCAGCAAATAATGCACCGGCGTATCATGCAAACACCTGCGAAACAGATTCAAAGCCGTACTTTTACTCACAGCCGCCTGCTTTGCAATCTCTTCCAAAGAAATCTTTTCATTGAAATGCTGATGAATATATTGCATCATCAGCTGCAGTCTGCCCTGAACCATTGCCTCATCTTCCTTATTTTCTTTTTGCAGTGTTCCTTTCGTATGTAAATAAATCCGATACCATAATTCCTGCATCAAAATAGAGGTTTGTAATTCCTCTTCTTTTTCCTGCTTTTGCAGCTCTGCTATTTTTTTCATAATATTCACAACTTCTGCATGCCATGGTATTTCCGGTGTAAAAAGCAGACTCTTCAAGGTTGATTTTTCTATCGGCTCAACATATTTTTTATAAATCAGACTGTTTCCTGGTGCAATGAATGCCGGAAGCAAAACAAAATTTGGGATTATAGCACCTTCTACGGAATAAAAGCGATGCAAAACTCTGGAATTCACAAAAAAACCCTGCCCTTTCTTCACAAAATACTGTTTTTTCCCTGCCCAGAACACTGCAGTTCCTTCTTCCACAAACACAAATTCAAATTCTGCATGCCAATGCCACTCTACACAATGAAAATCAAACAGATCTAAATTATCATAATAAAAGTGAAATGGATATTCACTTCTGCTGTGCTGAATCGTTTCCATCATATTTTCATCCGTCAGGATTTTATTATAAAACGTATTATAATCCATCTTTTTCCATCCTCTGGCGCCAGTCGTTTTGCGATATTATACAATAAATATCCGATATATTCCAATGCAAAAAAAGCTATTTTACGTTATTATACAGTAAAGCATTACTACTACAGGTTCCGCAAAAGACAACTATTTTAAACAGAAAGGAAGCTTTTTACAAATGGAAAACAAATATCAAAAAACATTGATCGCCTGTTATCTCGGCTTTATTACTCAGGCCATCGCTGCTAATTTCGCCCCGTTATTATTTCTGACCTTTCACCGAACGTATCAGATTTCGCTCGGCAACATTGCTTTTATTTCAACTGTCTTCTTTTTTACCCAGCTTCTCGTAGATCTGTTCTGTGCCAAATATGTCGACAGAATTGGTTATCGCAAAAGTGTTGTTGCTTCTGAACTCTTATCCGCTGCAGGACTGATCGGACTTGCATTTTTGCCCGATTTACTTCCAAACCCTTATGTTGGTATATTAATCAGTGTTATGATTTACGCAATAGGAAGCGGTCTCATAGAAGTACTGGTCAGCCCAATCGTAGAGGCATGTCCCTTTGATAATAAAGAAAGTGTTATGAGCCTTTTGCACTCTTTTTACTGTTGGGGGTCTGTCGGTGTCATTTTACTCTCCACCTTATTTTTTGCTGTCTTTGGAATCGAAAACTGGCACATTCTTTCCTGTATCTGGGCATTGATTCCACTCTATAACACTTTCAATTTTCTTTCCTGTCCAATTGAATCTCTGACAAAAGAAGGTGAAAGTCTCGGAATTCGTCAATTGTTCAAAATACCCATTTTCTGGATTTCCCTTGTTCTTATGGTCTGTGCCGGCGCCAGCGAAATTTCCATGGCACAATGGGCGTCCGCTTATGTGGAATCCGCTCTTGGTATTTCTAAAAGCTTTGGTGATATCGCAGGTCCCTGTCTGTTCGCAGTTATGATGGGAATCAGTCGTTCCTTCTACGGGAAATACGGTGAAAAACTGAATCTGATAAAATTTATGATTGGTTCCGGAGCGCTTTGCCTTATCTGTTATCTGCTTTCAGCACTGGCACCACTCCCACTCTTAAATCTGGTTGGGTGCATCGTATGTGGCTTCTCCGTCGGAATCATGTGGCCTGGAACCATCAGCATTACCTCCGGCAAAATTCCATTTGGCGGAACTGCTATGTTTGCACTCCTTGCAATGGCCGGCGATCTTGGGGGCTCCATAGGACCCGGAGTCATTGGCTTTGTAACCCAGAATGCAAACGATAACTTAAAAGCCGGTATGATGGCCGGCTGTATTTTCCCAATCATCTTGATTTTGTCTGTTTTTTTACTTCAAAGAAAAAAAACAGTTCCAAAAAATTTTTAAAAAACTTTTGATACCTTCCTCGTTTGTATGCATTACGGAACTTTCCGGTAATTTTATACTGACAATGAAGGTATCTCATGACTTTAAGAACGTCTGCGATTTTTCTTCTCTTATGGTCATGGAAGCTTTGGAAACTGAGCGCAAGGAAGCAGAGCGAACCATTCGATTCGCAAATCTGGTATCATTTTTACGTATGCCTTTGCATAATACGGCTTCCTTCCGCCTTTAACCACGCATCCGCGTCTCTGTAATCCGGAAGTATCTTCTCAACCTCAGCCCAAAATGCTTTCGAATGATTCATCTCTTTTCTGTGACACAGCTCATGAACCACAACATAATCAAGTACCGCCGGAGGCGCCAGCATTAGCAAACAGTTGAAATTCAAATTTCCTTTGCTGCTGCAGCTGCCCCATCTGGTCTTCTGGTTTCTGATTGTTATACGTCCATAAGTAACGCCTGCCTTGCCCGCAAAGTATTCTACCCTTCCGGGAATAATTTTAAGCGCCTGATCTGCCAGCATTCTGGTTTCCTCCGGAGTTAATTTTTCTTCAGCCAATCGCTCATACTGTTCCTTCTTTTTCTTCATCTGCTCCATATGCCTGCAGATCCATGATTCGTTCTGTCTAAGCGCCCGTTCTATATCCTTTTGCGTGGCATAGCGAGGTGCTCTCACCGTAATACTTAAATCCGGATTTATCCGGATCGATATCGTTTTCCGTTTTGATCGAATTACTGTAATTTCCATAATCACTTGTTTTTTTCATTCATTTATCCATCGAAACAAAATCAGCATTCTACCGCTACTTTAATCACACCGTCTCTTTTATTTTCGAACAACTCATATGCCTCTTCAATTCTGCCAAGCGGATACGTATGTGTGATCAGCGGCTCTGTATTAATCCTGCCCTCTGCAATCAGCTTCAGCGTTTCTTCACAGTCACATCCATCCACTCCGCCTGTTTTGAATGTAAGATTCTTCCCATACATATCCGGAAGTGGTAAAATCTGAGCTTTCTCATAAAGTGCAACCACAGTCACAATCGCATTTGGTCTTGCACATTCCCATGCCAGACGAAACGTAGATTCAGCTCCGGCCACCTCAAGAACCACATCTGCACCACCATGCTCACTGTTTGCCTGAACAAAGTCCGCACATTCTTCTGGTGAAACCGTAAAAACCTCCGGGTAATGCTCTTTTATAAATTGAACACGATCTTCATCTTTTTCACATATAATGATGCGCTTTGGATTTTTCAACATCACACACAGTAACGTACAAATCCCTGTTGGGCCGGCTCCAATGATCAATACCGTATCTTCCTTCGTGATCTCGGAAATACGTGCTGCCCAATATCCGGTCGCAAGAACATCTCCCACCAGTAAAGCCTGTCTGTCTGTAACGCCTTCCGGAATTTTATTCAGACCTTGGTCTGCAAATGGTACTCTCACGTATTCTGCCTGTCCGCCGTCTATGCGACATCCGAGAGCCCAGCCGCCATTCTGATCTGTACAATTGTTCACATAACCCTTTTTGCAGAAAAAGCATTCTCCGCAAAAAGTTTCCACATTTACCGTCACCCGGTCTCCCGGCTTTACATGTGTTACAGCATTACCAACCGCCTCAACAGTACCCACCATTTCATGACCGACGGTTATGCCCGGAACTGCGCGCGGAACACTTCCGTGTTTAATATGCAGGTCACTTGAACAAATGCTGGCAAGCGTCACTTTTACAATTGCATCCCGCTCATGAATAAGCACCGGCTTTGGTTTTTCCATTAATTCGAATTTTCCTTTTGAAACATACGTATAAGTCTGCATTACTTTTCTCCATATTCTGTCAATATTCCATGATAGCAAGGTCAAAAGATGCCTTACGGATTGTTCCGTACTTCGTATTGCCACAATCCTGCATCATTCTATCTTATTATGCCACATTCTCACAACCAAATCATCTGATTTGTTTACCTCAGTCGAGAAAACTTCCGCTTCTATAAAGAAGTAAGTAGTGAACTAATTACCAATCCATCTCCGTGGCAGGTCCATCTCCGACTGAAATAAACGCGCTGCGCCGTAACGCAAAAAACAGTCTGTCCTGATGGAAAAACTTCCCTCAAAACAAACTGTTTTTTTATTTTTCAGTTTATTCGAATTCTACCGTTCCGGTCGGCTTTGGTGTGAAATCATAAAGCACACGATTGATTCCGGCAACTTCATGTGTAATACGATCCGTAATATGAACCATCAATTCATGCGGAATCTCAGCAACCGTTGCTGTCATGACATCGGTTGTACATACTGCACGAACGATACAGCACCACTCAAAAGCACGTTTTCCATCTTTGATTCCGGTTGATCTGAAATCCGGAACAACTGTGAAATACTGCCAGATTTTTCCTTCCAGTCCGTTCTTTTCAAATTCCTCACGAAGAATTGCATCAGACTCCCGCACCGCTTCCAGACGATCACGTGTAATAGCGCCCGGACACCGAACGCCAAGTCCCGGTCCCGGGAACGGCTGGCGATAAACCATACCATGCGGCAGACCAAGCTCGTCACCAACAACACGAACCTCATCCTTGAAAAGAATTCTAACCGGCTCTACAAGTTCAAAATTCATATCCTCCGGAAGTCCGCCTGCATTATGATGTGCCTTAATTCCTTCCTCTGATTCAAGAATATCCGGCCAGATCGTGCCCTGTGCCAGGAACTCAATTCCATCAAGCTTTCTTGCTTCTTCAGCAAATACTTCAATGAATTCTCCGCCAATAATTTTTCTCTTCGTCTCCGGATCTTCTACTCCTGCCAATTTGTCAAGGAAACGATCTGTCGCGTCCACATAGACAAGATTTGCATTCATCTGATTGCGGAATACTTCAACCACCTGCTCCGGCTCACCTTTGCGAAGCAGACCGTGATTTACGTGAACACATACCAACTGCTGACCGATTGCTTTGATCAAAAGCGCTGCAACAACAGATGAATCCACTCCGCCGGAAAGTGCAAGAAGAACCTTCTTATCTCCCACCTGCTCTTTGATCAATGCCACCTGCTCCTTGATAAAAGCCTGTGCAAGCTCCGGAGTTGTAATTCTCTCCATATCTGCCGGACGTCTGATTTCAGTAACGTTCATCGGAAACTCCTCCTTATCCTTTTAATAAATATTTAATAAATAAATGAAACAAATTAATACCATTTTGATACTATTTTTCACAACATAAAAATACATCTAAGTATAATACTATTTTACAAGAAAAGCAAGTAATATCCGGCAATCTACCACTCTTCCACAAGCGCAAGTCCCTCCAGGATAGCCTGCTCAACTTCTTTTTCCACCTGCTCCAATGAAATATAATCCATATTCTGCGCAGCAATCACATCCATCGGACCGATTC
>CAKRPI010000001.1 GCA_934376945.1 uncultured Lachnospiraceae bacterium | reverse complement strand
ATCTTCAAATTTTTGTGGACTTTTTGCATCTCATCCGATAATATGTTTATCAAATGTGCATTTTGCTGGTATCTTTTAACCGAATCAGGCAGACCACAAGGTCGATGATCAATCTCTGCCTCTGTGCTGCCTGTCAGAAAGGAATGATTTTATGCCGATTCATTATGATTTTCATCTTCACTCGTCCTTTTCCGCCGATTCAGATGCCTCGCCTTCTTCCATGATCCGGCGCGCAGCTGAGCTGGGACTTTCCGGTATGTGTTTTACCGAACATCTGGATCTGGACTGTCCTGTGGAAGGCCCGGATTTCACCCTTGATCTCGGCGCGTATTTTTCAGAGCTTACGCATCTGCAAAGCGTATACCGTGACAGGATACAGATCGGAACGGGGATTGAATTCGGAATGCAGCCCATGCATGCCTCTTTTTTTCAAAAACTGGTTCAGAATTACCCGTTTGACTTTGTCATAGGTTCCGTACACTTTCTCAATGGAAAGGATCCCTATTACCCTTCCTTTTTTGAGGGTAAAAAGGAAGAAGATGTATATGCGGATTATTTTCGCGAAGTAGCGGCTCTGCTGGAGCTCTACACGGATTTTGATACACTTGGGCATCTCGACTATATTGTACGCTACGGTCCAAACCAGAACCGCTTCTATTCCTATTCACGCTATGCCGATGTAATCGATCCCGTTCTGCACCATCTCATCCGATGCGGAAAATGTCTGGAAGTAAACACTGCCGGATTAAAATATGGTCTTGGAGAAACCAATCCGTCACGGGATGTGCTGCGGCGATATCGCGAGCTTGGCGGTGAACTGATTACGATTGGTTCCGATGCCCACGCACCGGAACACATTGCCTATGATTTTCCCGCTGTATCCGAAATGCTTTGCAGCATCGGTTTTCGCTCCTATACTGTTTTCTTCAAAAGAAAAGCAGAAACGCTCCGGCTTTAAAGCCGGGGCATTTCTGCTTTATTGACTGCTGTGCTTCTCGTCCTGTGCGATCTGATTATAGGCCAGAAAAGCATCACTGATATGGTATGCTGAATCGGTATTTTGCGCCCAACCGGCTGTCACAAGAATGTAAATTCTTCCGTTTATCTTTGCCGCACTTGCGAGACAGTGTCCAGCCTCATTCGTATATCCGGTCTTCCCGCCGATGATCTCGCCGCCGCTTACCACTTCATCCGCCATATTTTTAAACATGGTGCTCCAGAATGTAAAACCATCCGGATGCTGCTGTGTCGCTTTTGCCGTATAAAAATGAGTTGTGATCACTTCATAAAAGGTCTTATTTTCAAGTGCCGATTGCAGAATTTTTCCAATCTCGTGCGGTGTCGAATACTGGCTGTCATTGTGCAGTCCCGTCACATTCGTAAAATGTGTTTCTGACAGCCCGAGCTTTTTGGCATTTGCGTTCATCTGCTCCACAAATGCCTCCTGTGAGCCTGCTGCTTCCAGTGCAAGCTGTACACAGCACTCTGCACCGGAAGGAAGCAAGGCTCCATACAGCAGCTCCCGTACGGTCACAGATTCTCCCGGCTCAAAGCCTGCTCTTGATGCATCCTGCTCATACAGAGCATCATAAATGTCATACGACATCTGCGTCTCTTTATCCAGGTCATCAATATCTAAAATCGCCGTCAGAACAGTCATAATTTTCACCATCGATGCCGGATAAATCCGTTCATCTCCGTTTTTCGATGCAAGTACCGTTCCCGTTTCGGCATCCAGCAGGATTGCATACGGACTGTCAAGCCCGGACAAATCCACTCTGATCGTCGCAAGCTCTTCCTGAACTGCCTTTTCATTCCGGCTTTTTACCTGTGTAAAAATCCAGACAGCACCAAGACAGATCACCGCCAGAACGAGCAGAATGAGCAGCAGGCTCATCATTCGGGTATCACTTCTCCGTCTATGCTTTCTGCCTGCTGCCCTTCTCTTTTTTGATTTTGGACGTATCCCTGTCTGCTTGTCCGCGTACCGGCTTCCGCCCTGCGGCCTGTCATATCCGGAGATCGTCTCTTTATACATGGTGCTTTTCTTTTTGAATGACTTTTTCATCTGACTCCTGTTACCGGATAATGGTGCCGCCGCCCGCCACGTATTCTCCGTCATAAAAAACAACTGCCTGTCCAGGTGTCACCGCACGTACCGGCTCTTCAAAAAATACTTCTGCAAGATCTTTTCCGATTCGGCGCACATGAGCCTTCGTGCCACTGTGATTGTAGCGGATCTTGGCAACAACAGGGAAATCATCCACGAAATCCGACACACTCATAAAGTTCAAATGGTCACAGACCAGACGATCCGTAAATACTTCCGAACCGTCCCCTATCACTACCTCATTTGTTTCAGGCCTGATTTCCAGCACAAATACCGGATGCCCCATCGAAAGATTCAGTCCTTTTCGTTGTCCTACTGTGTAGTGCGTAATACCTCTGTGACGTCCTACCACGGTGCCGTCCATTGTCACAAAATTGCCTTCCGGTATTTTTTTTCCACTGTTTTCTTCAATGAACCGCGCATAATCCTGATCCGGAACGAAGCAGATCTCCATGCTGTCCGGCTTATTTGCCACATACAGGCCAAGCTCCTCTGCAATCTTGCGAATCTGTGTTTTTTCGTAGCTGCCCACCGGCATCAGCGTCCTTGACAGCTGCTCCTGGGTCAGATTATACAATGCATACGTCTGATCCTTATGCGCTGTCACGGACTTACGGATCGCATACCGTCCGTTTGGAAGAAGATCAATTCGTGCATAATGTCCGGTCGCTATATAATCTGCGCCGATCTCCAGACTTCGCTGGAGCAAAGATTCCCATTTTACATATCGATTGCACGCAATACACGGATTCGGCGTTCGACCAGCCAGGTATTCACTCATAAAATATTGAATCACCTTCTCATCGAATTCTCTGCGAAAATTCATCACATAATAGGGAATTTCCAGCATCTGTGCCACACGGCGCGCATCCTCGACCGCACTTAATCCACAGCACCCGCCGTTTTCTTCCATTGTCTGATTGTCCTCCTGCTGCCAGATCTGCATCGTGACTCCGATCACATCATAGCCCTGCTGCTTCAGAAGATATGCAGCAACAGATGAATCTACGCCTCCGGACATTCCTACCACTGCTTTTTTTCTGCTCATATATTCCTTTTCCCATCAGGTTGAGGCTTAATACTCCTCTTCTTCCGCTTCCTCTCCCTCGTGAATATCTGACTTCGGCTTTTTCAGTCCTTCAATCTTAATGCCATGCTTCTCCGCATAATCCCAAAGTGCCGCATGGATTGCTTCCTCCGCAAGCAAAGAACAGTGTACTTTTACCGGCGGAAGTCCGTCCAATGCTTCCATAACTGCCTTGTTTGTAACTTCCAGCGCTTCCTGAATTGTCTTTCCTTTTACCAGCTCCGTTGCCATACTGCTTGTTGCAACGGCTGCACCGCAGCCAAACGTCTTGAATTTTGCTTCCTGAATAACACCATTCTCATCGATATCAAGATACATTCTCATGATATCTCCGCATTTTGCATTTCCAACCGTACCAACGCCGCTCGCGTTTTCAATTTCTCCTACATTTCTCGGATGCTGAAAGTGATCCATTACCTTTTCTGAGTACATAATCTGTGTCCTTTCCTGTTCAATGCTGTATCGGGAGAATTTCCTGATTACGGCATCCTCCTGATACAGCTCTGTTTTCTGTTTTCTGTACACTTGTGCGTACATTGTTTCTATCTATAATCGGTACTTTTGATCGGCATTTTTACTGACTCTGACGTATCAGCCGCTTGATCGGATAAAGCTTTATTTCTGTGATTTCTTTACAAAATCCTCATAAAGCGGTGACATACTGCGCAGCTTCGCCACAATGCCTTTTACCTTGTCTACTACAAAATCGATATCTTCCTTTGTCGTATCTGCACCAAGTGTCAAACGAAGTGAACCATGTGCAATCTCATGCGGGAGTCCGATTGCCATCAAAACATGAGACGGATCAAGAGAACCTGAGGTACATGCTGATCCGCTGGATCCGCAGATGCCTTCCATATCAAGCATGATCAGAAGAGACTCACCCTCGATAAACTGGAAACTGAAATTCGCATTATTCGGAAGACGGTTTGTTCTGTGTCCGTTCAGTCTGGTATATGGAATTTCCGCCAGTACACGATCGATCAGATAATCGCGAAGCTGTGCCTCCTTTGCAGTACGCTCCTGCATGGAATCGACTGCCTCCTGCGCTGCCTTTCCGTATCCTACGATACCCGGCACATTTTCCGTACCTGCGCGGCGCTTGCGTTCCTGTGCCCCTCCATGAATGAAGGAACGGATTTTAACGCCCTTTCTGATATACAGAAATCCGATTCCCTTCGGTCCGTTCAGCTTATGTCCGCTGGAACTGAGCATGTCAATATGACATTCATCTACATTGATCGGCAACTGTCCGTACGCCTGAACTGCATCTGTATGGAACAGCACACCATGCTTCTTTGCGATTTCTCCGATCTCTTTGATCGGCTGAATCGTACCGATTTCATTGTTTGCATACATAATGGAGATCAGGATCGTATCGTCCCTGATCGCCTTTTCCAGCTGATCGAGCTTCACCGTACCATTTTCATCCACATCAATATACGTTACCTCAAAGCCGCGCTTCTCCAGATACTCGCACGTATGCAGAATTGCATGATGCTCAATTTTTGAGGTAATGATATGTTTTCCTTTGGACTCATATGCTTCTGCAGTCGCTTTCAGCGCCCAGTTATCAGACTCGGAACCACCTGCTGTGAAATAAATCTCCTCCGGCTTTGCACCAAGTGTTTCCGCAATTATCTCGCGGCTCTTTGTAATAGCTTCCTTGCTTTTCGTACCAATGCTGTAAATGCTGGATGCATTTCCATAGCACTCCGTAAAATACGGAAGCATTGCCTGCAGAACACTTTCTGATGTTCTGGTTGTTGCTGCATTATCAAGATAAATTAATTTTCCCATTTTTTACTCTCCTTCTGGTGAATGTGATTCAGCCCGAGCAGCTGTTCTGGCTGTAATCTACGGAGTGAGCTTTCGCTTTTTCCTGTGCTTTTCTGCTCTCAGCAACAAGCTGATCCAGCATCATTTCATCTACTGTTCTGGCAATGCTCTCATTGATTCGCTGCCAGACATACTTCGTCACACAGAGTTCTTCTCCCTGACAGCCTTCATCTGTCTGTGCCGAGCATTCCACTGCCCGCAGATCACCCTCCAGTGCCCTTAGCACATCGCCAACTGAGATATCAGACATCGGATACGCCAGCCGGTAACCGCCCTGCGCTCCACGCGTGCTGCGCACAAGTCCTGCTTTTTTCAGCTTCGCCATCAGCTGTTCTAAATAGCTCTCGGAAATATTCTGCCGAAACGCAATACTGCTAATGGAAACTGCCTCCTGCTCACTGTAAAGAGCAAGATCAATCATCGCCCGCAAGCCATACTTTCCTCTCGTAGAAATTTTCATCCCATACCCCGCTTTATCATTCCTGTACTCCCGGAATCTGTTCAATCATGCTCCAGGCAATCCTTCCGATACTATATCCGAAAGACTGCGAAGCAATCTGCGGATATCCTCTTCTGTTTCCGCATGAAACAGTCCCGTTTGTTCATTTCCGAGCGATTCGCTCGGATTTCCTAAAAAAGAATAGCATCTGTGATTTCATCTGTCAAGGGACTTTGAAATTTTCTTTTCATTTTTATCAGGTTATTTCACAAAGTTCTTCCGCATATGCTAAACCAACACCACGTTTACAGGAATTTTTCTATGACATATTTAACAGATCTTCTTATCCGTCATCCGCGTTTTCAAAATCATAGCTCCTATCTTCTGAAAGGCACGGTCCTTCTTAGTGCTGCCGGGATTCTTTGTAAAACTGCAGGCTTCTTCTATAAAATATTCCTCTCCCGTACGATCGGTGCACAGCAGCTCGGACTGTTTCACCTCTGTCTTCCGCTTTGCACTTTATGCATTACGCTTTCAGGCGGTGGCATCTCCTCGATTCTCTCCCGTCTTACTGCACAGTATGCCGCACAAAAGGAAACAAAAAAAGAGCAGCGTTTTCTGCTTGCATCCCTGCTTCTTGTCCTGATTCTGTCTTTTCTCAGTTCCTTTCTCCTGTATTATAATGCACCTGTAATTGCGTACAAATTTCTGCAGAACCGTTCCTGCACTGCACTCCTTCGCATTCTTTCCCTTACCGTTCCTCCGGCTTCACTCCATGCCTGTATCTACGGCTACCTTATTGGAAAAAAACAAGTTCTTCCTTCCGCACTTTCGCAGATTTTTGAACAGTTTTTCCGAATTCTATCCGTTTTTTTCTTCTATACACTGTTTCTGACCGCCCCAAAAAAGCCGGACAGCACGGTCATGGCACTTGGGCAACTGGCAGGTGAGCTTTCTGCATCTCTTTTCTGCCTGCTTTTTCTCTTTTTGAAAACACCATTTCCTCAAAAAACAGCAGTTTCCTTTCTCCCAGACGATATACGTGAAATTTTCTGGCTCGCCGCTCCCCTGAATGCCAGCCGCATTGCCCTCTGTCTTCTTCAGGCTGCGGAGGCCTCACTGCTTCCGATTCTTCTCATGCGTTTTGGTATGACGAATTCGGATGCACTTGCCGCTTACGGAATTTTAAGCGGCATGGTACTTCCGCTCCTGCTTTTTCCAACTACCTTCACTGCTTCTGTGAGCACGCTTCTTCTCCCTGTCGTTTCTGAGGCACATACGCTCGGATATCAGAAACAGATTCAGACGACCGTCCGAACCTCCTTATCCGGCGGTCTTTTGCTCGGCCTGTATTTTTTCACACTCTTTTTTCTCTTCGGCAATGAACTGGGTAAACTGCTTTTCTCCAACCCTTCAGCCGGAATATACCTCCATCTCTTTTCCTTTCTCTGTCCGCTGCTGTATATCAATACCATTCTGACCGGAATTCTGCACGGTCTTGGAAAAACGGGCACTGTTTCTGTTCAGAGCATGCTCAGCCTTGGCCTGCGTTTGCTGCTGCTTTTGGTGCTCATACCTCGTCTCGGTCTTACCGGCTACCTGTTCGCAGGATTTTGCGGGCAATGCGCTGCCTTTCTTCTTGCTCTTCTGGCACTCTTTCGTACCGGAAATCTTTCACGCGCTTTTCTGCAAATTTTGCCGCGGCCGATACTCGCATGCATTTTGACCATCTGCAGCGGCCTTATGCTCAAAACCTGGCTGTTTTTCGGCTCTGATTCCTGGATCTCCTTGTTTTGTGAGTCGCTTCTTTGCACTGCTCTGTTTTTTTCCGTTTTAACGTAAAACGGGTATTCGGATTTCATACCGAATACCCGTTGTTATTTCACTTTCGTTTTTTCTACCAGCCAAGTACGTCATTATACAGCTGTTCGTACTTCCTTGCAGAACTGTTCCAGGAGAAATCTGCGGCCATTCCACGGTCGATCAGCTTATTCCATTCCCGTCTGTGGTTATAATATACATCCATTGCGTAACGAATCGTATTATACATCTCATGTGCATTGTAGTTTGCAAAGCTGAAACCGGTACCAACACTTTCATATTCATTGTATGGAATAACCGTGTCCTTCAATCCACCTGTTTCGCGCACAATCGGCACCGTACCGTAACGCAGGCTCATCAGCTGTGACAATCCGCACGGTTCAAACAGAGACGGCATCAAAAATGCATCACAGGAAGCATATATCTTATGGGACATCGGCTCCGAATAATAGATATTCGCTGATACCTTGCCCGGATACTTCCACGCAAAATGACGGAACATGTTCTCATACTTTTCTTCACCGGTACCAAGTACTACAAACTGCAGATTATTCTGACACATTTCATCCATCATATATGCGATCAGATCAAATCCTTTCTGATCGGTCAGACGGGAGACGATACCGATCATGAAGGTGGAATCGTTCTGCTCCAATCCGAGTTCTCTTTGAAGTGCCCGCTTATTTTTAATCTTCTCCTTACGGAAATTCCGGATGTTGTACTTGTTCTCGATCAGCTGATCCGTCTCCGGATTATACTCATTGTAATCAATACCGTTTACAATACCACGCAGACAATTGGATCGCGCACGCATCAGACCGTCCAGACGCTCTCCGTAAAACGGTGTCTTAATCTCTTCCGCATACGTTTCGCTGACTGTCGTCACTGCATCAGCATAAACAATTCCGCCCTTTAAGTAATTCGCATCCCCATACGCCTCCAGCTTATCCGGCGCAAAGTAATACATCGGAAGTCCTGTGATATCACGTACTGTCTTCACATCCCAGACTCCCTGGAATTTCAGGTTATGAATCGTGATGATTGACTTCATATCACGGAAAAATTCTCCCTCATGGAATTTGTCCTTTAAGAGCACCGGAACCAATCCGGTCTGCCAGTCATGACAGTGCACGATATCCGGCTTAAAACCGATTACCGGAAGCGCAGAAAGCGCCGCTTTTGAAAAAAATGCAAATTTTTCAATGTCCTGATAAATATTTCCGTATGGTTTCGGTCCTGCAAAATAATATTCATTGTCAATAAAATAAAACTGCACGCCGTCATACTGCATTTCCAGAACACCTACGTACTGAGAACGCCATGCAAGATCCATATAAAAATGGGTCACATAATTCATTTTATTCTTCCACTCTTCCTTCATACACATATATTTCGGAAGAATAACACGCACATCGTACTCCTCTTTATTATAACATTTTGGCAGAGAACCTACTACGTCTGCCAGACCGCCGGTCTTGATAAACGGCACTCCTTCAGACGCTACAAACAATACTTTTTTCATACACGAACCTCCATCGCCGAGTGGACTGCTTCTGCGTCGCACCCCATGAGTTTTATAAAATTATAACTCATTTTTGTCGCAATGAAAAGTGGATTTGTGAAATTTATCTGCGATTTTTGTATTCCAGCCTGATTTTATCAGCAATAAGCGCAATAAATTCAGAATTTGTAGGCTTTCCTTTGCCACCACTTACCGTATATCCAAACAATTCCTCAATCGTATCCATCTTTCCACGGCTCCACGCCACCTCGATTGCATGGCGGATCGCACGTTCCACACGGCTTGGTGTTGTCTGATGCTGTTTTGCAATGGTAGGATACAGAATCTTGGTGATCGAATTCAGCATTTCCATATCCGTTACAGACATAATGATCGCATCCCTCAAATACTGATATCCTTTGATATGTGCAGGTACACCGACTTCATGAATGATATTGGTAACGTCTGTTTCCAGATTCCGCTCCGCATATTCTCTTCCATCAGACGTCGCCTCTGCTGCTTTTATTCTTGCCGCAGCAAATCCAGATCGTCTTACGCGCGCCCGCTTGATTCTTTTCAAAACGGTTTCACGGTCAAACGGCTTTAAAATATAGTAATCTGCTCCCAGATCAAACGCATCCTCTGTCGTTTTTTCCTGCCCGACTGCTGATATTACAATAAACGCAGGTTTCTTTATATCCGGTTCATGGTTGACACGATCCAGCACCGCAAGCCCATCCAGCTTAGGCATAATAATGTCCATCAGAACTACATCCGGCTTCTTTTCTCTGATAATCTCAATCAGTTCCTCACCATTTCCGGCTTTGCCCACAACTCTTAGTTCTTCATCACTGCTGACAATCTGATCCAGCAGCTGTACCATCAGCGCATTATCATCGGCAATCGCAATATTCAGCTTTTCCATCCTGCATCCCTCTCCTCACCCTCGGCAGCTTTCCTCTTCTGCCAGATTCCGTTGTTGATTCGCCGAATTTTCATGGGCAAGCGCAAAGCGGACATGTATCATCCGCTTTCGCTGTTTGCTCACGAACACAGTCGTTTCGCGACACACCAGCGGGTACCAGAAACTCCCGCTGACATCAGATCCTGTTGCCCACCGTTCCGGGGTACACGTACCTGAAGCATGAAAATACTCGGCTGTGTTCAAAAATTGTCACGAATAAACACTAACTGTATTATATAATAATCCCCTGTATCCGCAACAAAATCTTATCCCGTCCATTCGTCATCATCCGGCTGAATTCAACAAAGGATTCCGACATTATGTTAAATAATAACGTATAAAAAAACGTTTTGTGACACATTTTGAAGAAAAAAGGAAGAAGAGATCGAAACTTTTTTTCTGTTTTTTATACCTCCTTCTCTTCTCTTGGAAGAATGATATTCAGAAAAATCGCAACCATAGCCGCCGGCACGATTCCGGAGCCGCCAAAAATAAGCTGAACAAACTGTGGCGCATGTACGAGAATTCCCTGATTTGCGCCCATACCATATCCTACTCCAAGCGCCACTGACACAATGGAAAGATTCCGCGCATTAAGTGCAGTCTTTGTAATCAGAGAAATTCCGCTGATTACAATTGAGGAAAACATCATTACGGCTGCTCCTCCAAGAACCGACTGCGGCATGATGGAAACAAGTGCCGCGAGCTTCGGACAGAGCCCGCAAAGGATCAGAAAGATTGCTCCGGTTGCAAGCGCAAATCGATTGACTACTTTTGTCATAGCCACCAGTCCCACATTCTGGCTGAAGGAAGTATTCGGCAGCACACCAAACAGCGCTGCAAAAGAAGAACCAAGTCCGTCACACATAACACCGCCTGCAAGCTCTTTATCCGTAGCTTCCCGGTCAAGCCCTCCTTCCATCACTCCGGAAATATCGCCGACTGTTTCCACTGCTGTCACGATAAACATAATCAGCACCGGTAAAATGGCACGCAGATCAAATACCGGCTTCACCGGCAGCAGTTTCGGAATTTCAAACCAGGAAGCACCCGCAACTTTATCCCAGTTCAAAACCCATGCCTTTGTATATTCCACACCATCTGCAGTCACTCCGGTAGTCGGCAGTACCATTCCCATAATGATTGCCGCGATATAACCACAGATAATACCAAAAAGAATCGCCGAGGAGCTTAAAAAGCCTTTTGTCCCATGCTTGAAAAAAAGAATCATTGCAAGAACAAAAACAGCAAGCAGCAGATTTTCCATAGACCCAAAATCCTCTGCCTTGTTTCCGCCGCCAAATGAATTAATACCTACCGAAATCAGACTAAGGCCGATCGACATTACAACGGTGCCGGTTACAACAGAAGGGAAAAAACGGCGAAGCGGCTTTAAGAAAAATCCAAGAACCGTCTCCATCAGACCGCCGAGGATCGATGCTCCCATAATTGCACCATATGCCAGGATACCGCCTCCCATTGTAGATGCAACGCTGTTAAATACTCCGATAAATCCAGAAGATGTTCCCATGATAATCGGTACCCGGCCACCGACCGGTCCGATTCCAAAAAGCTGTACCAATGTCACAATACCGGCAATGAGCATCGCATTCTGGAGCAAGCTGAGCTGTAAATCTGCAAATTCACCGCCAGCCAGACCACAGGCTCCGGTAATAATCAGAAGCGGGGTCAGATTTCCGACAAACATGGCCAGCACATGCTGCAAACCAAGCGGAATAGCCTGCGCAAGGGGCATTTTTCCTTCCATTTTAAAGGCCGCTTCTGAAATTTCAATATTTTTTTTCATTCGTTTTCTCTCCTCATAGTTCTGCATCTTTTTCTGACATAGACATCAGAATCTTTTCCGGTGTAATCGGAAGCTCTCTGTGCCATACTCCTGTTGCCCGGTAAATTGCATGCGCAATTGCGGGTGCCGGAGTATTGATTACAATTTCACCGATGGACTTTGCTCCAAATGGCCCAGTCGGCTCATAGCTGTTTTCAAATTCCACGCGAAGATGCCCCATATCGAGACGGGTCGGAATTTTATACTGCATAAAACCAGACTCGATCGGGCGTCCTGTTCTGTCATACGTAATATTTTCAAACAACGTATGCCCGATTCCCTGTACAATGCCTCCCTCGGTCTGAATCCGCGCCAGAGCAGGATTGATTGCGATTCCACAGTCAACCACTGCGACATAGTCAAGAATCTTTACCACTCCTGTATATCGGTCAAGCTCTATTTCCACCATTCCAACCATATACGGCGGCGGGGATACCGGCGAGGAATGCGATGCTGTGGCAACTGCTGCAATATCATTTGCCACCTGCTCTTTGACACTGATCTCTGCCAGTGAAACGCTCTGATCCGTATTGATCCGGCGTACCCTGCCATCCTCAAAACACATCTCCTCCGGACTGCACCCAAGCATTCCTGCGGCAATTGCACACAGCTTTGTCTTTAACTGTGCACATGCAAGTTCAACGGCCTTTCCTGTAATATACGTTGTAGAGGAAGCGTAAGAACCGGAATCATACGGAGATGCATCCGTATCTGCTCCAAACACAGCCACGTCATCCACTGAGCAGTCCATACATTCTGCCACCATCTGAGCAAGAATCGTATCGCAGCCGGTACCCATATCCGCGGCACCGATGATCAGATTAAATGTTCCATCATCTGCCAGCTTCACCGTTGCAGAGCCTACATCGACATTTGAAATACAGGAGCCCTGCATTGCCATTGCCACACCGGCCGCCCGCACCTTTCCGTCACCCATTTCACGGACCGGATATTTTTCGTCCCAGTGGAATAATTTCCTGCACCTTGCCATACACCGGTCCAGTGCACAGGCATTTGCCGTCTCTCCGTAATAAGCCGGCATTTTCATTCCCTCGCGGAGCATATTTTTCTCCCGGATCACCGTCGGATCGATCCCAAGCTTCTCCGCAAGCTCATTTACTGCACTCTCAAGAGCAAAGATTCCCTGTGTTGCACCGTACCCACGGTACGCACCGGCTGCCATCGTATTGGTATAGACGACATCAAAGCCAAACCGGAATGCCTCAAGACCTCCCGTATACAGCGGAATGGATTTATGCCCGCTCAATCCTACCGTAGTCGGTCCATGTTCTCCATAAGCACCGGTATTTGAAAGAGTATAAAGATCAAGTCCGCGGATATGTCCGTCTTTCCCTGCACCAAGACGCACCCGAACCTCCATTTCATGGCGCGGCGAACCGGCAATCTGGCTTTCCTTTCTTGTAAAGATCAGCTTGGCAGGGCGTCCCGTTTTCAGCGTTACGAATGCCGGATAAACCTCGCAGACTGCCGTCTGCTTTGCACCGAACCCGCCTCCGATCCGCGGCTTTTCCACACGAATCCTGCTCTTTGGAATTCCAAGGGCCCTTGAAAGAATCCTGCGCACATGGAAAACGATTTGTGTCGAAGAGATAACATGCAGTCTTCCATACCGGTCGAAGCCTGTATACGTACGAAACGTCTCCATCATAGCCTGATTGAACGACTTCATATGATAAGCATGATCAAGTACCTCTTCACAATCAGCCATCACTGCATCAATATCCCCATCTCCCCCGGTTTCGCTTGCAACCAGATTACGTCCGGCATCTCCCCCCACATCTACCGGCGGGAACCAGTCTTTCTCCGGATGTACGAGAATCTTACTGTCCTTCGACTCATGAAAGTCCAGAATCGCATCCAGGACCTCGTATTTTACCTTAATCAGCTTCATTGCCTTTAAAGCAGCCTTTTCATCTTCCGCCGCAACAATGGCAACCACGTCTCCTGCAAAGCGCACATGACGATCCAGGATCAGCCGGTCGTAAGGAGACGGCTCCGGATATGTCTGGCCGGCAATCGCAAAACGCTGCTGCGGCACATCCTCCCAGGTATAAATATCAACAACGCCCGGAACCTTACGTGCCGCCGAGCTGTTGATTTCCAGGATCATTGCATTTGCATGCGGACTTCTCAAAAGCTTCACTACCAGGGCGTTCCCTGTAATGTCATCAACGTAAACCGGCTTTCCCAGAAGAAGCTGCCTTGCATCCTTCTTTGGAACCGATCGATTGATTGCATTATATTTCCTGTGTTCCATCAATGTCCCCTTTCTTCTCCCTGCTGTTTAGATAATTGCGGATTCCTCTAAGCTGGCCTTCATAGCCGGAGCATCTGCAAAGATTTCCGGCAAGGTATGCCCGTATCTCATCATCGGTCGGCTCCGGATTTTCTCTCAGTAACGCAATTGTATTCATTACAAACCCCGGATTACAGAATCCACACTGGTCTGCTCCCTGAGCCGCAATAAATCCAATAAAATCTTCCGCCTCTTTTTGCAGGCCCTCCAGTGTTTCCACTTTATGCCCATCTGCTCTTGCCGCCAGAACCGAGCAGGAGAGGACCGGAATCTCATCCATAAGGACCGTACACAAACCGCAGTTTGCAGTTTCACAGCCACGTTTTACACTGAAGCAGCCGTGCCTGCGCAGGAAATCAATCAGCAGCAGATCCGGTTCGATCTGTTCCGTGATCATCCTTCCGTTTACTTTTATACAGACTTCCATTCCTACTCCTCCTTTAATTTCTTTAATAACCGTTCTGTCAGCACACGGACAAGCCGGGTACGATACTCTGCACTGCCGCGCAGATTGCTTCCTGTCGGAATTCTGTTTGATGCCCATCTTGCAAATGCTTTTACTGAATCCGGATCAAGACCTCCATGCAGAAGCTTTTCTTCATCCAAAAGCAGCATCGCTCTTGCCGGTCTTGCCCCTACGGTGAGCCGATATTCTCCCTCCACGCAGGCAGCCGCACATGCAAGCACCGGGAAATCGGTGCTTTGGTTCCGCACAGACAGATAAGCAAAGCATCCTGCTGTTTTCTTCACAATGATCCGAACCAGAATATCCCGATCCTGTTTTCGGTTTACAAATTCACTCAGAGGAATCACACCGCCATGAAACAGCTCTACATAAGTATCCATAACCAGAAAAATGGTCAGAACATCAGAAAATCCAAAACGTCCCCAGATGCTTCCGCCTGCAGTTGCAAGATTTCTGAACTGAACGCCCACAATATCTTTCACCGCATTTCTTACTGCACCATGCGTATATTCATTAAGCCCCTCATGAAGCTCCAACTGGCGAAGCGAAACCATTGCTCCAATCGAAAACTCTTCCTCGTTTTCTTCAATTTTGTCAAGCCCAAGATCACAAAGATCGATCACCGTCGGAATTCTCCGGCTCTGCATTTTGATCCACAGCATTCCTCCGATAATACAGCTGCTTCTTTTCTGATTTTGTTCATAAGCCTCTTCCAGGCTTTTCGCACGTATGTACTTTTGAATTGTTACCATAAAAAGCTCCCTTTCGCTGTTTTTCCCACATTTCCAAAGGTATTATAATAAAACCGCTTGCCTTTGAAAAGACACTTTGCTACAATAGCGTTGTATTATTTCATGTATAACGAAAGGAGCTACTTATGAAAATAACACTTAACAGACTTTTATCCACGGCACTTATCAGCCTGATGCTTCTGTCCGTCATCGGAACTGGTGTCTTCGCAGCAGCATCTGAAACCACCTATCCCATCACCATCACGGATCAGGCAGGTCGTGAAGTCACCATCGAAAAAGAACCGGAAAAAATTGTAAGCGGCTATTATATTCCGTCAAGTCTTCTGATCGCACTTGGTCTGCAGGATAAAATGGTCGGCATTGAAGCCAAGGCCGGCAAACGCCCTGTTTACAAGCTTGCTGCGCCTGCGCTCCTGGATCTTCCAAACGTCGGTACTGCAAAGGAATTCGATCTGGAAACGTGTGCTTCTCTTTCCCCTGATCTCGTTATTTTGCCTTTAAAATTAAAGGATGCCGCACAGAGCTTAACAGAACTCCAGATTCCGGTGCTACTTGTAAACCCGGAAAGTCAGGATCTTTTAACAGAAATGATCACAATCGTTTCTGACGCAACAAACACAAAAGAAGAAGCAGACAAACTCCTGGCATATATTGATGAACAAAAAACCATGCTTTCAGATGCTCTCTCTGACGTGGAAACACCAGATGTTTATCTGGCAGGAAATTCCTCTCTTCTTTCCACCGCAGGCGAAGCAATGTACCAGTCTGACATCATTAAACTGGCCGGTGGAAAAAATGTCGCTTCTGAAATTTCTGATACCTACTGGGCAGAAATCAGCTACGAGCAGCTCCTTGCCTGGGATCCGTCTTACATTATTCTTGCATCCGATGCCGATTATACCGTTGACGATGTTTTGAACGATGCAAACCTTAAGGACTGCAGTGCAGTAAAAAACAACCAGGTATATGCTATTCCGGGCGATGTGGAAGCACTGGACAGCCCGGTTCCGGCAAGCGTTCTTGCATCCGTCTGGCTCGCAGGAATTCTTCATCCGGAGCAGGTAACACCGGACACCTATATAGAAGAAAAGACAGCCTTTTATGAAACCTTCTATGGAATTCAGAACTAAAAAAATCTTATTTCTCACAGCCGGCATCATCCTGCTTGGCATTTTGACGATCTGTTCTTTCTTTGTTGGAAAATACCCCCTGACGTTGTCCGGGCTTTTATCCGGAGATGCCCTGCAATGGCGTGTATTTCTGACTCTTCGTGCAAGCAGGGCAATCATCGGAGCCATCGGAGGCTTTGTTCTTGGCGTAACCGGTTTTGTTTATCAGACCGTTTTTCGAAACCCCTTAGCATCCCCTGATATCATTGGCGTATCATCTGGAGCAAGTGCCGGCGCCGCATTTGGTATTCTCTTTCTGACCGGTACCATGGCCATCACAGCCTCTGCTTTTGCAGGGGCTATTTGTTGTGTGATTCTTGTCCTGATTCTCTCATCCCTTTCTTCTTCCAAAGACGGACGGAGCATCGTTCTTGCAGGAATTGCCGTTCACAGTCTGTCACAGACTGTACTTGTTTGCCTGAAATTAACGGCTGATCCTGAAAAGCAGCTCGCATCCATCGAATATTGGATCATGGGAAGTCTGAACGGAATCAGCCTTTATTCCATCGGCGGAAATATCCTTTTGTGCCTGATCTGTCTGGCTGCCCTGTTCCTGCTGTACAGGCAGATCATCCTGCTCTCTTTGGATGATCAGGAAGGCGCTCTGCTCGGTGTAAATGTATCCCGTATTCGCCTCGTTGTCCTTTTAACTGCAACCCTGGCAACCTCAAGCGTCATCAGCATGACCGGTCTGATCAGCTTCCTCTCCCTTCTCGCTCCGCATGGTGCCCGGCTCCTGTTGAAAAATAACCGGCTATCTACCATGATCTTAAGCGGAATACTTGGCGGCTGTCTGTTAACACTTGGTGATCTTCTTGCCAGAAGCATAGCATCCACTGAGCTGCCCGTCAGTATTTTTACCAGCCTGCTTGGAGCCCCGTTTTTAATCAGTCTGTGCTTAAGGAGAGAACGTGCCCGATGAATCTTTTAATCGTAAATAACCTTTCTGCCGGATACGCAGGAAAAGACATCATAAAAGATATCAGCTTTTCTATTGAAGCCGGAAAAGTAACAGGTGTCCTCGGTCCGAACGGATGTGGAAAAACAACTCTGCTCAAAGCAACCGCAAATCTTCTTGCGCATCGCGGAAGCTGCTTTATCGAAGGACAAATGCTGGAAACGCTTTCTGCCAGGACACTTTCCGGCCTTTGCGGATACATCCCGCAAAGAAGCAGCATATCCATTGACTTAACACTTCTTGATGTGGTTCTCATGGGATTTAATCCGGATCTGAAACTTTTACAGCAGCCCAGCAGACAGATGAAAGAAGAAGCACTCCATGCACTTTCGATGGTAGGACTTGCCCACCGAAAGGACGAAAATTTTCAGCATCTTAGTGAAGGGCAAAAGCAGCTCGTTCTGCTTGCCCGTACGTTCGCAGGAAAACGAAGGCTCCTGCTTTTAGACGAACCGGAAAGTGCACTTGATTTTCGTCTGCGTTATCAGGCCATGGAGCTTCTGCGCAGCTATATCAGCAAAAATCAGGCCTCTGCTCTGGTAACACTTCACGATTCTTCTCTGGCACTGAACTACTGCGATACACTGCTCGTACTGTCTAACTCCAGGCTTTCCGGTATCATAGAACCTGACAGAACTCCGATTTCCAGGATGGAACGTCTGCTTTCTGAAGTATACGGTACGGTCAGTATCTCTGTTCTTATGAACCGCAGCAAAAAAAAGCAGCTTATCATGATGAAGGAGGATATTTCATGAAAGCAGTTACAAAAATCATATTTTTTGATGATAATGATGAAAAATTTTTTGGTGAGGGACCGTATCGCCTGCTATGCGCTGTTTGCGAAACCGGATCCCTTCGTTCCGCTTCCATTTCCATGGGGCTTGCCTATACGAAAGCGCTCCGAATGGTACGAAATGCTGAAAAAGCACTCGGTTTTCCACTGACAAAGCGCAGTGCCGGCGGAAAGTCCGGCGGTGGAAGCACCCTTACAGAGGAAGGAAAGGAATGGCTGAAGAAATATGAACAATACCGTGATGCCTGTATCCAGGCCAACCGCAAACTGTATCTGGAAATCTTTTCAAAATAGCGAGAAAAAGCATATCATCCTGACCGGCCACAGAGGGATCGGAAAAACCACACTTCTTCATTCCCTTTTTCCAACGCAGCAGGCAGGCCTGACTACCTGGGCTGTTCCGCAAACGGGAGTATATCTGAAAAATAACCAGACCGGCGAAACCGTTCAGGTCGGCCGGTTTAATCCGGATCAGCCCGGTACGGAAAATCGGATGCAACCCATCTGGGAAGCTTTCCGTGATAAAGGAACCTGCTTTTTAAAATCCCTCCTGAATTCCTCTTCCAAATGGATCACCATTGATGAAATCGGCTATCTTGAAACACAGGATCACTGCTATCAAAACGCCATTTTGGATTTGCTGAAGTACAAACAGGTTCTCATGGTCATCCGAAAGCAGGATCTTTCTTTTTTAAACGAACTAAGATCCCGCAGCGATGCTTTTGTTGTCGATCTGGATCAGCCCTATGGAAATGCCGGCTGCATTATCATGGCCTCCGGACAGGGAAAACGCTTTGGCAAAAATAAGCTTCTGGAAAGCTTTCAGGGAAAACCACTGATCCAATGGGCACTCGATGTCACAAACAACCTGTTTTCCAGACGTCTTGTTGTTACGGTTCATAAAGAGATCGAGCAGCTCTGTCAAAAACAGGCAGTTCCCGTTCTGCTTCATCATTTTCCATTCCGAAACGACATGGTACGGCTTGGTCTGGAAGCGATCGGAGGAGCTGTTGATCGCTGTGTTTTTCTTCCTTCCGATCAGCCTCTTCTCACTCCGGAATCCATCTGCTCACTGCTTCTGTGTGCCGAAAATCATCCAGATTTTATATGGAGACTCTGCTATGGTGATCTTCCTGGATCCCCCGTCATTTTTCCGTCCTCCTTTTTTGAGGATCTGAAGACACTCCCCCCGAAAAAAGGAGGCAATTTCATCATTCAATCCCACTCTGCCATGGTAAAAACGGTTCCTGCCTCGTCCTTGAGTGAGCTGAAGGATATTGATACACAGAAGGATCTGCAGAAAATGACAGATTCGGCAGCTCTGTAAAGTTTCTGCCTTGCCTGTCTTAAATCATATCCTCAATAAATATCCCATATCCCTTTTTCGGATCGTTCACAAACACGTGCGTAACGGCTCCGACGATCCGGCCATTCTGAAGGATCGGCGAGCCACTCATACCCTGGACGATTCCGCCGGTAAGTTCCAGCAGCTCCGGATCGGTGACACGAAGCACCATTCCCTTGTTAATATTTTTCTCATTCATCCGAAGCTCCTCAATCTCAATTTCAAAGGCTTTGGCACTTCCACCTGCAAAACAGAGAATGGATGCCTTTCCCGCCTTTACTTCCTGACGGTTTGCCGTTTCATATTTTGTAAGATGCTCTGCCAACAGCGGAAATCCGGAAATCGTACCATAAAGTCCATTGCTATTATTTTCCTCGATCACGCCGATCCGATACCCCTCCTTATAATGAATTACACCGGAAAGCTCTCCTGGTGTGCCCTGCGTCCCTTTCACGACCGAGAGCACATCTGCATCATACAATACACCTCCTGTCACCTCCAAAAGCTCGCCTGTATCAATGTCGCTGATTCCGTGTCCAAGTGCTCCGAAACGTCCCTCCTCATCCACATACGTCAGGGTTCCTATTCCCTGTGTATTATTGCGTACCCAGATTCCGGCACGGTACGTCCCGCTCTCATCCTCTACCGGCAGGACAGTACAAGAAACCTCCTGATCCTTCCGACGGACTCTCAGATCAACTGCATTTCCTCCTGATGCACTGATGCACTCCACCAACTCTTCTTTCGTCGTGATCTCTTTTCCATTGACGCTCTCAATGTAATCCCCTCTTTTTATCTCTTCTTCTGCCGGACAGCAGCTGCCACCTGCCAAAGTTCGTATTTTTCCTGTGTCTACAACATAAACTCCCTTCGTATCCAGATAAATTCCAACCGGCATCCCACCGGCATAGACACTTCTTGTCTTTACCACTCTGGCACTCGCAGTTTTCAGCGGAATCCTGCCGAACAGTGAATACAGAATATCATACTGTTCTCCGTCCGTACCGAAATTTCCGTTCCAGTTCTCCACCCTTGTTTCTACCCAGCTTCCAAGCAGCCCGGAAAAAAAAGCCGGAACCTCTCCTTTTTTCCTTACCGTCATCTCATCCGGAATCCGATGTCTGAGCGCAGTCAGGCTGACCTCTGTCAACAGTGAAAGAAACACCACCAGTAAAATACACACAAAAATCCTGTACTTTTTCCTTACATTCATCCTTTGCACCTCTCTTTCGTCTGCCTGCCACTTCCTCTGTCAGTGCCAGAACCGGCAGGCCTAAGCTCTGACAAAATTTACACACAGAAAAAGCAGAGCACTTTCGTCTCTGCTTTCAGTATGTGGAATCAGACTCATTCCAACCTAGTATGTTTTTGTTTTTTCTGCCAGTTCTTTCATTCTGATATTTTTTTCACTTCGAACATGAATCCGTTTTTTTGACGTTTTCTGCCAGCGCCTTCATTTCACGCGCACTCTCGATCACTGTATCCGTAATCCGTGCTCCTCCCAAAATTCTTGCAAGCTCCAAAATACTTTCCTCTTCGGAGAGAAGCCCGATATTCGTAACTGTTTTGCTGTTTGCCGGTTTTTTTTCGATAATATAATGATGATCTGCCATTGCAGCTATCTGCGCCAGATGTGTGATACACAGCAGCTGATGATTCTTTGCAATCACGGCCATTTTCTCGGATACCTTTGAAGCAGTACGTCCGCTGATTCCGGTATCAATCTCATCAAAAATAAGTGTCTCTACAGCATCCTTATCTGCCATGACTGCCTTGATTGCCAGCATGATTCGCGACAGTTCGCCTCCTGATGCTACGCTTGCAAGCGGTCTGAGCGGAAGTCCCGGATTCGTTGAGATCATAAAGCATACCTCATCTCTCCCATTTTCATTTGGCTCAGCAAGCTCTTTAAAAGAAATTTCAAATCGCACATCCAGAAAATTCAAATCCACAAGCGCTGCCACAATCTGATCGGCAAGTTTCTTTGCATATTCTTTACGAATCTGTGAAATTTCATCCGTAATCGCCAGAAATTCTTTCTTTTTCCGGTCATACTCTCTTTGCAGCTCTTCAATGTATGATTCATAATTCATCAGCACATCCATCCGCTGTCTCTTTTCTTCCGCAAATTCAAGAATTTCCCGAATTGTATTTCCATATTTTGTCTTTAAACGATTCAAAAGATCCAGACGCTCTTCTGTCTCCTTCATTGCCTGCGCATCAAATGTAAATTCATCCATATAGCCGGACAGGCTTCGGTTAAAATCATTGAGCAGCGCCTCTATTTCCTCAAGGGAAGCACCAAGCTCAGAAAGCCCGGTATCATAGGCTTTTACGGATGCAAGTGCACGCACAGCATGTCCGATTTCATCTCCTGCTCCTGCGCAGCCATTTGCTCCGGTCAGTGTTCCTGTCTCAGAAAGCGCCTCCATGATCTTCTGCCCGTTTGCCATCAGACGGTAGCTGTTTTCCAGTTCTTCATCCTCACCGTCTCTTAAGTTTGCCGCCTCAATCTCCTGAAGCTCAAACTGCAGAAAATCCAGTTCCTTTGCTCTCTGGCTCTCATCTGCCAGTGCATCCTGCCATTTTCTGCGGCATTTCTGATAGCTGCGATGCAGCTCACGACATCGGATAAGACGATCTCCCAATTCCTCATGCGCAAATTCATCCAGAATAGTAAGATGATTTTTTTCATACAGAAGTGACTGATGCTCATGCTGACCGTGAATATCAATCAGCTCTGCGGCAAGCTCCCGCACAAAAGAAACCGAAACCGTTTCTCCGTTAATTTTACTGGACGAACGGCCGGCACGATATCTTCTTGTAATGATAATCTCTCCGTCTTCGAACGGCAGCTCCTGTGCCACCATTTTTCGTCGAACCGCAGGATTATCCGTCACAAACACAAGCTCTACCAAAGCATAGTCTGCATCCTCCGGAACATAATCACGAAAATTTCCGGTACCAAGTGCAATGTTGACCGCTCCGATCACGATTGATTTTCCGGCACCCGTCTCTCCGGTCATGATGTTCAATCCTCTGCCGAATTCAACCTCTACTTCTTTTATCAATGCCATGTTTTTCACATGTAAACTAACTAACATCTGTTTTCCTGCACTCTCCCCAGCCGCTCACTTACTGTCTTCCCACAATCCTGCTGATTTTATCCATCACCCGCAGAGTATCCTCTGTGCTGCGAATCGCACACATGATCGTATCGTCTCCGGCAATACACCCAGCCACCTCTGACCAGTGCATCGCATCGATCGCAGCCGCTACTGCCATCGCCATCCCTGATACTGTCTTGATCACAAGAATATTCTGTGCCATATCCATCGATATAAAGCCATCCTTGAGTACCCGGAGATACTTTTCATTCATTCCGGCTCCATGCGGCTGCATCAGCGCATACTTCTGACGTCCGTCGTTCGTGGCGATCTTGGTCAGCTTCAGTTCCCGTATATCTCTGGAGATTGTTGCCTGCGTAACCTGATAGCCCTCTTTTTTCAGATAATCCGCCAGCTCCTCCTGCGTCTCTATATCATACTTTCCGATCAGATCCACAATTCTTGCCTGTCTGCCGATTTTCATTTTGTATCTCCTTTCTGCTGCTATCTGCTCATTTTTTCTCTCAAAATTTCAAGAAAGCTGGTGTTTTTTGTTTTCACCATCAATGCTTCCCGTTTGGAACGTGTGATCACAATCCTGTCTCCCGAATTCAGCTTAACCGATGTATCTCCGTCAAAGGTTGCCTCTGCTCCATCGATATCCGTTCCATGATTCGTTCCGATCTCAATCGTGATCTCCACAAAATCCGGCAATACAATCGGTCTGGAGTTAAGTGTATGCGGTGCAATCGCAGTCACCAGAATCAGAGAAGCCACCGGCGCAACAATCGGCCCGCCGACAGATAAATTATATCCGGTAGACCCGGTCGGCGTTGAAACGATAATTCCATCAGCAGTAAACGAACTGAGAAATTCCCCATCGACAAACACATTAAAATCCACAACACGCAAACGGCCATTCCGGCTGATCACAATGTCATTGAGCGCAATATCCGCAAGCATTCTGCGAGTTTGATGAAAAGCAGTTCCTGTCAGCATCATCCGATGCTCCACTGTGTATTCTCCATCAATCAGCTTATCCAGTGCCGGAAAAATATTTTTCCGGTCAATCTCAGCCAGATATCCAAGCGTCCCCATATTGATACCAAGCAAAGGCACACAGCGATCAACCAGATCCCGTGCCGCCTGCAGAAGCGTCCCATCGCCTCCAAGCACCAGAACACATTCTACATCATCAGGAACACGCTGTGCATCGGTGTAACGATATCTGCCCTGCGGATCTTCCTCTTCCCTTTGCTGAATATAACACGTCTTTCCCCTGGACTCCAGATACTCCTGAATTTCATGCGCTGTATTCATCTCCGGATCCTTCTGATAATTTGTTATAATATAAAAGGTGTTCATTTTCACTCCATTTTTACTGTTCAGCACCAGCCAAATTGTAAGGCGGTTGAACGATTATTTCTGTTCTGATTTGGTATCCAGTGTTTTATGTGCCTCTTCCACAACCTTCTCCACACAAAATGCAAACGGACCAATTTCCTCCATACTGCCCTTCTTTTTCAGATGCAGCAGATACTCAATGTTTCCTTCCGGCCCTTTGATCGGAGAAAATTCCAGATCCAGACTTTCAAGCCCGATTTCTGCGGCATAGTCGATCACTTTGTGAATCACTTCTTCATGTACCTTCGGATCACGTACCACACCCTTTTTTCCGACCTTCTCACGCCCCGCCTCAAACTGCGGTTTGATCAGGCAGACAATCTCTCCATCCTCTGTCATCAGATTCCGTACCGGAAGAAGCACCTTTGTCAATGAAATAAAAGAAACATCAATCGATACGAACGCTGGCGGTTCTGCAATATCCTCCGGCACTACATAACGAATATTCGTTTTTTCCATACAGACAACACGTTCGTCATTTCTCAGTCCCCAGTCCAGCTGTCCATGTCCGACATCCACCGAATAGACCTTTACCGCACCGTTTTGCAGCATACAGTCCGTAAAGCCTCCGGTCGATGCCCCAACATCCATACATACCTTTCCAGCCAGTGTCAGATTGAAATGACTCATCGCCTTTTCCAGCTTCAGCCCACCACGGCTGACGTACTTCAACTGGCTGCCTTTTACTGTAATTTCTGCTTTTACATCGATCATGGTTCCGGCTTTATCTTCCCTCTGACCGTTTACCAGCACGTTTCCGGCCATAATGACCGCCTTGGCCTTCTCCCTCGATGCGGCAAGTCCCTGACTCACCAACAGAACATCCAAACGTTCCTTCATATCAAACTCCTGTTCCTGTTCATTTTTCGTTTCTGTCTTTATGCCTGATATCCGGCAACAATCCTTTTAAACACAGACTCTGCATCGATGCAGGTCTCCTTTTTGAGCAGATCAACATTTCCATGCTCAATATAATCATCGGGAAGTGCAATCTGCAGTACACGCACCTTCTCCCCTGTTTCATTATAATATTCCAGTACCTTTTCGCCAAAACCGCCGTTTTTAACGTTTTCCTCCATCGTCACGATCATCGAATGATCCCGTGCAAGATAAGACAGCATAGCTTCGTCCACCGGTTTGACAAACCGCGCATTGACCACTGTACAGCTATAACCGATCTCCTTTAACAGCTCACGTACCTGAATCGCTGTTTTTACCATGCTTCCGACTGCCACCAGCGCAAGCGAACACTCGTCATATAAAATTTCACTCTTTCCGAATACGATCGGCGCCCGGAACGACTGCAGACCGTCATACGCCTCTCCGCGCGGATAGCGCAGCGCAATCGGCCCCTCATAAGCAATCGCAAATTTCAGCATATCTGCCAGCTCCCACTTATTCTTCGGCGCCATTAAGCACATGTTTGGAATCCCTGACAAATAAGAAAGGTCAAAAATCCCCTGATGCGTTTCTCCATCACTTCCGACAAGTCCGGCCCTGTCCACAGCAAAAACAACCGGCAGATTCTGAATACAGACATCATGGATCACCTGATCATAAGCCCTTTGTAAAAACGATGAATAAACAGCCACTACCGGCTTCATTCCTCCGGCTGCAAGTCCGGCTGCAAATGTAACCGCATGCTCCTCCGCAATCCCGACATCAAAGAAACGATCCCGGTACATATTGCGAAAACGCTTCAGGCCGGTGCCGTCCGGCATGGCCGCTGTAATTGCCACAAGCTTCGGCTCACGCATTCCCATCTTACACATTACAGTTGAAAATACATCCGTATAGGAAGCCTTTTTCCGACGTGCACACGGAAGTCCGGTCTGCGGATCAAATGGTTCCGCGCCATGAAATCTCGACGGCATCCGCTCCGCAGGGCCAAATCCCTTTCCTTTTTTGGTTACCACATGAACGATCACCGCGCCTTCCACACGCCTTGCATCGCGCAATACACGCATAAGCTGACTGATGTTATGACCGTCCACCGGCCCTAAGTACTTGATTCCCATTTCCTCGAAAAACATCCCCGGAACCAGAAACTGCTTCAGCCCCTGCTTAGTGGAACGAATCCCCTTTACAAGCCGGTCCCCGTACAGCGGGATCTTATTTAAGGTTTGTTCCACTCCGCTTTTCAGATCTGTATAGGAACGATCGGTCCGGATGTTGCTCAGATAAGTGGAAATTCCTCCGACATTTTCAGAAATAGACATATTATTGTCATTCAATACAATAATAAAATTTGTTTTCAGCTGAGAAGCATTATTTAAGGCTTCATAAGCCATCCCGCCGGTCAGCGCACCGTCTCCGATTACCGACACCACCGTATAATTTTCGCCCTGAAGATCGCGTGCCTTCACATAACCAAGCCCAGCTGAAATCGAGGTCGAACTGTGCCCCGTATCAAATGCATCACAATCGCTTTCTTTCCGCTTCGGGAAACCGCTCATTCCGCCATATTTGCGCATCTGGTCAAACCCATCCTTGCGCCCGGTCAGAATTTTATGCGTGTAAGACTGATGTCCGACATCCCAGATCAGTCGGTCCTCCGGCAGATTCAGTGCCAGATGCAGTGCCATCGTCAATTCCACAACGCCTAAATTAGACGCCAGATGTCCCCCGTTCGTACTGATCTTTTCAACCAGAAACTCCCGGATCTCCTGTGCCAGCTGCGGCAGATCTTCCCTGTCGATTTTTTTGATATCGTTTACCTTTTCAATCTGCTCTAACAGTGTAAACGCCACCTTTCCTCATGCGTTGCGGTGAATCAGGTTGAGAATCAGCTCTTTAAGGAACTCATTCTCACACGGAAGCTCTGACAGAAGCCTTACTGCCTCTTTCGAATACTCCGCCACATCCTGCTGTGCCTGCTTTAATCCCTTTACCGAAACGTACGTCGTTTTATTATTTTTCTCGTCGCTTTTTGTCGCTTTTCCAAGCGTATCTGCATCTCCGATCACATCAAGAATGTCGTCCTGAATCTGAAATGCCATTCCAACCTTCCGTGCAATCTGTTCAATCTTCTCTACATCCGCCGCAGATGCACCTGCAAGAACAGCGCCAATCATCATGGATGCTTCAATCAGAGCACTCGTCTTCAACCGGTAAATAAAACAAAGCTGTTCTTCTGTCAGCGGCTTCCCTTCATATTCCACATCCACCGACTGGCCGCCGATCATTCCGTAAATTCCTGTTTTCGCCGCCAGTATTTTAAAAGCTTTACCGACTGCCGGATTTCCCGGCTCGAGTTCAAATGCATCTGCCGCGGTTTCATAAGCCAGATTCAAAAGCGCATCACCTGCAAGAATCGCCATTGCTTCTCCATACAGAACGTGTGTTGTTTTCTTTCCTCTGCGGTATTCATCATTGTCCATCGCCGGAAGATCGTCATGAATCAGAGAATGCGTATGAATCATTTCGATCGCTGTCATAAAAGGTCCGATCGCCTTTGATTTTCCGCCGAACATGACAAACGTCTGCTGCATCAGAAGCGGACGCAGCTTTTTTCCGCCTACCAGCATACTGTAATTGACTGCTTCCAGAAGCGTCCGCTGAAACCCTTCTTCTTCCGGAAGATTCCGTTCTATAATACTCTTTATTTCTGTGACTCTTTTTTTCATCTCATCATTAAAATTCATCAAGACCGCCATCCCCATTCATGATCAGAATCTTTTTTTCTACCGTATCTATTTTTTCGTTGCAGCTTTTCAGAAGTGCCATACCCTTCTGATACATTGCAAAAGAATCCTCCAGCGAAATCTCCTCACCGTCCAGTGCTTTCAGGATCCCGTCCAGTTCCTGCATGCATTCTTCCAGCGTCGGTTCCTTCTCCTGTGTTTCTGCTTTTTTTCTGCCCGCCAAAATATCACTCCCTGTCTGCCTGATGTTCAATCTTCGAAACCTGAACCGTGATCTTACCATCCGATACGTACAGATTCAGGACTTCTCCTTCCTTTACCTGCGATACACTGTGTATGCGAATACCATCCGCTCCTGTAATCAGGCCATAGCCCTGTGTCAGCTTTTCCAAAGGAGAACAGCGCCTCAGCTGCTCTGTATACAGCCGGAGGCGGCTTCGGTACTGCCGGATGCACTGCTCCATGCTTCGCTGCAGGCGTTCCTCCATCTCTGTCAGCTGTCTTCTTTGCTGCTGCAGGCGCTGCAGCGGCTCCAGATATCTCAGATGGATCTGATACTGCTGCAGAGTCGTCCGCTTTTCCTTTAAAATCCATTCCATCTTCTGTCGCAGCTCCACCTTCTTTAAAATCTGACGCTTCGCCGTCACAATGCGGAGCATCCGGCGTGTCAGCTCCTCTCCTGCCATATCCAGCTGCTGCAAGATCTGTCTGACGTCTGTCACAGCAAGCTCTGCCGCCGCCGACGGCGTAGGTGCACGCAGATCCGCTACATAATCGGTAATCGTCGTATCTGTTTCATGGCCCACCGCAGAAATTACCGGTGTCTGACATGCAAAGACAGCCCGAGCCGTTTCTTCTTCATTAAATGCCCAGAGGTCTTCTATCGAACCGCCTCCGCGTCCGACAATAATCACATCACAGTTTTCCTCATCCAATGCAAGAAGTCCGCGTGCAATGCTCTCTGATGCTCCCGTCCCCTGTACCTGCGCCGGATACAGAATAATCTGGATACCCGGATTTCTGCGTGTCGCAATATTAATAATATCACGGATTGCCGCCCCCGTCGGTGCTGTAACAACACCAAGCCGGCGTACAAAGGCAGGAATCTCCTTTTTGTACTCCGGCGCAAACATTCCCATTTCTTCAAGCTCTGCCTTCAAAGCCAGAAAACGTTCATACAGCTCTCCGGCACCATCCAGCCTGATGCGTGACACATACAGCTGATATTTTCCATCGCGCTCATAAACGTTTATATTTCCATCTGATATGATCTGCTGCCCGTTTGCCAGCCGAAACGTAAGACCGGAGCGCATACCGGCAAACATCACACACGCGATCGTTCCGGAAGCATCCTTCAGAGAAAAGTAAATATGGCCTGAAGTATGGTACTTAAGATTTGAGACTTCACCGCGTATACTGATACGATTCAGTACAAAATCCTGCGTAAACATATTTCGGATATACGTATTGATCTGCCCGACCGAATATACTTTCTGCATAATTCCTCACTTTTCCTGCATTTCACGCTCCGGTGCACAGCAGCAAAAACAATCTCTTCGTCTTCGCTCCTATTCCCCTGCCGCACGTACCAGCTTTGCCAGAATTCCGTTTACAAATGCAGCAGAATCATCTCCGCCAAAGGTTTTTGCAAGCTCAACCGCTTCGTTAATCGCAACCTTCACCGGCACATCCTCATCGTACAGCATCTCATATACGGCAAGACGGAGAATTGCAAGCTCTGCCTTTCCCATACGGCCCGTCTTCCATCCCTTTGCAACCTCATTGATCTTTGCATCGATCTCTGTAATACGGTCCTTAATGCCATTGAATTTCTGTGTCATATGCGCACGCTCTTCCTCCGTTGCCTCCGGAAGCTCATCAAAATACGCATCTACCTGCTCCTGCAGTTCATCACTTGTATGAAACTCACCACAGAAAACAAGCTTAAAAATATTCTCTCTGATCTCTCTTCTGGTCATAATCTCTCCTCTGTTTCGAAAAAGGGACTGCCACAAAGCATAAACCGGTCTGACCGTATTTCATGTTCTGCAGCAGCCCCTCCGCCTTAATTCTGATTGTCCATTAATACATTTACAATTTTAATATTTACTTCCGCAACTTCCAGACCTGTCATCGTCTCAATCGCTGTCTTAACCTTGTCCTGAATCTTGGTGCAGGTAGACGGAACGTTATATCCGTAACGGATATTAATAGCAAGTGCCACACGCACCGTACTTTCATCCATTGTGATCTTAACACCCTTGGAAAGACTCTTCATACCAAGCTTTTCGATCAGATCTCTGGTCACATTGCCTGCCATGGAAGCAACTCCTTCCACCTCCGATGCTGCCAGTCCGGCGATAATTGCAACTACTTCGTCCGCGATCCGGACTTCGCCAAACTTCTCTTCTGTTTCTATTTTATGTGTATGAATCTCTGCATTTTCCATTAAATTGAACACCTCCGTTTTTCACAGCTGTCTTGTTCTGTTTTATTACTCCTCATTATACCAAATAAATGCATATTTGCAAACATATATTAACTTAGTTTCTTCCGAATTCAGAAAGTACCAGCCCTTCATTTCGATCCAGCACCATGCCAACCGACCAGCTGTTGACAAACAGAAGAAGCGGGCGGCCCTTAAGATCCTTGATCTTCTTCATATCCGAAGTACCCACAAGCCGGTTCAGATCAATCTCTTCATTCTCAATCCAACGGATATATTCATATGGAAGCTCTTCCAGGCGAATATCCACCTTGTATTCATTTTCAAGACGGTACTTCAGAACATCAAACTGAAGCACACCGACCACGCCGACAATGATCTCTTCCATTCCGGTATTGTATTCCTGAAATATCTGGATTGCACCCTCCTGCGCGATTTCATTGATTCCTTTAATAAACTGCTTCCGCTTCATCGTATCGAGCTGTCTGACACGCGCAAAATGCTCCGGTGCAAAAGTCGGGATTCCTTCATAGCAGAACTTTTTCCCCGGCATACAGATCGTATCACCAATTGAAAAAATACCCGGATCAAACACGCCGATAATATCTCCTGCATACGCCTCTGAAATGACCTGCCGCTCTGATGCCATCATCTGCTGCGGCTGAGACAGGCGCTGCTTACGGTCGCCTTGTACGTGATACACTTCCATGCCTGCATCAAACTTTCCGGAACAGATACGCATAAATGCGATTCTGTCCCGATGCGCTTTGTTCATATTTGCCTGAATTTTAAATACAAAAGCAGAGAAATCCTCGCTCATCGGATCGATCATTCCACAATCTGCCTTTCGCGGGAGCGGTGAGGACGTCATCTCCAGGAAATATTTCAGAAAAATCTCCACACCGAAATTTGTCAGTGCTGAGCCGAAAAATACCGGCGAAAGCTCGCCTTTGCTGACCATTTCCTGATCAAACTCCGCAGACGCACCATCAAGCAGCTCAATCTCCTCCAGCAGCTTTTCTTTATTCTCTGTTCCGATAAACTCTTCCAGCTCAGGAGCGTGCACATCCACTTCCGTAGCATTTCCGATCTTTGTACCTTTTTGTGTATCTGTATAAGTCGTCACTTTTCCAGTATTACGGTCATAGACACCACGGAAATTCTTTCCAGATCCAATCGGCCAGTTTACCGGACACGTTGCAATTCCAAGCTCTTTTTCGATATCATCCAGCAATTCAAACGTATCGTTCGCATCCCGGTCCAGTTTGTTGATAAAGGTAAAAATCGGAATATGACGCATTACGCAAACCTTAAAAAGCTTTCTTGTCTGCGCCTCAACTCCCTTTGAAGCATCGATCACCATGACTGCCGAGTCCGCTGCCATCAGCGTACGGTACGTATCCTCCGAGAAATCCTGATGTCCCGGTGTATCCAGAATATTAATACAATATCCATCATAATTAAACTGCAGTACTGATGAAGTAACGGAAATTCCTCGCTCCTTTTCGATCTCCATCCAGTCCGATACCGCATGCCGGGCGGTTGCCTTTCCCTTTACTGATCCGGCCAGATTGATCGCACCTCCGTAAAGCAGAAACTTCTCCGTTAAAGTCGTTTTTCCTGCATCCGGATGAGATATAATTGCAAACGTACGTCGTTTTTCTATTTCTTTTCTGATATCGCCCAACGCTATTTCCTCCTAAACAGTGCCCTTCCACCGCTTTTGCTATTGTAAAGCGGACACTCGCAATCTGCATTTAAGTCATTTTCAGTCCATCTTGCCTATTCTACCAAGCCTTCGGATGGCTGTCAACGCCATTTTTAGGGGAATGCTGCGTTTTTCGGTGCTCTGCCTGTCCTGCTACATCGTTCAGACGCCCGATATAAAATATCCTCTCACCTCTGACAACTGTCCTGACTTCCCATCGCCCCAAGCATCGGTCCTCCGTCAAGGCTCTGCGTATTAAGCGTTTTTCGCTTCATGCGCTCTGCCTCTGACTGGCGCAGAATAAAATCCTTGATCTCCTTTGCGTTTCTGATATGCTGAAGTCTCAAATCCGGATCAGTCACATCACCGCTGAAGCAGTGTACCGTACCGAGGTGGAACATACGCTCCAGAATCGTCCTTTCCAGCCGCACATCCACTACTTTATACAAATAGCAGTCATTTTCTTCCCTTCTTAAAAATCCGGCATTTACCGTGATCACTTCATCGGTAATCGTATATTTCGTGAATGTAAGCGGCAGACCGAGAAACGGCCATCTTTTCTTTTCCTGATATACCATTGTTTTTTTCTCCTGTTTTTCTTTTTATCATACAGATTATTATACCGAAAATGTCATAAGGCTTCAATGAATCTTCTGATATTTTTTTCATAAATTTTCTCTTGAATTTTCACACCTGATAGTATACTATAGGGAAAGTGCAATTTGCATTATTATTTTCTTCACTACACAGAAGGAGGATACTATGAGACATCTTATGAGCCCACTGGATTTTTCCGTGGAAGAAATAGATCGACTTCTCGATCTTGCAGCTGACATCAAAGCTAATCCTGAAAAATATGCACATGCCTGCGAAAGCAAAAAATTAGCGACTTTATTTTATGAACCAAGCACACGAACGCGACTCAGTTTCGAAGCAGCAATGTTGAATCTGGGTGGCCGTGTACTTGGTTTTTCTTCGGCCGATTCCAGCTCTGCTTCCAAAGGCGAGAGTGTTGCCGATACAATCCGGATCATCTCCTGCTACGCCGATATCTGCGCGATGCGCCATCCAAAAGAAGGTGCTCCGCTTGTAGCTTCCATGCATTCCTCAATTCCGGTCATCAATGCCGGTGACGGCGGACATCAGCATCCGACCCAGACGCTGACCGACCTGATGACAATCCGTTCCGAGAAAGGCCGTCTTGATAACTTCACCATCGGCCTTTGCGGTGACCTGAAATTTGGCCGTACCGTTCATTCTCTGATCAAAGCGTTGATTCGTTATCCGAATATCAAATTTGTTCTGATTTCTCCTGATGAGCTCCGGCTTCCGGATTACATCCGTGATGACGTGCTCGTACGCAATCATCAGCAGTTTGAAGAAGTGGTCCGCCTCGAGGATGCACTGCCGCAGCTTGATCTGCTTTACATGACCCGAGTACAAAAAGAGCGTTTCTTCAATGAAGAAGATTACGTCCGTATGAAAGATTTCTATATTCTGGACAAAACAAAGCTTGCACTTGCGAAACCGGATATGCAGATCCTTCATCCGCTTCCGCGTGTCAATGAAATTGAACCGGAGGTAGACGATGATCCGAGAGCCATCTATTTCAAACAGGCACAGTATGGCGTTTACGTCAGAATGGCACTGATTCTCACATTACTGGAGGTAGAAGTATGTTAAATGTCGGACGTTTAAATGAGGGTGTTGTGCTCGATCATATCGAAGCAGGAAAAAGCATGTCCATCTACAAATATCTGAAGCTGGATAAAATGGACTGCTGTGTTGCAATCATCAAAAATGCACACAGCAACAAAATGGGCAAAAAGGATATCATTAAAGTAGAATGCCCGATTGACGAACTGGATCTGAATGTTCTTGGCTTTATTGACCACCGCATCACAGTCAACATTATTAAAGACGGTGTAATCGTAGACAAAAAGGAACTCACCCTTCCGAAAAAACTGGTCAACATTATTTCCTGCAAAAACCCGCGCTGTATCACTTCGATTGAACAGGGCCTTGATCAGGTCTTCCTGCTCGCAGATGAAGAGACAGAAACATACCGCTGCAAATACTGTGAAGAGAAGTATCGCAGCAGCCGGAAAAAACAGTAAAAGCCAATCAGCTTTCATATATATTCGCCATATAAGTCTATAACGATAACGGGCGTGTGAATATTAAGGGGCGTGTGAAAAAACTTACGTTTTTTCACACGCCCCTTTACTTACTTTTTCTTCCGCTCATACCTTAAAAAGGTATACTCCAGGTCAAAATACGTCTGCTCCTCGCTGTCCGCTGTAATCACCCAGTCCTGTTCCTGATCAAGATCCGGGAAAAATGCGTCCGCAAGATATTCGTGATCGATCTTCGTCACATGCGCCACATCACAGTACGGAAGAAATTCACGGTAAATTTCTTCTCCGCCAATCACATAAATATCCTCGGAATCGTATTTTTTCAGTTCCTCCAGCACATCCTCCACACTGTGGAAAATCAACGCACCTTTTACCTGATAGTCCTTTTTTCTTGTCAGAACCACATTTGTCCGCATTGCAAGCGGAAGTCCGTTCGGAAAGCTTTCCAGTGTCTTTCTTCCCATTACAACCACCTTGCCGGTCGTTGTTTCCCGAAAAAATTTCATATCCGATGGAATACTGACCAGAAGCCTGTTCTGATAACCGATTCCCCAGTTTTTATCTGCTGCTACAATAATATTCATTTCATTCTCCTGATCACTCAACCGTGATGTCATCAAAGATAACCGGAATCCGTTCCTTTAACTCCTGCAGCAGCGGTATGGATACCTCCCGGATCTGAGGATGTGCATCGCCTGCTGTACGAAGGCGGAAATAATTTCGCCACTCCCGGTAATTAGCTGTAATCGTAATGTTTGTCTTCGTGGAATTCGGAAGCACCGATCGAGCTATCTGAGCTGTCGCTCCAAGCTCGATCAGACGCATATAATGCTTTTGCGCATCAAGCATGGCCTGTTCCCATTCTTTTAACACTTCGTCAATCACTTCCGCCGACATTCCTGACATTTTATGATCCAGTTCAATTCCAGGCTTTAAATCAATCACATTGATCTCGTTTCCAAATTTTTCTTTGGAGTAATTGACATATCTGGTACTCTCCTGCGCAAAGCTTGCAATCCGGTGTCTTACCATTTCATGCGATACTCCACGGTCGACTGTAAACAAAACAGAAAGCGAACTATGCTCAATCATCGCCTCATGATGAGCATTAATTAACATTTTCACAAATTTTTTCGCACTTTCTCCATCCTCTGTAATGCGGTCCTCTGATTTATAACACACTCTTCCGATCCGCTCAATATGCTGAAGCTCTCTGACTCCGCCTTCTGAGATCGGTGTCAGGATTTCATAGCCTGCCTTCTGAATTTTCATATTGTTTCCTCCTGTTTTTCTGTCTTTGATTTTACGTATTTTGTGTGATCTATAAAACGGGCGTTCGCAGTTGCCTCGCGACCTGTCATCATCCCAGCAGCCGCGCAATACTTGTATCCTCCGCAAAGCCGGCCGCATTATACAGAAACAGAAAATCTGTGTATCCGCCCTGCTCAATTAACGTGCTCACCTTCTGGTTATAATATCGGATATCAAGCATATCAACTTCCGCAAAATCCGAAAGCAGAAACGGTGCAAAGCAATGTGCATAGGAATCCTTTATCACAAGCATCTTTCTCCCATTCGTATTTCTTGTGCGAAGCTTTACAAACGCATGGTTTCCGCCAAAATAAATACCATATTTATTTTTCGTATCAAGCGCAGTCCGGTCATATATGCTGTAGGATACCTCATCGCTGCCATCCATTTGCACTGTATAGAAAAGATCATTTACCGGATGATACAATTCTATTGAATCCTTCACCGTATGGATTCCAAGCTTTGACTGAATCGTCCCCTCAAAGCTGTCTGTTGCTGTCTCCACTTCATAATCTGACGCTTCCGGTACAGTAAGATTTTTCGATGCTGCCCATGCCTGATAAACCATAAACGCTGCTCCGGTCTTCCAGTGATGATCGGTGTGATAATAAAGCTCCTCATCCAAATGACTGCGCAGTACAGAAGCACTGTCAAACCAAATACCTTGCGGCAGCATCTCTGAAACCTGACTCAGATACGTTTCCTCATCGTACGGCGCCGCAAGCAATGGAAGCTTATCTCTTAAAATATCCACTGCATTCGGTACAATCATCACCGACATGTGATCCGCACCAAACTGTGACGCATACGTTTCCACAAACTGCTGCAAAATACGGACATTCTGCTGCGCAGTATCTGAAGTAAATGATCCTGTATGCTTTTCAATCAGGTAATCATCCTCTGCAAAATAAATGTCCTTGCTCTCTGTCTTAAAGGTTGCCCTTTCTGCCTTTGTTTTCAGTGTGATCCACTGATCACGCAGTACAAACTGATCTGTCAGGTAAGACTCATAATCCAACTCAAATTCTCCGTTTAAGAGCGTTTTTATATGAAGCTCCGGTCTTTGTGCCAGTGAACGGTTCTCCGTTTCTGAAAACTCTGCGGAGGGTTTCAGCATCGTTGCAATGGTCATACCGAAAATCAGAATGCAGAACACCAGAATCGTGTTCCACGACTGTCGTCTGCTCATCTCAATTCTCCTTTTTGTTTTTTCCTGTTTGCTGTACCTTTTCTTCTTTTCCATAGCTGCCATCAGAACCGGAAATACAGGAACGGATTATACGAGGCATCCACCAGCCATGCGACTGACAACAGGAAAATTCCGATATAAAATACATTTTTTATAATCGTTACCAGCGTTTCTTTTCCGCTTAACTTCTCACAGATCCATTTGCCCGCCCGCGCCGGAAGCTCTGTACTTCCAACGATCAGTAAAATAAACAGTACTGCATTATTATATAAAAGATACAGCGTCTCCTTACTGCAAAAGCCACTGCCATACATACCAAACAATGCTTTTGCAAAAGATATTCCGGCGCTCATATCGTCAAATACAAACAGATTCCAGCCAAGCATAACAAAGAACATACAATAAATATGCGAAAATACACCCGGCAGTTTTTTCAAATATTTCCCTAAAATAAATTTTTCGATCAGCAGCAGTACACCGTAATACATACCCCACAGTACAAAATTCCAGCTTGCTCCGTGCCAGATACCGGTCAGCATCCATACAACCAAAATATTGCGGATACGCTTCCATGTTCCGACCCGATTTCCCCCAAGCGGAATATAAACGTAATCCCGAAACCAGGTGCCAAGCGAGATGTGCCATCTTCTCCAGAATTCCGTAATGCTTTTTGATACGTATGGATAATTGAAATTTTCCAGAAAACGAAAACCAAACATATGCCCAAACCCGATCGCCATATCGGAATAGGCAGAAAAGTCAAAATAAAGCTGAAACGTATAGGCCGCCAGTCCCATCCATGACATTACTACCGGAATCTGTGCATGTTCCATACCGCTTATCGTACTCCAAAGCGCACCTGCGTTGTTCGCGAGAAGCACTTTTTTTCCAAGTCCGATCATAAACCGATGAATACCGTACGCAAACTGTTCCGCTGTTTCTTTCCTCGTACGCAGCTGCCGGTCAATGGTCTTATACTGTACGATCGGACCTGCGATCAGCTGTGGAAACATTGTCACATACGCTCCAAATGAAATCAGATTTTTCTGAACACGTGCTTCTCCACGATATACATCAATTGTATATGACATCGTCTGAAATGTATAGAACGAAATACCGATAGGGAGTGCTATCTTCAGAAGATCCAACCCTGCTCCGGTCAGACTGTTTACCGTTCCAAGCACAAAATCCGCATACTTGAAAAAACCAAGCAGTGACAAACTGATAACAGAGGAACTGATCAGCGCCACTTTCGCCGCTTTTTTTCTTCCCTGCACCTTGAACCGGTCTACCAGAATCCCCCCTGTATACGATACGAGAATCGATACAACCATCAAAATAATATAGACCGGTTCCCCCCATGCGTAAAACACCAGGCTGCACAGAAGTAATACGAGATTGCGCAGTGGTCGCGGTGCCAGATAATACAGCAACAAAACCGCCGGCAGAAACCGGAACAAAAATAACAGACTGCTGAAAATCATGAATTTTTCTCCTTGTCCTAAGCTGTTCTCCAGTATAATGTTCCCAAAATAACGAGTTCTAAATAACGCTCTCTACTCTGCAGGGTCAAACCAAGGCCGGCAGCATAGATATTTCGTGAACGCTGTAATAGTATATAATAATATCAGCCAAGACGCAAATTAATTTTTCGTCTGCAATATGCTGTTTCCCTTCACTTATAGAAGTGGCGTTTTCTCGGCTAAGATAAAAACACGAAAAGCCCGTATTATAAATACGGGCTTTTCAAACCAGCTGGAAATGGGACTTGAACCCACGACCTACGCATTACGAATGCGTCGCTCTACCGACTGAGCTAATCCAGCAGATCGGCTTATTCAGCCGACTCAGACATTATATCCAACTTTTTCAAAAAAAGCAAGTCTTTTTTTGATTTTTCAAATTTTTTTTAAAAACCGTTTTCTTTCAGAATCTCATTCGCCTTATCTGTGTCATCACAGACGCACAATACCGTGTATTTACCTGCGCTTTTGATAATCGCATCATCCAGTCTTCCAGCTTCCTGTGCATTGTAGGAAGCATACAGATTCTTCTGGTTTTCAACTCTCGTTTTGAAATTCTTCTCTACAGCCGTAGTCTCTGATGCATCCTTACTCTCTACAACGGCCACTTCACAGGATGTCGTTCCGGAACTTGCGTAAGCTACCGCAGAATTTACATTGTTCGCATCATAAAAATATACCGTAGACAGATCCATGCTGCTCTTCGTCAGCTCATCTGACGTCACTGTCGTCAAAAGCTCTTCTGCAAGCTTCTCCGGATTCACAGATACCTCTTTTGTATTCCCTCCGCAGGCAGTCAGACTAAGCGCCATCATTGCTGTGCAGATTACTGCTGTTAACTTCTTCATCTTGTATATCTCCTTTCAGTCTTTCCTTTTTATCTTTCTTATTTTGTTTCTTCTTATTTTGTTTCTTCCTTTTTTGCTTCTGTCTCAGGCTCTGTTTCCTGTTCTTCTTTACCGGAATTATCTGATGCGTCATCTGCAGTAACATAATGGGACTTCAGATACGTCAGCATCTGCTTGCAATATTTTTCATATACATGCACTCCGTCACTGGATGCACCTTCAATCAAGGAACCATACCCATTTGACAGAATCTCATTCAGATTCAGATAATGATATCCTTCACTCTCACAAATATCCAGAAGAATCGAATTGATCTTATCTACGTTTGCATTCGTAACATAGCTGCTTCCGCTTGTAATCTTAGACTCTTCCACATAAAAAACGCTGCAAATATAGAAGATCGCATCCGGCTGAATCTCCTGGAAGCGTTTTACACATGAAATAAAACCTTCTTTAAAGGAATCCCAGTCATACTCGCCCAAATCGTTTGTTCCAAGCATAATATAGACTTTTCCATAGTGCCCACCGGAAAGTGCCGCTGCAACTGTCACATTTCCCTCTGAAGTCGGAATAACTGCTTCACTTTGCATCGTAGCAAGAGACATTCCGACACTCGTGAAGAAGGTACCCTGGGTAATTCCGGATGCATTCTGAAATCCCTGCATTCTGGAATCACCAATAAAAACTGCATCCGAGAAATAGGAATCATCCACCGGCGTATCTGCCTCTTTGACAATTGCCGTACTATCCGGGTTTGATACCGTAGGATAAGAAGCGTCTGTCTCTGACTGCTGACTGACCGTTCCTTTTCCGATCGGAAGGCCCGCAAGAACCGATTGCCCGCTTGCTCCGTCTTGTATGGATGCCAGATTTCCCGCCTCCGCATCCTGTTGTGTCTCTGTTTTGCTGCTTCCGGCTACTTCTTTTTCCTCCCCTGAACCGGAAGATTCCGTTTTCTTCGTTGACGTACTGTGTGTAACCATTGTAACTACAAGCTTTCCTTCAAACACTACCAGCACAATCGCCACCAGAACCATTAGCTGCAGTACAAGAGAATCATTCCGTCTCTTTCTTTTGCCTTTCGATTTTGCCATGACATATCTCCTGTATCTTATTTTCTATCGTCACCAACCAGAACAGCAATACTTTTGCAGTCTGCATACGGAATTCTAAAATGTCTGGTTTTATCACAAAAAAGAATGTACGAATCGTACATTCCAGCCGTTTGTCTGTACAAATAGATTTTCGCAATATCTAATTATATATCATGTACCGCCTTTTGGGAATACCCAAATCCAGGTAATTCTGCATCTTTTTGTCATAAAATTACACTATTCTGCACAAAAAGCTTCCGGTCATGTCGACACCGGAAGCCTTTCAATGACTGCTTCTGTCTTTTTCCGCATAAAGCCGGCACCATTCAGAACTATTCCAAATTTCTCCGGTTTTACCATCTGGAAACACAGACCGCACATCAAATACTGTTTTACATTACTATTTCTGCCGGTCAGTTTCTGCTTTCTTTCCCAATACCTTCTGTCCGGTTGTCTCCCAGGCTTTGTCCGGCTCCTTCAAACGCTCCATCTCTTCTGCAGTCTCCGGCAAAATCTCTGAACATTTTCCGTTCAGGAAAATATCGGCATCTCTGTCCGCAAAATGATGACCGGAATGAATCAGAATTATATTTGTTCCATGAAAATATTTCAAAAACTGCTGTACGGTCTCTTCCCATAGATTTGTCCCGGCAAGAAGCAACGTATCTGCCTTCGATACTTCATCAGCAGCCTTCGTCATCAGTCCGATATCAACCATTTCTCCCAAAAGCGTTACTCCAGGGTGAATCGGAACCCGACACCGCTCACACAGAGGAACTTTTTCACTGTCTCTTAAATACTCCATCGGATAAATCTTCCCACATCTCGGGCATGCGTTTTTTTCAAAAATATTCCCATGCAGATTATAAACCTTATGGCATCCGGCACGACGTGGAAAATCAAACAACTGTCTTGTAATGGTACACTGAAGTGCCCCAAGGCTTTCAAGCTTTGCAAGCGCCTGATAAGCAGGACCAGGTTCCTTATCCTGCGCCAGAACTTCTTCCCGATAAAATTCATAAAACTGTTCTGTGCGTGTGTTAAAAAAACGGGCGCTGAAAACTTCCTCCGGCGAATAACCGTATTTTGTTTCAATTTCATAGGCTGTTTCCATATCTCTCATGGAATCGATCCCATCTTCCACGATCATTTCCCGTCCGGAAATACACACTGTATAAGCGCTTTTATACAAAACACCTGCCAATTCTCTTCCATTCATAACTAACACCTCCGTACCCATTTACCAGTTACTGCTCAGAAACAACCGTAAAGCGAATATTCAAAAACCACTTTGCTGCTTTCAGTCGCCTGAGTTCTCATCACTTAATAAACCGGTCAATTGCTTTATTTAATTCTTCAATGGTTTCCATATCCCCTGACTCAATCGCATCGACCAGACAATGCTGAATATGATCCTGCAGAATTACCTTTCCGGTATTATTAATCGCCGATTTCACCGCTGAAAGCTGAATCAGCACCTCGCTGCAGTCACGTCCGTCCTCCACCATCCTCCGGATAGATTCCAGATGTCCGATTGCTCTGGAAAGGCGGTTTAATACCGCCTTTGTATTTTCATGTGTATGTGTGTGGTTATGTGTATGAGTTACCACTGTACCGTCATCCAGTGTGTGTGTATGTACTACTGCGTTATTACTTTTCTTTTCCATTCCTGTTTCTCCGTACAAATTTTATCTCAGTCGGGAAAGCTCCTGCTTTTATAACTTTTTTATTCCAGACCGGCCGCTTTTTTCTCTTCTGGCTTTACCGCCACCTTGGTCTCCTTCGGCTCGCGCTTTACCGCCACCTTGGTCTCCTTCGGTTCACGCTTTACCGCCACCTTGGTCTCCTTCGGTTCACGCTTTACCGCCACCTTGGTCTCCTTCGGTTCACGCTTTACCGCCACCTTAGTTTCCTTCGGCTCGCGCTTTACCGCCACCTTGGTCTCCTTCGGCTCGCGCTTTACCGTCACCTTAGTTTCCTTCGGTTCGCGCTTTACCGCCACCTTAGTTTCCTTTGGCTCCTCTTTTATCGGAACCGTCATCTTCGGTATTTCTGCTTTTGCCGGTTCCTGCGCTGCCTCCGCTGCTTTCTTTACCGCCGTTTTTTTCTGCTCCGGCTTTCGTGTCCGTTTCTTTTCTTCAGATGCTCCGGCTCTTGTCTTTTTTCCTGCTGAAAGCTTTTCTTCCGTTCGTGTACACTTGAATATCGAAATGCCCATCGGTGGAACCAAAATCTGAATGGAATCCTCACGGTCATCACACGGACTCTTTTTAGAACTCTTGGCACGCGGATTTGTATTGCCGTCTCCACCGAATTCTATACTGTCACTGTTAAATATCTCCTTAAATTTTCCGCTGTACGGAACACCTATTTTGTGATTTTCGTATACCAGCGGCGAGAAATTGCACACGACAAGCAGATCTTCCTGCGCCTTCGTTCCCCTTCGCATAAACACAACCATATTTTCATCTGCAGAAATATTATTGATCCATTCAAACCCAATCGGATCAAAATCTTTTTCGTACATCGCCGGCTGTTCACGGTACAATTTCAGTAATGCCTGGACATAATGACTCAGCTGCTGATGCTCCTCATACTGCAGTAACTCCCATTCAAGACTCTTCGCCTCATTCCACTCAGCAAACTGTGCAAAGTCCTGCCCCATAAACAGCAGTTTTTTTCCGGGATGTGCCATCATAAAACCGTATGCCGCACGCAGATTTGCAAATTTCATTTTTCGCTTTCCCGGCATTTTTCCGATCATGGAACCTTTTCCATGTACCACTTCATCGTGTGACAGTGTCAAAATGAATTTCTCACTGTAGGCATAGACCATACTGAAGGTAAGCTCTCCATGATGATAGGAACGGAAAATCGGATCCAGCTGCATATAACCCAGGAAATCATTCATCCAGCCCATATTCCACTTATAATCAAAGCCAAGCCCCTCTTCTTCCACGGGTGCTGTAACCTTAGGCCACGCAGTAGACTCCTCTGCAATCAGAAGCGCTCCGTCCTTCGGTTTTTTGAAAATAGAATTCAAATGTTTAAAAAATTCCACTGCCTCCAGATTTTCATTTCCGCCATAGATATTCGCAACCCACTCCCCGGCATTTTTTCCGTAATCCAGATAAAGCATCGATGCTACTGCATCCATCCGGATTCCGTCTGCATGGTAAACATTTTTCCAGAACAATGCATTGGCGATCAGAAAATTCGATACTTCCGGACGGCCATAATTGTAAATCAGTGTCCCCCAGTGCGGATGTGAACCCTTGCGCGGATCGAGATGTTCATACAAACAGGTACCATCAAACGCGCTCAGACCAAATGTATCTCTCGGAAAATGTGCTGGAACCCAGTCAAGAATCACACCGATCCCCTGCTCATGCATATAATTCATAAAATACATAAAATCCTGCGGTGTACCGTAACGGGCAGTCGGTGCATAATATCCCGTCACCTGATATCCCCATGATGCATCAAACGGATGCTCCATGACAGGCATCAGCTCTACATGTGTATATCCCATCTCTTTTACGTATTCTGCGAGCATCACAGCAAGCTCACGGTAATTATAAAACTCCCGGCCATCCTCCGGTTTTCTCCATGAACCAAGATGCACCTCATATACTGCCATCGGTTCATGATCTTCGTTGCGTTTTTTTCGATTCTCCATCCAGTTCTGATCCGACCATTCAAATTTCGAAAGATCAGTCACAATTGAAGCCGTATTCGGACGAAGTTCTGCCGCATTTGCATACGGATCTGCCTTCAGATAGGTCAGTCCGCCCTTCGCTTTTATTTCATATTTATACAATGCTCCATCCGGAAGATTCGGTACAAATAATTCAAAAATTCCGGAATCCCAGAGTCTTCTCATCGGGAGCCGTCTGCCGTCCCAGAGATTAAAATCACCTACCACACTGACGCGCAGCGCATTCGGTGCCCATACTGCAAATTCCACACCCTGTACACCATTTACGGTCATCGGATGTGCTCCAAGCTTTTTATAAATATCATAGCAGATTCCTGCATTGAATTTCTTTGTCTCTTTTTCTGTGATCTGTGGTGCAAAATTATACGGATCGAGCAGTTCCTCCTCGCTTCCGTCTTCATATGTCACATGATACACATAATCCGGTATCCGTTTTCCTGGAATCAATGCTGCAAAATATCCTGCTTCATCCTCAAGATCCATCTGGTATACCTTTTTTCCACCGTTTGCTTTGACTGCCACTTCTTTGGCTCCGGGGAAAAATCCCTGAATCGTGATGCCATCTTCCGTCACATGTGCTCCGAGCAGATTCTGCGGCTGATCCTCTTCTGAATAGACAATTGCCTCAACGCCTGCCCAGTCCATTAACTCGTATAACTTCTCATCCATATGGTACCCTCCAAGACTTGTGAATATAGTCAAAAATCTAACACTGTATAGTTTACCATTTTATCCGAATAAACTCAAGAAAAATTGGAAATTCTTCCAATTTTTCTTTCTTTTGACCAGAGGTCATTATTGTGAATGTACAAAAAAGCAGGTTATGTTCAGGCAGTTTCACCAATATTCGGTCAAAACTCCAGTTCTGTTCCACTGCGTCAAAATACAGACGTGCAGAATCAAGCGTATATTCGTATCAATATCAAAAAAGAGGCCGCCACAGTGGCAACCTCTGTTTCTGACTTTTTTATTTTACAACCCGTACCTTCAGTACACCTTCTATCGCCTCTACCTGCACAAGCTCCTGTGGAGAAACTGCAGAATCAAGATCCAGCAGCGTATACGCAAAATCACCTTTACTTGCATTGCTCATATTATGAATATTCGTATCTGCAAGCACATCCGTCAAACGGCTGATCATACCCTTTACATTTTTGTGGCAGATTGCAAGCCTGGAAGCAGACTCGCAAACACCAAGATCGCAATTCGGATAATTAACTGAATTTTTGATATTTCCGTTCTCCAGAAAATTACGCAGCTCCTTCACCGCCATCACTGCACAGTTTTCCTCAGATTCCGCTGTGGATGCGCCCAGATGTGGTGTCACAATTACTCCCGGTTTCCCAACTGTCGTCTGGTTTGGAAAATCCGAAACGTAACGATGTACTTTTCCTGCTTCAATTGCTGCAAGTACAGCCTCCTCATCTACCAGAAGATCTCTTGCAAAATTCAGAATCACAACTCCGTCCTTCATCTTGCCGATCGCATCTTTGTTAATCATTTTTCTGGTAGAATCCAAAAGCGGTACATGGATCGTAATATAATCGCACTGACGGTAAATATCCTCAACATCATTGATATGATGGATATTTCTGGAAAGATTCCATGCAGCATCAACCGAAATATAAGGATCATAACCGTATACATCCATTCCAAGATGTGTTGCTGCATTTGCCACCTTCACACCGATTGCACCAAGTCCGATAATCCCAAGCTTCTTCCCAAGCAGCTCTGTTCCGGCAAACTTCTTTTTTTCTTTTTCTGCAGCTGATGTCACATCCGGATTCTCTGCCTGGCTCTTTGTCCAGTTTGCACCTCCGATAATATCTCTTGCAGCCAGCAGCATTCCGGCAAATACCAGTTCCTTTACACCATTTGCATTTGCACCCGGAGTATTAAATACAACAATTCCCTGCTCTGCATATTTCTGCAGCGGAATGTTATTCACGCCTGCTCCAGCCCGTGCAATCGCACATACACTTTTCGGAAGCTCCATTTCATGCATTTTCGCACTGCGCACCAGAATCGCATCTGCGCTGTTTATTTCTTCTGTTTTTTCATAGTTTTCTGAAAATCCATCCAGACCCGTTCTTGCAATCGGATTGAGACATGTATACCGAAACATTACGCATTCTCCTTTTCAAATTCTTTCATAAATGCTACCAGTTTTTCCACTCCTTCTACCGGCATTGCATTGTAAATGCTTGCACGCATTCCTCCGACTGTCCGGTGTCCCTTCAAGTTGACAAAACCAGCCTGCTCCGCTTCCCTGACGAATTTTGCATCCAGCTCTTTGTCCCCTGTCACGAACGGAACATTCATCAAAGAACGGTCTTCCTTTACAACCGTTCCGCGAAACAGTGCACTCTCATCAAGATAATCATAAAGAAGCTTTGCCTTTGCCTCGTTACGCTCTTTCATTGCTGCAAGACCACCCATGGATTTAATCCATTTAAATACCTTGCCACACATATAAATGCAGTAGCAGTTTGGCGTATTATACATGGAATTTGCATCTGCATATGTTTTAAACTTCATCATAGTCGGTGTAAACGGCATCACATCATCCGTAATCAGGTCTTCCCGGATAATGGAAATCACCATTCCTGCCGGTCCGATATTCTTCTGCACGCCGCCGTAAAGAATACCATAATCAGATACATTGACCGGTTCAGAAAGAAAACAGGAGGATACATCAGATACAAGAAGCTTTCCTTTTGTATTTGGAAGCTTTTTATATTTTGTTCCGTAAATGGTATTATTCTCGCAAATATAAACGTAATCAGCCTTTTCATCGATCGGCAGATCGCTGCAATCCGGAATATAAGTAAAGGTTTTGTCTGCACTGGATGCAATGGCATTTGCCTGCCCATATTTTTGTGCTTCCTGCCATGCTTTCTTCGCCCACTGTCCCGTAATAATGTAGTCAGCTACACCATTTTTCATCAGATTCATCGGAATCATTGCAAATTGCAGGCTTGCTCCGCCCTGCATATACAGAATTCGGTAATTGTCCGGAATCTGCATCAGATCACGAAGGTCTTCCTCTGTCTCATTGATCAGATCGTCAAACACTTTGGAACGATGACTCATCTCCATAACAGACTGTCCGCATCCTCTGTAATCCAACATTTCTTCCTGTGCTTCTTTTAGAACCTCTTCCGGTAACACCGCCGGTCCGGCCGAAAAATTATAAACTCTGCTCACTTTTTCATCCTCCTCATTTTATGGAAATGCTGCAACACTTCTGCTGCAGCATTTCCTTTTCCCAGCCAGTTCTTGTTTCATCCAGAGCTAACCGGAATATTTTCAATCCAAATCGTCCTGATCAAATACAGTCTCAATCGGTTTTCCTGCCGGAACCATTGGGAATACTTTATCATCACTGCCGATTACACAGTCGATCAAGTATGGTTTTCCAAGTGAAATTGCATGCTGCAGTGCCGGACCGAATTCTTCCGGTTTTGTCACACGACACGCTTCCACACCAAGCGCTTCTGCCAGTTTCACAAAATCAACCGAATCGTTCAAAACCGTCTGAGAATACCGTGCCCCGTAAAACAACGTCTGCCACTGACGCACCATACCAAGTACATGGTTGTTGATAACCACTTCAATAACCGGAATATTATAACGTGCTGCAGTTGCAAGCTCATTCATATTCATACGGAAACAGCCGTCTCCTGCAATATTGATCACCGTCTTATCCGGACATCCCATCTTTGCCCCAAGCGAGGCGCCAAGTCCATAGCCCATCGTACCAAGGCCGCCTGAGGTCAGCAGTCTGCGCGGCTTTAAGTATTTGTAATACTGAGCTGCCCACATCTGATGCTGTCCGACTTCCGTCACAATAATTGCATCCCCTTTTGTCTGACGGTCAATCTCTTCCATAATATATGGACCGGTTAAAGCATTGTGATCGTATTTCAAAGGATATTTTTTCTTCAGTTCCCTGATCTGCTCATCCCAGTCGTCATGACGCTGTTCCTTAATCCGGGCATTCAGCCGTTTCAGCACCTCCCGCACGTCACCGATGATGCTGCAGTCTACCAGAATATTTTTATTGATCTCTGCCGGATCGACATCAATCTGAATAATTTTTGCATTTTTTGCAAAGGCCTTTGCCTGACCGATAACACGGTCACTGAATCTGGAGCCTACCGTGATCAGCAGATCACATTTTGTAACCCCAAGATTTGCCGGCTTTGTACCATGCATACCAAGCATTCCACAGTACAGTTCATTCGCTCCGCTGTAGGCGCCCTTTCCCATCAGGGAGTCTGCCACCGGTGCATGGATCTTATCCACAAAGGTCTTCAGTTCATCCTCCGCATCAGAAATGACTGCTCCTCCACCAACAAACACAAATGGGCGGCTGCATGACTCAATCAGAGCTGCTGCCTGGTCAAGATCTGTTTCTTTGATGTATTCGGTATTGCGTTCGATCGGCTCCGGTTTTACCGGTGTGTACTCTGCACTGCCTGCCGTCACATCCTTTGTAATATCGATCAGTACCGGTCCCGGCCTTCCTTCACGTGCGATCCGGAAAGCATCACGCATCGTATCTGCCAGCTTTTCCACATCTTTTACAATATAATTATGTTTTGTGATCGGCATTGTAATGCCGGTGATATCAACCTCCTGAAAGCTGTCTCGTCCGAGAAGCGGTACAGAAACATTTGCAGTGATCGCTACAATCGGCACGGAATCCATATAGGCCGTTGCAATTCCCGTTACAAGATTTGTCGCACCAGGACCGGAAGTTGCCATGCAAACACCGACCTTCCCTGTTGCACGCGCATATCCATCAGCTGCATGAGAAGCACCCTGCTCATGTGATGTCAGAATATGCCGGATCTCACTGCTGTGCTTATACAGCTCATCATATATATTCAGGATCGCTCCGCCCGGATAACCGAAAATCGTATCTACGCCCTGTTCCTTTAAACACTCAATAACAATCTCTGATCCTGTCAGTTTCATTGCGTACATCCTTTCATCGTTTTCTTATATATTCTTCTTTGGTACCTCAAGGATTGCTCCGCGATTTCCTGAAGTTACCAGTGAAGCATACCGTGCCAGATAACCGGTTGTGATCTTCGGCTGTCTTGGCTGCCATTTGCTTCTTCGCTCAGCCAGGACCTCATCGCTGACATCCAGCCGGAGACTGCAATTCGGGATATCAATCTTAATAATATCCCCTTCCTCTACCAAAGCGATCGGCCCTCCGACTGCTGCCTCCGGAGAAACGTGTCCGATCGATGCGCCACGGGATGCGCCGCTGAAGCGTCCATCCGTAATCAGAGCAACACTCGATCCAAGTCCCATACCTGCAATTGCAGAGGTTGGATTAAGCATTTCACGCATACCAGGTCCGCCCTTCGGTCCTTCGTAACGAATGACTACTACGTCGCCCGGGTTAATCTTTCCGCCGAGGATTGCAGCAATTGCATCTTCCTCACAATCAAAAACTCTTGCCGGTCCTTCATGTACCATCATTTCCGGTACCACTGCTGAACGCTTTACGACACCGGAATCAGGTGCCAGATTTCCTTTCAGAATCGCAAGGCCGCCTGTCGGACTATAAGGATGATCCAACGGACGAATCACTTCCGGATTCAGATTCCTGCAGCCCTTGATATTTTCTCCCACTGTCTTTCCTGTAACGGTCATGCAATCCAGATTCAGCAGGTTCTTTTCAGAAAGCTCATTCATAACAGCATACACACCACCGGCCTCATTCAGATCCTCCATATACGTCGGACCTGCAGGTGCCAAATGACATACATTCGGCGTTCTCGCACTGATTTCATTTGCAATATCCACATTCAGTTCCACTCCCGCCTCATGTGCGATCGCCGGAAGATGGAGCATACTGTTTGTGGAGCATCCAAGCGCCATATCAACCGTCAGTGCATTCATAAATGCTTTTTCTGTCATAATATCCCTCGGGCGGATATCCTTCTTGAGCAGCTCCATGATCTGCATACCTGCCATCTTTGCAAGACGGATTCGTTCAGAATAAACTGCCGGAATTGTTCCATTTCCCTTTAATCCCATACCAAGGACCTCTGTTAAACAGTTCATGCTGTTTGCGGTATACATACCGGAGCAGGACCCACAGGTCGGGCACACCTTATTTTCATATTCTACTACTTCTTCATCGCTCATCTTGCCTGCCGCATGCTCACCTACTGCCTCAAACATACTGGAAAGGCTACGCTTTCTGCCATGTACATGACCTGCAAGCATTGGACCGCCGCTTACAAAAATCGTCGGAATATTCAATCTTGCAGCTGCCATCAGAAGACCCGGTACATTTTTGTCACAGTTCGGAATCATGACCAATGCATCAAACTGATGTGCGATCGCCATACACTCTGTGGAATCTGCAATCAGATCTCTCGTCACAAGAGAATATTTCATTCCGACATGCCCCATTGCAATTCCATCACATACTGCAATCGCCGGGAACACACGCGGGACACCGCCTGCCATCGCCACACCCATCTTTACTGCCTCTGTGATTTTATCCAGATTCATATGCCCCGGCACAATCTCATTATAAGAATTTACGATACCGATCAGCGGCCGCTTCATTTCTTCCTCAGTCAGTCCAAGTGCGTTAAACAAAGACCGATGCGGTGCCTGCTGGATTCCTTTTTTTACTGCGTCACTTTTCATAATGTCATTCCTCACTCTCTATGTAAATCAGCTCTGTGACCAGTTCAGATTCTCTCTGTAATTTGTGTTCCCATTTCTTCTGTTCCAACTTCTTTGCAGCCCTCGGACATGATATCCACGGTACGGTAACCATCTTTGAGCACCTGCTTTACTGCTGCCTCAATCGCATCTGCCGCTTCATCCTGATCCAGAGAATAACGAAGCAGCATCGCCGCTGACAGGATCGTTGCAATCGGATTCGCAATATTCTGTCCTGCAATATCCGGTGCTGAGCCGTGGCTCGGCTCGTACAAACCAAACTTTGTTTCATTTAAGGATGCGGAAGAAAGCATACCGATTGAACCAGTCACCATGCTCGCCTCATCTGACAGAATATCACCAAACATATTCTCCGTCAGAATCACATCAAACTGTGCCGGATTTTTAACCAGCTGCATCGCGCAGTTGTCCACAAGCATATGTGACAGCTCGACATCCGGATAATCCTTCGAAACCTCTTCAACCACACTTCTCCAGAGTCTGGAGGAATCCAGTACATTTGCCTTGTCGACACTGCATACCTTTTTGCGGCGCTTTTTTGCGATATCAAATCCTCTGACTGCAATGCGGCGAATCTCATTTTCATTATATACCAGCGTATCTGTTGCTTCCTTTACGCCGTTTTTCTCAACCGTGTTTCTTGCTCCGAAATACAGCCCTCCGGTCAGTTCTCGCATAATCAGCATATCAAATCCGTCACCGATGATCTCATCCTTCAGCGGGCATGCTGCCTTTAACTCCTCATACAGATAAGCCGGCCGCAGGTTTGCAAACAGGTTTAATGACTTGCGAAGCTTTAAAAGGCCGGCTTCCGGTCTTTTCTCCGGTGGAAGCTGATACCACGGAGAGGTTTTTGCATCCCCTCCGATCGATCCCATCAAAACAGCATCCATTTTTTTTGCCGTCTCAATCGTCTCATCCGTCAATGGTACTCCATTTACATCGATTGAAGCTCCACCCATCAACAGTTCTGTATATTCCAGCGTAAAACCAAATTTTTTGGCTGCCCTGTCCAGTACTTTGCGTGCTTCCTTTACAATTTCCGGTCCGATTCCGTCTCCCGGAATGACTCCAATTCTGTAATTCATGTTCTGTCATCCTTTCCGCTGACTGATTTTTCTCTGCCTTTCCGCTTTTTTCTCATACGTTTTTTAATGCAAAGCGGCAGGCCTCTGTCCGGACTGTTTTTCCCAGTCAATCAGCCGTTTCCGGCAGACGGACGAGCAAAGCGCACATCTGCCAAAAGCTTTCTCATTATCATAATGCATTTTCCTTCAGATTTCAACTGTTTAATTCGTTAAATCTTTTCTTTTACCACAACAGGCGAAAAGACCATGAAAAAAGCCGACACACTGTCGCATTTGACAGTGGCCGGCATATTTTCTGTGCTTTATGCTTCTCCTGGCTTTTCTACCTCAGCAATCGCGCTCTTTTTCATCGGGATACGGCAGTTCTTATTGCTTCCGAACTCTACAATACAGTCTTCATCTGTAATGTCGATTACAACGCCGTAAAAACCACTTGTTGTTACAACTGTGTCACCGATTTCAAGGGCAGAAAGCATTGCAGACATTCTCTTCTGCTCTTTCTTCTGCGGACGAATTGCAAAGAAATACATTGCCGCACCAATGATCACAATATAGATCAGCATCAGTGCAATTCCACCGCCAGCAGTACCGGCAGACTCTGCTAAAAGATTCATCATGCTTCGTTCCTCCTTGTTTTGCACATATCCCTACTATAATACACAATCCACACACATAGGGCAAGTAAAATTTTATAAAACAACCATAAACTGTCTGTATTTTAAGCTTCTCCCTGTGTATAACGGTCCACCCGTTCCTTTTTGAACGACTGATACCGTCCCTCCTCAATCGCACCGCGTATATCTTCCATCAGATGATTGTAAAAATACAGATTATGCAGTACGCACAGACGCATGCCAAGCATTTCCTTTGCTTTAAGCAGATGGCGGATATAGGCTCTGCTGTAATTCCGGCAGGCAGGGCACTGACAATCTTCCTCAATCGGGCGGTCATCCAGCTCATATTTTGCATTAAATAAATTCAGCTTACCGTTTTTTGTATACACATGACCGTGACGTCCGTTTCTTGACGGATAAACACAGTCAAAGAAATCCACACCGCGATCCACCGCTTCCAGAATATTAAGTGGCGTACCGACCCCCATGAGATAAACCGGTTTTTCCTTCGGAAGATACGGGACAACCTCATCCAGGATATAGTACATCTGTTCATGCGTTTCTCCAACCGCAAGTCCGCCGACTGCATATCCGTCCAGATCCATCTCCCGAATCTGCTTTGCATGCTCAATTCGGATATCCCCGTAGATTGCTCCCTGATTAATTCCAAACAGCATCTGATGTGGATTCACTGTTCCTTCCAGGCCATTAAGACGATTCATTTCCGTCTTGCAGCGCGCCAGCCATCTTGTCGTACGCTCCACCGAGCGCTGCACATAGTCCCGGTCTGCCACACTTGACGGACACTCGTCGAATGCCATTGCAATCGTAGATCCCAGATTCGACTGGATCTGCATACTCTGTTCCGGTCCCATAAAAATTTTCCGTCCATCAATATGCGACTGGAAATAAACGCCCTCTTCTTTGATCTTCCGGAGACTGGCCAGTGAAAACACCTGAAATCCGCCGGAATCCGTCAAGATCGGACGGTCCCAATTCATAAACTTATGCAGGCCTCCCAGCTTTCTTACTACTTCATCGCCCGGACGCACATGAAGATGATACGTATTGGAAAGTTCGATCTGTGTTCCGATCTCCTTTAAATCTGTAGTTGCCACAGCACCTTTGATTGCAGCAGCCGTACCGACATTCATGAATACCGGTGTCTGCACCGTGCCATGCACGGTTGTAAACTCCGCACGCTTTGCGCGTCCGTCTGTTTTTAAGATTTTATACATGTAGCTCCTCCTTTAGATGACTGCTGTTTTTCCTCAGCTCCGCTCCGGCCGGTCCCATAGCGGTTTGAAAAATACGATCGACTGCCAGGACTTTACGGATCCCGGCTCTGTTTCGCACGCCGGAACTGTCTGATCTCCGGTCATCTGCCTGTTCTTAACAAAAATTTAACATAGTAATTATCTTTTTTGATTTTATTAAATTTTTGTCTGTTTTTTCCAGTGTCCTTTCATGTTTTCTACTTCATTTTGTTCATTATCGCTTTTCTGCATGTACATTTTTTCATAAAAAACGATGCTTCCTTGAAAAAACATTCTGAAATATTAGTATATATGCAAATACCTGCGAATGCAAGTAATTTGATATTTTAAAATTTTTGTCGTATAATCAGGATTACTGTTTTGGTGACTTTCATGGATAAAGCGAACACTCACAATCCATGACCTTACCAATCAGTTTTTTAGAATGAAAAAGGAGGCGCGGGATTTTCCCGCAAATACTTTCATGGCAGTTACTACATTACATACATTAGGCATTGATATTGGCTCTACGACTGTAAAAGTCGCAGTTCTCTCCCCTGATCAGGAACTTCTTTTTTCAGATTATCGAAGACATTATGCCAATATTCAGGAAACACTGTCTGGCCTTATCCGTGAAGCCCGTGAAAAGCTCGGCGATCTTCAGATTTCCCCGGTCATCACAGGCTCCGGCGGGCTGACGCTCGCAAACCATCTTGAGATTCCTTTCGTACAGGAAGTCATCGCAGTTGCTTCCTCTCTGGAACACCTTGTACCTCTGACAGATGTCGCAATTGAACTCGGTGGTGAAGATGCAAAGATTATTTATTTTGAAAACGGAAATGTCGAGCAGCGTATGAACGGTATCTGCGCAGGCGGCACAGGTTCTTTTATTGATCAGATGGCTTCCCTGCTGCAGACTGACGCATCCGGATTAAATGAATATGCGAAAAATTACCAGTCTCTTTATTCCATTGCTGCACGCTGCGGTGTTTTTGCAAAATCAGACATCCAGCCTCTGATCAACGAAGGCGCCACAAAAGAAGACCTCTCCGCATCCATTTTTCAGGCGGTTGTCAATCAGACGATCTCCGGTCTTGCCTGCGGAAAGCCGATCCGCGGTCATGTAACGTTTCTGGGTGGCCCTCTTCACTTTCTTTCTGAGCTGAGGACCGCATTCATCCGTACGCTCGAGCTGGACGACGAGCATGCGCTGGTACCGGAAAATTCTCATCTTTTTGCTGCGATCGGCTCTGCGCTCAATGCAAAAACGACTGTGGTCACAACTCTTGCCTCACTGGAAGAACGTCTTTCCCACGCAATCCATCTGGATTTTGAAGTAGCCCGTATGGAACCGTTGTTCCGCTGTCAGGAGGATTATGAGCTTTTTATCCGTCGTCAGAATCAGTATCAGGTAAAAACGGCTCCGCTTGGCTCTTATTCCGGAAATTGCTTTCTCGGCATTGATGCCGGTTCTACTACCACAAAGGCTGCGCTTGTCGGCGAAGATGGTTCTTTGCTATACTCATTTTACAGCAACAACAACGGCAGTCCTCTCCGCACGGCCATCCATGCGATCCAGGATATCTACAGCAAGCTTCCGGCAACTGCACATATTTCCTATTCCTGTTCTACCGGCTATGGTGAAGCACTGATCAAGGCTGCACTGATGCTTGACGAAGGCGAGGTTGAGACTGTCTCTCACTATTATGCCGCGTCCTTCTTTGATCCTGATGTTGACTGCATCCTCGATATCGGCGGTCAGGATATGAAATGTATCAAAATCAAAAACAGAACCGTTGACAGTGTTCAGCTCAATGAGGCCTGCTCCTCCGGCTGCGGTTCCTTTATCGAAACATTTGCAAAATCTCTGAATTACTCTGTACAGGATTTTGCAAAAGCAGCTTTGTTTGCAAAACATCCGATCGATCTTGGCACCCGCTGTACCGTATTCATGAATTCCAAGGTAAAACAGGCACAAAAAGAAGGCGCTGATGTTTCGGATATCTCTGCCGGACTTGCTTATTCCGTTATCAAAAACGCATTATATAAGGTAATCAAAGTTTCTGATGCGACTGAGCTTGGCCGTCACATCGTGGTACAGGGCGGTACCTTTTACAATGACGCAGTTCTGCGCAGCTTTGAACGCATTGCAGGCTGTGAAGCGATTCGTCCGGATATCGCCGGTATTATGGGTGCCTTTGGTGCAGCCCTCATTGCAAGAGAGCGCTATAAAGAGGGAACGGAAACAACGATGCTGTCCATTGACCGGATTAATGCTCTTACTTTCACCACTTCCATGGCAAAATGCAAGGGCTGTACCAATCAGTGCCGTCTGACTATCAATCGTTTTTCCGGCGGACGCCAGTTTGTCAGCGGAAACCGCTGCGAACGCGGCATCGGCAAAGAGCGCAACAAAGATCACGTGCCAAATCTGTTTGAATTCAAAAACAAGCTGCTCTTCTCCTACGAACCACTTTCGGAGGATGAGGCAGTTCGCGGTACCGTCGGTATTCCGCGTGTACTGAACATGTATGAGGATTATCCGTTCTGGTTCCGTTTCTTCACAGCCTTGAAATACCGCGTGGTGCTCTCTCCTTCGTCCACCAGAAAAATTTACGAGCTCGGTATTGAATCGATTCCAAGTGAATCCGAATGCTACCCGGCCAAGCTGGCACATGGACACATTGAATGGCTGATCAAAAAAGGAATCAAGTACATTTTTTATCCTTGTATTCCGTATGAAAGGACTGAATTTCCGGATGCAGGCAATCATTATAACTGCCCGATCGTCACATCTTATGCGGAAAACATCAAAAATAACGTGGAGTCACTGCGCACAGAACACATTCGCTTTGAGAATCCATTCATCGCTTTTACAAGCCTTGAAACCGTAACAAGCGGATTGAAAAAGGCATTTCCTGATATTCCTCCTGCAGAACTGGAGGCTGCCGCAAAGGCCGGCTGGGAGGAACTGGCACACACTCGCCAGGCCATGTATGACAAAGGACAGGAAACATTAAAATACCTCAAAGAAACCGGACGCCACGGAATCGTCCTTGCCGGAAGACCCTATCACATTGATTCCGAAATCAACCATGGAATTCCGGAATTGATTAATTCCTACGGACTTGCTGTCCTTACCGAGGATTCCGTCTCCAACCTCAATCCGGTGGAACGGCCGCTTGTCGTACTCGACCAGTGGATGTATCACAGCCGTCTTTATGCCGCTGCAAATTTTGTCAAGACAAGAGAGGATCTGGATCTGATTCAGCTCAACTCCTTTGGCTGCGGACTGGATGCCGTTACAACAGACCAGGTAAACGATATTCTGTCCGGCTCTGACAAAATCTATACCTGTCTTAAGATCGATGAAGTCAACAATCTGGGCGCTGCAAGAATCCGCGTTCGTTCTCTGATTTCTGCGATCCGCGTTCGTAAGGAACGGCACGGTACGAACCGTAAAATCGTACCCTCCAGCACTCCACGCGTGATTTTCACAAAAGAAATGCGCAAAAAATATACGATTCTCTGCCCGCAGATGTCGCCGATCCATTTCAAAATGCTCGAAGCCGCCTTTAATGCATCGGATTACAATCTTATTGTTCTTCCGAATGATAATAAAAAATCTGTCGATGTCGGTCTGAAATATGTCAACAATGATGCCTGCTATCCATCGCTGATGGTCGTTGGACAGGTCATGGAAGCATTGCTCTCCGGAAAATACGATCTGAATCATACTGCCGTTCTGATGTCACAAACCGGCGGCGGATGCCGTGCTTCCAATTACGTTGGCTTCATCCGGCGTGCCCTGAAAAAAGCAGGTATGGAGCAAATTCCTGTTATTTCGATCAATTTAAGCGGCCTTGAAAGTAATCCGGGATTTACGATCAGCTATTCTCTTATAAAGCGCGGTATGTTTGCTGTTGTATTCGGTGATATTTTTATGCGCTGTCTTTACCGCATGCGCCCTTACGAAAAGGTAGCCGGATCCGCAAATGAGCTGCACCGCAAATGGGAGCAGCGCTGCTGTGAATTTTTGTCCGGAAGACCTACCTACCGGGAATTCAAAAAGATCTGCCGTGAAATCATCCATGATTTTGACACCCTTCCGATCACTGACGAAAAAAAACCTAAGGTTGGTGTTGTCGGTGAGATCCTCGTAAAGTTTCTGCCTGCGGCAAATAATTATCTTGTAGAACTTCTGGAATCCGAAGGGGCTCAGGCTGTCGTTCCGGATCTGATGGATTTTCTGCTTTACTGCTTCTACAACCAGAATTTCAAAGCAGAATATCTGGGCACGAAAAAAACTTCCGCTACAATCGCAAACTTCGGGATCGCATTTCTCGAGAAGCTACGCGGCACCGCCGCAAAGGCACTCGCAAAAAGTGAACACTTTGATCCGCCATGCCACATTCAGGAGCTTGCAAAAATGGCTTCCGATATTGTATCCTGCGGAAATCAGACCGGTGAAGGCTGGTTTCTGACCGGAGAAATGCTTGAACTGATTCATTCCGGCGTGAACAATATCGTCTGCACACAGCCATTTGCCTGCCTGCCAAACCACGTGGTCGGAAAAGGAGTGATCAAAGAGCTGCGCAGACAGTATCCGACTTCCAATATCGTTGCGATCGACTACGATCCGGGTGCCAGCGAGGTCAATCAGCTGAATCGAATTAAACTGATGCTTTCTACCGCTGTAAAAAATCTGAACAAACAGGAAACTATTTAAATTTTTTATTGATAAGATATTGTGGTCAGAAGATGTCTTACGGAATGTATCGTCAATAATAACAGAATATCTTGTATGTTTTTGTTATTTATGCTAAATTAAAGGGGAATGCTGCCTGGCAGCGTTCCCCTTTTTATATACTATGTACTGAAAAAATTAGAAGTAAGGAGTGACAGTATGATTGCGATCATAGATTATGATGCCGGAAACCTGCGCAGCGTAGAAAAGGCTGTTTTAAGTCTTGGCGCAGCTCCGGTTATCACCCGCGATCCGGAACAAATTCTCTCAGCTGATAAAGTAATTCTTCCAGGTGTCGGTTCCTTTGGCGATGCGATGGAGAAGCTTCAGCAATATCACCTCTGTGAGGTGATTCACGATACCGTCAACAAAGGGACTCCGTTCCTTGGCATCTGCCTCGGTCTTCAGCTTCTTTTTGAATCCAGTGAGGAAACTCCGGGAGTGAAAGGACTTGGTATCTGCAGCGGCAGCATTCTTCGGATTCCGGATACGCCCGGACTGAAAATTCCGCATATGGGCTGGAACTCTCTGTCCTATACTGCAGAACAAGATGGCAATCCACACGGCCGGCTGTTTCATGATATCCCTGAAGATTCCTACGTCTATTTTGTCCATTCCTATTATCTGAAAGCATTGGATTCTTCTATTGTCACAGCCAGTACCGACTACGGCACCAGAATTCACGCTTCTATTGAGCAGGACAATGTCTTTGCCTGCCAGTTCCATCCGGAAAAAAGCGGAAATACCGGCCTTGCAATTCTTAAAAATTTTCTTTCTGTCTAAAAAGGAGGAATACGAAATGTTTACAAAGCGAATCATCCCCTGTCTTGATGTAAAAAACGGCCGGGTGGTAAAAGGCGTTAATTTTGTAAATCTGCGTGATGCAGGCGATCCGGTAGAAATCGCCGCAGCCTATGACCGAGCCGGCGCGGATGAACTGGTCTTTCTCGATATTACTGCTTCTTCCGATGCCAGAAATACGGTCGTTGATATGGTACGCCGCGTAGCCGAGACCGTCTTTATCCCATTCACCGTCGGCGGAGGAATCCGTACGGTAGAAGATTTTCGGCTTCTTCTGCGCGAGGGTGCAGATAAAATTTCCATCAATTCCTCTGCAATCCAGAATCCCACCTTGATCAGTGATGCCGCCGATAAATTTGGCCGTCAGTGTGTTGTCGTAGCAATCGATGCCAAACGACGTCCAGATGGTTCCGGATGGAACATCTACAAAAATGGCGGGCGTATCGATATGGGAATTGACGCTGTAGAATGGGCCATGGAGGCGGACCGGCGTGGCGCCGGAGAAATCCTGCTTACCAGCATGGACTGCGATGGCACCAAAAGCGGTTATGATCTTGAACTGACCCGAATCATCGCTGATCACGTTTCTGTTCCGGTCATTGCTTCAGGCGGTGCCGGTACGAAAGAGCATTTTTATGAAGCGCTGACAAGCGGTCATGCTGATGCCGCCCTTGCCGCTTCTTTGTTTCATTATAAAGAACTGGAGATCCGCGAAGTCAAACAGTATCTCCGTGACCAAAACATCTCCGTACGACTGTGATCCAAAAGATCTGTCTGAATCAATCTGACAGATGAACTGTATTCAGAAAGGATGTACCATTACCATGCCTCCGATTTCAAATGACTGGCTTGCTCCGTTAAAGCCGGAATTCTCCAAGCCGTATTATGCGAAGCTTTACAAAAAAATAAATGAAGAATATCAGACTCGTGAAATTTATCCGCCGGCAGACGATATTTTTAACGCCTTTGCTTTTACTCCGCTTTCCAAAGTAAAGGTCGTAATTCTTGGTCAGGATCCCTACCATGAACCCGGTCAGGCACATGGTCTGTGTTTCTCTGTTTTGCCCCAGGTACAGACTCCGCCGTCTCTTATCAATATTTATCAGGAGCTTCATGAAGACTGCGGCTGTTACCTTCCAAATAACGGGTGTCTTACGAAATGGGCCGAGCAGGGAGTACTGCTGCTCAATACTGTACTCACTGTGCGTGCCCACCAGGCAAACTCACACAAAGGAATCGGCTGGGAGGAATTTACAGATGCCGCAATCCGAATTTTGAATGAGGTGGATCGTCCGATTGTCTTTATTCTCTGGGGACGTCCTGCTCAGGCAAAAAAGAGCATGCTCACCAATCCGAATCATCTGATTCTTGAATCTCCGCATCCAAGTCCTCTCTCCGCATACCGCGGATTTTTCGGAAGCCGGCCATTTAGCCGGACCAACAAATTTTTGAAAGAGCATGGTCTGGAACCAATTGACTGGCAGATTGAAAATATATGACCAAACAGCGGTCCTCCGTTTCCAATCTTGCACACCTCAAGTGAAGAATCCTTATTCTTTGTCCCAGTAAAAAGGAACAGTCTCTTTACCGACTGTTCCCCTCTTTTTTATCTGTCCAGATCATCCGTTTCCTCTGTCAGCAGCCATTCCACCGGCGATTTTTTTACCGTAACTGCCTTATCCGCAAGCTCTGCCTCAATCTGCGGAAACTTGCTGTGTACACGCACAAACATTGCTTTCTTATTATAAAATGCAGTTCGTTCAAAGGGAAATCGAATTACCTGTGGATACTGAAATCCAACACCAAGTTCCATCACACAAAGTTTTTTATTTAAAGTTGTCGCCAGCCATTTTTTATAAGATTCCCACTGTGGAAGATAGCCGTTTTCCAGATATCCGTCGTTTTTTATCGTATGTGCCTCCAGTGCTTTTCCGCACACAGGGCAGCTTGCATATTTTTTCAGAATCTCCTGTCCCTTCTGTTCCATTTCTTCCATCCTGCATTTTAAAATTTCTGGCTTCTGTTCTATTTCATCCTGATATGCTTTCATCACACACTGTGCAATCTTCTCTGCCTCCACAATATGTTCACTGCACTGCAGCTTCCCGTTGCTTCCACACGGTGCAACCACCTGCTCCGGTTCGAATCCAGCCCGGAAAATCAGGTCATCCGTATTAAGCGTCACCACAAAATATGGCCGCTCTCCGATCTGCTCCCGCAGTTTGCGGTAAGCCTGAAGCACCTCATGCTCATCCGGGAGCTGTGCGTAATATTGACTGATATAAAACGGCTCCAGGCATTTGGGGCCGTCCCAGGCAGGCACATGCGGCGCAAATTCCTCCCCGATACCAATCAGAAACTGCTCTGATTCTTCCATTATTTTTTCTGTTTTTCTATCCATTTTAATCTCCATTTCTTTCCCTTCATGCTTCATCTTTTTCTGCATTTAACTACACAGTCTGACTCTTATTTTCATCCACTTTCAGGATTCTGTCAACATCAAACTTTTTCTTTGCCTGTCATTTTCAGACTTATTTTCGTTGCTGTTTTTCTGCGTATATGATAAACTGGATATCAGCTATTATACCAAAGAGGGGGGTTTTTTATGAACGATGAATTTTACGAAGACGCTGAGTATGAACGAGCAGCGCAGGCGCGCCGGGAACGCCGCAGAAAACGAAGACGGAAGGCAATGATCCGGCGTACGATTACGATAATCGTGCTGGTGGTGCTTCTAATCGGAGCCGCAGTCTTGGCTGGCTGCCTTCTGCTTAAAAAACAAAAGGAAACAACCGGAAATCAGGCACAAAAACCGTCATCTTCTGATGTCACTGTTACCCAGACAGAAAAGGAAACTGCCGCACCGGCCCAGACAGAAGAAGCGGTTTCCACAGAAGCCGTTACAGAAGCTGCCACTGAATCCTCTGTGGCTTCGCAGGATGCAGCAGAACAGGCAAAACTGCTTGCCGCAGGATACGATTATGACGGAGCGATCGCCTTGCTTCAGTCCATCCCCGGCTATGAATCCGATGCAGCTGTAACTGCCGCTATTCAGGAATATGAAACAAAAAAGGCTTCCTGTGTTGCAGTTGATGTGACTACGATCCCACACATTTTCTATCATTCACTCATCAACGATACCACCGCTGCTTTCAATGTTTCTACACTCGGCCAATTTGAAGTGGACGGCATGAATGCCTGGATGACCACCGTAGAAGAGTTTGACAAGATCACACAGCAGCTCTATGATAACGGTTATGTCTATGTGAGCCTGCATGATCTTGTTACACAGACAACGGATGCCGACGGTACTGTTCATTTTTCACCAAATACTACTTTGATGCTTCCGCCGGATAAGAAAGCCATCGTTCTCTCTGTCGATGATCTGAGCTATTATCATTCCTATGAGGCAGCCAGCTACCCGGATAAGCTTGTAATTGATGAAAACGGTGATGTAAAATGCCATTATGTCAAAACAGACGGCAGCGAAAATATCGGAGACTTTGATGTTGTGCCCCGCCTTAATACCTTTCTCAAAGAGCATCCGGACGGTGCCTATAAAGGAGCGCGCGGTATGATCGCACTGACCGGTTATAACGGTGTCTTTGGATATCGGACCGATCTCGATTATAAAACAAAGGAAAATCTGCAGGATGATCAGCGCAAATGGCTGGACGACCATCCGGATTTTAACTGGGATGATGATGTGGCAGAGGCAAAAAAAATAGCCGATGCACTTAAAGACGAAGGTTGGGAATTTGCAAGCCACACGTGGGGACATTTAAGCGTCACCGGGAAAAGTGTGGATGCACTGCGTACCGACAATGAAAAATGGGTCAACACCGTTCAGAATATTGTCGGACCGACTGATACCATCATCTTTGCCCACGGCAATGACATCGGTTCCTGGGAAGGATATACTTCCGATAATGAAGTATACAATTATTTCAAGAGTGCCGGCTACAATTTTTTCTGTAATGTAGACGGTTCTCAGCCGTACTGGGTACAGATCACGGATCAGTATGTTCGTCAGGGCCGTATTGATCTTGACGGATATATGCTTTACAAAGCAAGTTCCGGTCAGACAACCGTCCTTGACAATATGATTACAGCCTCCCAGATTTTCGATCAGAGGCGCCCGACGCCAGTTGTTGCAAACGGCGAATCATAATCACGTCTGTCAGACACGCATAAAACCTCATGAAGTTTCCGTTGATGTTTCCAGCGGATTTTCATGAGGTTTTTCCTGTGATAAGCTAAAAAATAAGCTAATTCATCTTTATATTCAGATAATTTCTTCCGGACAGCGTACGATTCGTACACAGAAGCAGTAATAAAATAATACAGCCGGCCAAAAATCCCCACAGATCAAACAAGGCAGTCAGGATCAGAATCAGCATCCGCATAAATTTTACCGCATAACCCAATTCGAAATTTGGCTGCGTATAATTCGCTACCGCCACAAATGCCATATACAGCATAACCTCCGGATTAAACCATCCGGAATTCACTGAAAACTCTCCAAGCACAAGACCTGCAAAAATACTGAGCGGTGTGCTGAGCATGTTAGGCGTGCTCAGCGCTGCCAGCCGTAGCCCATCGATCACCAGCTCAAGCAGCAGAAGCTGAAAGACAAGTGGTATGTTTACCGTATCTTTCACCGCCACGAATTCAAATGCCGGCGGAATCCATTCCGGATTCTGCATCAGCAAAAGAAAAACCGGCGTCAGAAAAACGGTCAGGATCAGAATCAGCACCCTGGAAAATTTCAGGTACAGCGATGTCCAGGCCGGAAAATAATAATCATTCGCTTCTTCGATCATATCAAAAATAGAAGTCGGAAGAATCATCGCAGATGGTGAATTGTCTACAAGAATTGCCACTTTCCCTTCCATAAGACAGGCCGCCGTCGTATCCGGTCGTTCTGTAAATTTAAATTTCGGAAATGGATTGTACCATCTCGTTCCGATCAAAGCCTCTGCCAGACTCTGCTGATTCATACTAAGATCCTCTGTTTTTACGGAGTTGATCTTTTTCCGCACATTTGCCAACAACTCCGGATCCACTTTTTCCTTCATGTAACAAAGTACGACATCGCTTCGCGAGGAACTGCCGACCTCCAGCATTTCCATTACAAGCTGCGGATCCCGCAATCTTCTGCGGATCAGTGCTGTATCAAATACTACCGTCTCCACGAATCCATCTCTCGAACCACGTAAGGACTTATCCTTTTCCGGCTCATCTACCGTTCTTGCAGGATACGTTCTGCAGTCAATCATAATACATGCCTCATATCCGTCAATAAACAGCGCAAGCACGCCGGAAAGAATTCCCTTGATAATCTCCTCAAAATCCGTAACAATATCTACTTCCGCACAGGGAATACACTTTTCTGCAAATACAGCCGCATCCTCCGGCATATCCTGCTCCTGCACAGAAAAAAATGAGTCCATGATTTTCACCATCGCCTCGTCTTTCAAAAGTCCGTCCACAAAATAAAAAACACTTTCTCTTCCTCCAACCAGAATTCGGCGTTCCACCAGATCAAAGCTTTCCCGGATTGGCAGTATTGTGTTCATATACTCACTGATCTCTGAAATCTCTGTATGAACTCTCTGTTTTTCCACCTTTCGTCCTCCATTCCTTTTTATGTATTCTCGGAATCTTTTCTTTTTCCTGTCACTTCTTTTCTCAGTATCTCCTTACTAATTCGGTTTTATACCTGCTTCCTTTGCTATTTTCCTTGCTTCTCATTCCTTTATTCATTATAATGATACTATAGCAGGGTCAAAAGCCTGAAACCACGATGTGCGAATATAAGAAAATATTTTTCAGGGAGGAATGAGAAAACATGATCGGAAAAAAACAACACACGCATACGTTTCTGTACCATCTGCTGCCACTTCTTCTGCTTGTCTTTTTTATCAGCATTCCATTACAGGCCAATGCTGCAGTTACTTCCACCGACAACATTCGTATTTCAAAGGGGGGAAAATTTGTCCACGTCAAAGGACAGTGGTACAAATATCTGCAAAAGGACGGCACTTACGCAAAAGACTGTCTGATGAATATTAATGGAAAAATCTATTACTTTTCCCCGAAGGGCTATCGTCAGTTTAGCTGGAAACAAATTGGACAGGATTACTATTATTTTGGCACTTACCTGGAAGGCTACATGTATAAACTTCGATGGCTCAAAAAAGCAGACGATGTTTATTTTCTGAAAAAAAGCGGAAAGCGTGCAACCGGATGGCTGAACTATCAGGGGCATACCTACTATTTTGATAAAGATGGAAAACGTGCCAGCGGCTGGCGTATGATTAATGGAAAAAAATATTACCTCGGTACGAAAGATCAGGGATATCGACATCCAGGAGGATGGTTAAACTATAAAAATCGTATTTTTTATATGAAAAAAGATGGTACACCGACATACGGCTGGGCTACTATCTCCGGTAATCGCTATTACTTTGATAAAAACGGCCGTGCCTGCAAGGGACACCATACCATCAATGGTGTTGACTACTACTTCAACACCAGCGGAATCCTGCAGTACAGCGGACCGAATCTCAGTGTTTCTTCCGATTGCGCAGTACTGATTGATGCCGCTACCGGAAAAATCATCTACAACAAAAATGCAACGAAAAAGCATGCCAATGCCAGTACCACAAAAATTATGACTTATATTCTTGCAGTAGAAAACAGTCCTGCAAACCTTAACAATCTTGTAAAGGTTTCTGCAAATGCAGCCTCACAGGAACCAACCAAGCTATATATGCAGGTTGGCGACTCCTTTAAAATGAAAGACCTGCTTTATTCACTGATGCTTGGATCCCATAATGACACAGCCGTTGCAATCGCAGAGCATATCAGTGGCTCTACAACAAAATTCGCTAATAAAATGAATACAAAAGCAAAGCAGATCGGCTGCAGCTCCACACATTTTGTCACCCCTAACGGCCTTGACAATGGTCTGAATCATTATACGACTGCATATGATCTTGCAAAAATTGCCAGGTATGCCTGGCGAAATGCCCGCCTGTTCCAAAAAGTAGTCGGAACTCCTTCTTATTCTTTCCGGAGTACACAAGGTCGATCCTATACTACTTACACTACAAATGCGTTGCTTACTACAATGCCAGGTGTTAAAGGAATGAAAACCGGCTACACCAATAAGGCAGGTTACTGCTTCGCCGGTGTTATCCGGGCAAAAAGCGGAAAAACCTACATCTCTGTCACTCTTGGCGCATCTTCCAGTACCGCAAGATGGAATGACTCCCGCACACTTCTAAGCTACGCCTACAATAACCTATAAGTCAGGCTATGCCTGTATCGAAAATGCCGGATGCTTTGTTTCTGTAAAAAAGAAACAAAGCATCCGGCATTTTCTCTATACAAATAAAGCGGACATTCGCAATCCACTTTTGCTACTTGCTCAGTCTTCCCATGGACGAATCCGATACGTTGCTCCGATCTCCTCACAGATTTTTCGGCACTGTTCCTCTTCCTCATGCGTAATAGTTGTGTCCACAGTTGTCAGCACAACATGCGGCAGCGTTTTTACACATTCACGCGCAAAGTCAAGCATCGCACCAAATGACTGATCGCCGAATTTGCTCCGCACCAGACGATGGTACTCCTCCGCATTTGGTGTATTTAAACTGATTGATACCGTATCAATCACCCCTTTCATCTTCGGGACAATATTTTCTCCATTAATCAGATTTCCAAGCCCGTTCGTATTAATCCGAATCGGAAGTCCATAATGCGCTTTGATATAAGCAGCTCCCGAAAGCAGTACATCCAGCGCTTCCGTAGGCTCACCGAAACCGCAGAAAACAACCTCACGATACGAGCTCATATCCGTTTTTTCAAGCGCCTTCTCCAGTTCCTCATACGTCGTATCATGTTCCAGCCACAGGGAATCTGATTCTTCCATATGATCCCGCGTCTGTCTCAGGCAAAAAGTACAGGCACAGGGGCACTTATTTGTCAGATTAACGTACAGATTTCCGTGTACCTCATATAATATGGTCATGGTTCTCTTTGTTTCTTTTTCCATAAATAATCTCTCCTTTACTTAAGCACATGCAGTACTTCTTCAAAACATACACCATCTGTAACCGGTATCTCCAGCTCCATTGACCGTTCAATACATTTCTTAATAAAGCGCGATGCTTTTTTTACCGATTCGGAAAACGGTACCTGATTAACAGCATCTGCTGCAATGATCGCCGCAAAAATATCTCCGGTTCCGGAACGCTGTGTTCCGACCTTATGAGACCGGACTACCTTTGTCACGTTCCCTTCCTCACAGCAGTAATTTGCGATAAAGCCTCCCTGCACAATACCTGTAATAACTACCTTTTTGGGTCCCTGCGCCAGGAGCTGACCTGCCATTCGTTCATAATCCTTCAACCGGAATTTTTCCTGATAAGGCGTGTCCGTCAGAATACATGCTTCTGTAACGTTTGGTGTCAAAATATCTGCATAAGATACCAGACGCTTCATCTCCCGGCACATTTCCTCCGTATACGTTGCATATGTCTTTCCATAATCTCCCATAACCGGATCCACAATTACCAGATTCTCTTTCGTTTTAAATGTCTCCAGAAAGGAAATCACAATATGGATCTGTTCCTTCGAACCAAGAAATCCGGTGCTGATGCCAGAAAACTCCAACCCAAGCTTTTCCCATTCTTTCATATAAGGAATCATTTTTTCCGTATAATCATCAAAAAAGAAGCTCTTAAATCCTGTGTGATTAGAAAAAATCGAAGTAGGCAAGGGACAGCACTGTACCTTCAGCGTAGAAATTACCGGAAGCGCAACTGCAATCGAGCATCTTCCAAATCCTGTAAAATCATTAATAAGCGCAATTTTTTTCTGATTATTATGTGACATATTATCTTCCTTTTCTTATTTCTGTTCCCGTCTGCTGCAGGTTTTCTCCTCTTCGGCGATGTATCTCTCACTTGTCTCCACAATCGTATGTACCGGTGCAAAACTCTCTGCAATCGAAGCAATCTGCGCTTCCTTTTCATCAGACTGACCGGAAACTGCATCTGTCAGATAAATAACCGGACAGCCAAAATCAATTGCCTCCATCATGGTTGCAAGCACACAGCACTCTGCCACCACTCCCGTCAGCACAATATGCTCTGCTCTTTGCGCAGCCTGTACAACTTCCGGTATTTTCATGGAAGAATAAACTGACTTTTCACAAACCATTCCTCTTTCCAGATACGGCTTCAGTTCTGTTACAATATCATTCATCCATTCATTTTCATTTACTGACTGGTTAATCTCATTATATGACTTCCATGCTCCCTGCGGCTGCTCTGATGCCGCAAATTTTGTGAAAATTACATTCTGAAACCGGCATGTATCAAGCAGCCTTCGGATCGTTCCGGAGGTCCGTCCCATTGATGGACATGCCCACTCTTCTCCCGGAAGATATACATTCTGCATATCAATTACCAGCAGAAGATCCTTCTTTTCTTTCATGTCTTTTCCTCCCAGTTGACAATCATACTTATCGCAAACTATAATAGATTATATTTGATAAATTCTAATACTAACTAATGTTTTATTATAGCAATTTTCTGCTGACTATGCAATTACGAAAGGAGTACCACTATGAACAAAATGCCGCACATTCAGTTAGATTCTTCTATTGGCGCTACTGCCGCTATTTTACCCGGTGATCCTGCCCGCGTTGATGCAATTGCCGCGTTCCTGTGTGACGTAAAGGAAGAAGCCTTCAGCCGGGAATACAAAAGTATCACCGGCACCTATAAGGGACGCCGTATTCTTGCTATTTCTACAGGGATGGGTGGTGCTTCAACCGCTATTTGCGTTGAAGAGCTTGCAGATCTTGGTTTCCGCGATCTGATCCGCATCGGAAGCTGTGGCGCTCTCCAGGAACATCTGCAGCTCGGTCAGCTCGTGCTCTGCGACCGTGCTGTCTGCGATGACGGGACCAGCCAGACCTATACCAATTATCTGCGCTATGCTGCACCGGAGCTTAATCCACCTTCCTCCATTACCCCGACTGTTAATTCCAATTCCCGAACCACAGCCTTTCCTGCAGACGGAATTTCCAATGAAACAGTCACTTCTTCTAAATCATCCATCCAGTTTGCATTCGCCACACCTGAACTGCTCTCTGTTTGTGAGACTCAGGCAAAAGTACTTGAATTCCCATACGCGATCGGTCCAACTCGCTGCCACGATGCACTCTACCTGCGAAATAAACCTGCTCTGGATCAATTTTATTCTTCCAAAGGCATTTATGCCTCCGATATGGAAACGGCTGCACTGTTTGCCGTCGGCGCTTTGCGCGGTCTTCACACTGCAAGTATCCTCAATGTCGTAGTTGAATGGAATCAGAATCTGAAAGACGGCATTTCCTCCTACAAAAATGGCGAAGATGCTGCTGCACGCGGAGAACGAAATGAAATTCTTCTCGCTCTTGAAACCCTTGCATCCTGCGGATGCTGATATGCCTGAGCACATTCTGCCGAAAAGTTTTTATGCCATAGAAAATAAATTTCTATAGCAAGAATTTCCTATAGCAAGAATTTTTTATGATGAAAAAGGGCTGCCAGGAATCACTTTCTATGTGATTTCCGACAGCCTTTTTCTAGTTAAATCCAAAACCGACACTTGTTGCTCCTCGTAATGAAAGCCGGGGATTTACTTAACCTGTGTCAAGCGGATATTCGCAATCCGCTTCGCTACTTGCTTGATTCGGTTAAAGCCTTTTTCTACAATAGAACTTAATAAGAAATTACTCTGGTTCCAAGCGGGCAGGTACGATCCAAGAACATCAGATCATCATAGCCAAGCCGGATACATCCTCCTGAAACAGCTCCCTGTGCCAGAGAAGAAGTTCTCATATGGAATCCGTATCCTCTCCATCCAAACCATGCGATATAAATGATCGGTCCGCCATACATATATCCTTTACGAAGCAGCTTGTAGGTCGATTTGATCGGTGTCAGACCATTTTTTCCAACTACGCACTTCATCTTGCGGATACCCTTCCATTCTCCCTGGGAACCCTCAAAAATATACGTATAAAGAGAATACTGATTTACCCAGATTAAATATTTTGTATCGCTCTTATAGCCCTTTGAATTCACAAATGCTTCAGCCTGTGCGTATGTATACATCTTTCCGGAGGTATTCAAACTGTTATAGTTCAGTCTGCTTCCCTGAACCTCTATTTCTTTTCCGTTCCAGATTGCATTGACGGTTCCATTTTTTCGTTCCTTCGCGATAATACTTGTACCGGCTCTTAGATTAACCTTTTTACCGGTTGCTTTAATTTTGACCGTCGTATTGGAACGCAGCGTCGTATTATAATACCTTCCATGCACACCACTCATATTGATGGCTTTTGCAGTTCCTTTTACCATATCGGAATCTTTTCCATACACGGTCTGATTTCCTGCCCTGCGGTAGCTACATACGTAAAAACAATATTCTCGTTTTGCCGTCAGATTCCGGAACTGTACCAGCGTATTCGTGGTCGTCTTAACTGTAGTAGTCTTTTTTGTTTTCGGATTGTAACATTTTACTACATAACCGGTTGCATTTTTGGCACTGTTCCATTTAAGAACCATACTCTTATCGCCATAGCTGGCAATACGGAGATTTTTTACCTTTCCTGGCTGCAGATAAGCAGTCTTTACTTTGACAATCGGACTTCCTTTTGCACTTTTGTATACTTTTCCGTTGCGATAGTTATACGCAAACACCTGCAGCGTATAGGTCTGGTTCAGTTTAAGCTTCTTTACTGTATAAGAAGTTGCAGAAAGATGAGTCAGATTCGTATATGCTCCGGTCTTCGGATCAATAGAATATACGATATAACCATCCGCATTGTTAACCTTTGTCCATCGTAAAGAAATCGAATCTTCCGTCTTTCCGGTCACCGTAAGCTTTGCCACATTGCCCGGAACATATTTTTCAGCTGCAGATGATACAGCTGCCGGCACTCCGGCAAATACTACCATGATCATCAGCATCAGAAACGTTCGCATGATCCGTTTCCAGTTTCCATTTTTTTTTCTCATTTTTTCCTCCTTATCCTGCCGCATTGTTTCAGCCGCAAATACTTTACTTGTTTCCACTTTCAATTTGATAGATTTTATATGCTCCTAATTCAGATACAAGAACTGCCTTTGCATCTTTGTCATAATGCTTCTGTATATATTCTAGCGTATTACTGATGCTATTGTCAATTATATATATTTTTTCATTTCCGATTATATCGCGAAACGGATTCGTTACACCGTATTCTTTCAGAGTTTCCTGATAAAGCGGCGTTGCAGACGCCCAGCCGCCGAGCGGATAAAGATTCCTGCCCATTTCGAATGGTATGCTGGAAAATACGGAATAAGCATTTGCAAAAGAAATGGTACTTGCCTTGAAAAGATACAGGTGATCCAGATCTGTATGGATTGACTGAAGTACCGCCCGTTCTTCGAGAAGCGCTTGTCCTCTGTCTTCTGAATTGATCCGCCAGTTTTTTCTTGCCGTATTCTGCTGCATGCACAACACCGCCGCAAACAATACAATCCCCATGCGGTGTGAAAATCTTTGATCTGCCTTCGAAACGGACCATAAAACAACCAGGCTTGCTGCCAGCCAGATTCCGACATCAACACGGTTCAGTAAGTACCGATCACAATAAAACAGATAAAAATACAAAAGCATGATCATAAACAGCTCATACAATATTGCCAGCCACTCTTCTTTTCCATGTTTTCCCCAGCACAAACTAAACACGAATAACACCACAAAAGTCCAAAAACTTGAAATTACAGTAAATTTAAACGGAAATTTTTGAAAAAACTGTTTAACAAACGATAGATCCAGTTTTTTTGGCTCCTTCAATTCGATTAATTTTTCCAGTGTTTCCAGCGGAAACAGCTCCGGATCCATATGATTCCAACCAACCAGCATTCGATAGGCAGAAAGGTCAATTCCAAGCTCTTCATATGCTTCTTTATTTTTTGTGTAATCCGGAAAACCGTAATCCAACAGTTCTGATCTTGCATCGTTATATACCTGATACTCCTGCCATTCTGGCGTCTGGTATGCCATTTTGTCTGCCAGATGAAGACCTCCTATTAAAAAAAGAAGTATCCACCCACACAAAATATCCCGGATGAGCAGCCTTTTCCGCTGTATTTTTTCTTTATGCAATGCCTGAAAAAATAAAATAAGACAAACTGCAAAAAGCAGTCCCAGCTCTGCAAAAAACTGATCACTTCGGACCATAAAACCAAAGCCAGCCAGGATATAGCCAACAATCAACTCCGGCCAGCGAATTTTCGCTTCCTCCAACGCATAAAATAATAGATAAAAACCCGCAGCAGATACCACTCCGGCTGTTTTCGTAAATTGCATTTTCACATAACACTCATAAGAAAAAAAACTGATCAGCGTCAGAGCAACCCATATAAAAGAACGATTGCCGGACCTCCTCACGATTACATACATCAGCGCTGAAAATGCACATACCATCAATGCATACTGATATAAGCTATACCAAGGAACCCACTGTCTGATCCGATAACAAAATGCCAAAATACAACCAATAATATAATTGGAATATACCAGATGTGGATCAAATTTTCCTCTTACACCATTTACCATATTGGCAATCCCTATATCATCATTTGTTTCAAATCCAGGCCGAAAAATAAGAAACATCACGGCCAGCACCATCAGATTTATAAGTAAGCTTCCCACTGCCACCCAAAGCCTTCTGTCTTTTCCGTCCTGCAACCTCAAAATTAATCCCTTTATTTGCTGCTTTCCTGCAAGTTTTTTCATACCTTCTTTGATTTCCTTTTCTTTTATTGCTTTTATATCCTTTTCTTTTACTGCTTTGCAAAACGGATCGGCTGAGTCAAAGCGGATATTCGCAATCCGCTTCGCTACTTGCCGCTTTGCACATCTATAGCAATTCAATAAAATAATGCAGGCAAGACGATTTGGCAGAGCGCGAAAGACAAGGATGAAATCTGCAGGCGTGCTAACGCACGGCAAAGATTTCTGACGCAGTATTTCACGCTCTGACAGATCGGATGGGATGCATTATTTTGCAGGATTGCTATAAGTGGAAAATGCCTGTTTATCCTGCTATAACTTCCAACAGACGTTATGCTTCCTCCTGCTCATTGTTCACTACTGTCTGTAATTTATTATTCTCCTGTTGCGGCTTAACTGAAAAAGTTCGTTCACTGATAACATACCTGGGTCTTGCCTTCGTTTCAAGGTATATTTTCCCAATATACTCCCCTATCACGCCTGCACAAATCAGCTGAATTCCACTCATCAGACATACAATCGCACTTATGCTCGCCCAGCCTTCCACTGTTTGATTAGAAAAATACTGCACCAGAATCCAAATAAGAAAAAGAAAACTAACAAAAGACACAGTAATTCCAAGCGCAGAAATCATACGAATGGGGCGAATACTCATACTTGTGATTCCATCAAATGCCAGACCAAGCATTTTGGAAAGCGGATAATGGCTTCTCCCGGCCAGACGCTCATGACGTTCATACAATACGGTTGTACTTTTAAACCCTACCAGTGGAAACATTCCTCTCAGATAAAGGTTTACTTCTTTAAAATTCTGAAATTCCTGTAAAACACGACTTGAAACCAGTCGATAATCTGCATGATTATAGACGACTTCTACCCCCATCCAGTTCAATAATTTATAAAAAGTCTGCGCTGTAAATCGTTTAAAAAATGTATCTGTTGCACGACTGCTGCGCACACCATATACAATTTCATTCCCTTCCGAATATCTGAGCACCATTTCTTGCATTGCATTCAGATCATCCTGCCCATCACAATCAATGGAAATTGTAATATCACACTGATCTTTTGCCTCCATCAGACCTGCCAGCACCGCATTTTGATGACCTCTGTTTCTACTCTGTGAGATTCCGATATAATGTGAATCTTTTTCTGCCAATTGACAAATCAACTGCCAGGTTGCATCTGTACTTCCATCATTTACAAACAAAATCCTGCTTTCTTTATCAATTAACTTCAGATCCACCATATCCTGTAATTTCTGTCTGAAGATCGGAGCCGTTACCGGTAAAACCTCTTCTTCATTGTAACACGGAATGATAATATATAACACAGGACTGCAATTCATATTCGTTTTTTTCTCACTTCTGTTTTCCATAAATAACAACTCCCATATCTTCGGTCAAGCGGACATTCGCAATCCGCTTCGCTACCTGTAGGATCATAAGGAATCCAGGCTCGTAAGGAATCCTCCCGTAAACGGATCCCTCCTTACGAGATTCCGCAAGCGGGTTCCCCCTTATGATATTTCATGAACGCAGTCGCTTTGCGACCTGTCAGTGGGTGAATGCTTATCTGCGTTCAAATCGTAGTATAAAAAACGGATTCACCAAAGTCAATAAAAAACACGTACCTTTTTCATAAGAATTTCATAATTTTATGGCATTTTTATTGTATCATAACTGAGACAGACCCACATATGATAAAGGTTATGAGCAAGTAGCGAAGCGGATTACGAATATCCGCTTGACTCTTCATCAAAAAAAGCCATTTTACACATTTCTGAGTAAAATGACTAATTATCACGTCTTTTAAAATCTTTACATACCTTCAAAACCACATACAGTCTGTTTCATATCAACTTCCGATTAACTTAACCCTAACCTTGCTTCGAAATTT